>JAGKWY010000002.1 GCA_021151625.1 Gammaproteobacteria bacterium | reverse complement strand
TCGATGATAAATCTTTAGATTGGAGCGGGAAACGAGACTCGAACTCGCGACCCTAACCTTGGCAAGGTTATGCTCTACCAACTGAGCTATTCCCGCTATATGTGGCGTCCCCTAGGGGACTCGAACCCCTGTTACCGCCGTGAAAGGGCGGTGTCCTAGGCCACTAGACGAAGGGGACATTTTGACTGTTGCCTAGTGTGACAACAATAAAACTCACTTCACTAACGTACTACTTCTACTACTTAAAACGCTAACTTCTCATTGAGAACACTTGGTTAACTTTTTCAAGTTGACGTCTGCGTCAGAAGTGGGGCGCATTCTAGGGATCGATCCCCTCAGTGTCAACACTTTTAATTCTTTTTTTATCAGAATGGAAACAAGCACTTAGCGTACCCCCTAGCTATCTGGCACACAAATTCTGGCGCCATTTTTTTCGGTGCTATACTTAAAGCAATAATTCGCCCGATGTTTAACCGAAAAGGCTTATAAAACACCATGTCCGTCTACGTTATCGCCGCCATTTTTCTGTTACTCACCCTGTTGGCAGGCTACTTATTTATTTCTCATTCGATAGAAAAGCGCAAAGTCCAGCGCCAACGCCTTGTCACCGCCCTGCGCGCAAGACGCAACTCCTTCCGCGATCTGGCGACTGGTTTTCCTGCTGGCTTCCTATCCAATGACCTGACCTCCCTGCTCTATCGCGCCTTGATTGACTGCTGTGAGCAATTGACGGTTCTGGAACCCAAGGATCACACCCATAGCGAGCAACTTACACTCTATTCCAATCTTTTATCCGCCATTAAAGAAAACACCCAACAGGCACGCGTGAGATTGGACAACCCCCAGCAAATCAAAGAAGCGCACGGACTGTTACAAGAACTGTACAAATTTGTAATGCAACAATCGGCTCTTAAACAAATCAATCAGGTACAAACCGATGCTTACACGGATCAAATTAACCGCATGCTGCTGCAGATGAGTGTGGATGGACATGTTTTTAATGCTCGTCAGGCGCAACAAGCAGGCAAGATAAAACTCGCCATCCACTTTTATACACTGGGCCGCAAAGCACTGGCCGCTGAAAATGCCAGCCACACATTTGACAAACAAATTGCCCAGTTGGATGGTGTGATCGCCAAGCTACAAGAAAAGCTGGACAGTGCTGGTGAAGCAGCACCTGCAACTGAGGGACCAGCTGCGACAGGTAAAGCAGCAGCTCCTGACAGTAGTAAAGAATGGAAACAGTTTGATGAAGAAAATGCAAAGTGGAAGAAAAAACAAATTTATGACTAACAAAACATACTAATTCAAAGCTTAAACAACAAAGGGTGAGCCAAAATGCTCACCCTTCGCGATCAATATTACAAACACGAACTCGCATTTGGTTTCAGTGCGGTAATCTTACCTCCTCCCATTTCCGCCACGAATAAATTGCCATTATGTTCCGTCACAAATAGCGGATCATTAAATCCTCCTACCAATACATTCTGCGATACAACCGTCATTCCATCGGCAGATAACTGAACTTTGATAATATCGTCTCCCAATGAATAACGTACCAGCAACAAATTATGCTCGAGCACAGGGCAAACGCCCGAAGTTTTATATTCGGTAATACCATCCGCCGACGCATTTTTACTTAACTCCAATAATGGCAGTTGATAGTTTGCCAAAGGGGCAACGCCCTGAGCCACTCCGTTTTTAAACACGCACTCAGAACGCGAAGGATTTGGATGGCCATAATATTTGCCGGGCAAAATACGCAGTAACAAATCCACTTGCGCCCCTGGATTATTCCCACCCTCGGCAACCGGCGCAGGATTAGATACTCCTCGACAAGCTGGAGACGGAGACGGAGGAAATGCACCAATTACTCCAAGCCCGTTATCTGTCGCATACATAGATCCATTAGAGTGGAATACAAAATCGTAGCTGTTGCGTAGTCCTGTGGCATAGGTTGTAACGTCACAGGGCGCAGGCCCATAAATATCTGTATTATTTGCGCAACTACCATCAAAATTTTCAGCAAAAACATCCGCAACTACAATAGCCGCCGACAGTGGTTGCTCTTCCCTATCGCCAAACTCTGTGGGCACAGCTACGGGAGCCCCACCCCCCGTATTTCCCCCAATCGTCATATACAAGCGATTATCCGGACCAAAATGCAAATTATTCACTGCATGATTAGCAATAGCACGCGGTAAACCGGTGATAATTTGCTGCACATTATTAAAGCCCGGACCGAAAAGCCGGGTGATATTACTTGAGTTAGCCACCCCGGAATCTATCGATGGGCTCGACGAACTAATCCATAATGAATAATTTGTGTTATCGAGCGGATCGTCCTGTCGCACTGTAATCCCCAAGGTCAGCCTTGCTCCCATAGCATCAACCAGGCTATTAATAATTTGATCTTCAATAACATTTAAATTCGAGTCATAAGTCAGTGCGTGAATAGTGCCAAATAACTCCGTGACATAAAGCTTTCCATCTGGCGCCCAGGCCATACTGGTTGGAAAGGCGACCGGATGCGAAACGCGGGAGAACTGAATCGGTAAATCGGCTGATCCAGACTCAACCGCCTCAATGCGAAAGTAATCAAATGCATAAGTTACCGGTGCTACAGCATTGCGATGCGTGGTCATCAGACCGGCAAAACTACGTGTACCTATTACCGGATCTATACCTGCTGCGTCAAAGCTAAACATCTCCGGTTCTACCGCGTAGTTAGCCACCTGGGTGCGCGCACCACCATTGACGGAGAAAGCAGCAATCACCATTCCAGTGGAGGGATTTGCAATCAATTCCAGTAACAATTTACTGCTACTTAAATTTCCCACCGTTTTCGTAGCAGATTTCACCACTACACCATTGCGCTCATATACCACCTCGATTACCGGATTGGTTGGGTAGGATGAATACACAATTTTTATATAATTATTTTCATCCGTTCCGAACCACAATCCGGCTTGTTCATACTTGCCTGTACCTGCCGGGGGATTAACAAGCAAGGTGGAAATTTTTGCAATCTGATTAGGGCCAGCAAATCCGACACCAACCGCGTTGGCTTGATTATTATTGGCAAGATGCATAATTCCATTGGTTGTGCTCAGGCGCAGTAAACCATCACTAATGGAGGCATCAATATTGAACGGAACATAGGCGGTTGCATTGGTAGATGGCATTACATAGGTAAAGCCAGTTCCTCTGCCAGATTTATCATTCAGGTGCCCCGCATCTGCCGTAAAGTCCAACACATACGGCAAGGCAACTCGAATTTCTGAACAAATTACCGGAGCACAAGCATCGCTATCGCCACCATCAACAACCAGCGATAGCGGAACCACCATTGATTCAAGGACACTGCTGGTAATTGTTAAAGCACCCAGGTATCTACCGGAAGATAAACCCGCTGGATTTAACCTGACCGCAACACTTTCCGGTGCCACACCGGCAGCAGGTGTAGCACTAGCCCAGGGGACATTACTGGAAATTAAATAATCCGGACTCATTCCATCTGCAAAAGCGTTCAAACCCAACAGCAAATTTACATCTATTGGTGCGCTATCTATATCCACCGTGGTAGACACCTGTGCCGGACTAACAGCGAACCCCGGGGTATTGAGTTGATTGGTAATCCTAAATTGCCCGGTCAACACTTCAGTTGTTGCATCGGTTTTGGTGATGCGCGCGTGAATCACATGATTGCCATCGGTACGTGTGGCCGTATCAAATGGCAAGGCGGCTCCATTAGTTGCAGTGCCCGCGAAATCAAATGGTAAAAGACCTTCTGTTTTGTCCGGCGCACCACCAGGTAAACGATCCAGATAAAACTCTACCCGACTGATATTTTGCTCTGGTTTAACATGGATATAAGCATTGGATTTTAGTACCGCACCTTCAAGTGCTACCGCATTGCTGCGATTGGCAAGCGAACTTACTTTTAATTCATATCCCGAACTACCAGCTTCGATATAAGACAAGCTAATAGGAATCACCAACGAACGGCTACCCGATACCAGAATGTCCGCCGCGTAAATTCCCGGCACCAGTCCGCTTACGTCTATATTGACAGTGAGTGAAGCAGGCGTTGCTCCTGTATTCGGAGTGATATGCACCCAGGGCTGCGTTGTTGTTACAGAAAAACTCTGTGCCGCACTGCCCGCCGTCAGCGACAAGGTAGATACAGCCTGGGTTGCAGGTTTGGTAACGGTAAAATTCAAACTCTGCGGAGTAGCCACAAAAGGTGCATCCACGACCTCAAAATGACTGACCACAATTGTCTGGCTATTATCCAGATAGATAATTTCAGCAGTCAGGTTATGCGCGCCGGGCGCAAGCCCCGTAACAGACAAAGGTAGTGCACTGCCGTTACTGGCCGACCCCATCAAATCAAAAGGGGCACCGGCTTCTATTCGTGTCGGACTTCCCGACATGGAAGGGTTATCCAAAAAAAATCGCACTTGCTTAACATCATTTTCGGGCAGCAAAAAAATATATGCAGCTGCGCTAAGTTGTTGCCCCTGCAATGCAACCGGTGAACTTCGGTTCGAACTGGCAGAAACCATCAGGTTATAGCTACTGGTTTCAGGGCCTACTGTAAAAGTTACCGGAATTTTTAATGTTACTGCGCCAGGGCTGGTAGCGGTAATTTCAGCAGAATAAGTGCCGGCAACCAAACCACTACTACTCATACCAACATTCGTAGTAAAAGGCGATGCCCCAGCAGTTGGTGTAAGACTTAACCAGGGCTGATTACTGGATAATTCAATCGCTTGGGAGCTTCCAGATAATTGTATATTCAAGGTGCGATTGATCTGGGTCGCCCCCCGTACCGATTCATTAAACACGAGTGGAGATGCCTGCAACGCCGGTGTCAGGTTATCAACGGTAACCAGTGCACTTAACAATATTACCTGATCATCTGCCTGTACCAGCTGCGCGGTAAAAGAATGGTCACCCTCTGACAGCAGCTGCGTATTGTAAAATTTTGACCCGCCGTTAGTTGCCGTTCCGGCCATATCCCAGGGAGCAAGTTTTTCAGTTAAATATAATTGGTTGTCAATAAAAAAACGGACACTTTTTATGCCTGGATTGATATCAACAAATACCGCAATATTTCCTTTTACCACTGCCATATTCAAAGGTTGTGCGCCCACCCGGTCGGTGCGCGACGAATAAACCAATTCAAATGCAAAAATTTTCGACACTCCCATCAAAAAAATTGCAGCAGTTAACAGAAACACCTTAAGCATTCTATAAACTGCACGATCATGAAATGAAATATCCATTTTATTACCTCAACATTTAAATGTTTCACTAAACCCCACCAAAAATTTCACTATCCCCTGGTGAAATTACCGATCCACTCGCAATATTTTTTTAAGTAAAAGGAATTCGCTCCCTCTAAAAAATTAGAGCGAGAAAGGAAATATTTACCCATCAAAAAAAGCCTAGTATGGAAACCATTCAGAGCGCGTAAAAAAACGGATGTCGCATAAAAACACTTTGGAATTAAGCAGTTTTCTGAAAGAATATTTAATAAAGAAACCTGAGCTGTTTATTACCCACTAGCCAAAGTGACAGGGCGAAATTCAGGCAACGCCAGCTGTTATACGGAACATAAATGGCTACTCAGGTGTTATCTGCTATAACAAGTTTTCCATTCATCATGAGGTACACTATGAGCAACCCACAAAGAGACATCACTTTACGCTTCCTGGCCGAACCGCAAGACGTTAACTTTGGAGGCAAAGTACACGGCGGCGCAGTGATGAAATGGATCGACCTGGCGGCCTACGCCTGCTCCGCCGGTTGGAGCAGCCGCTACTGCGTAACCGCCTATGCCGGTGGTATTCGTTTTGTATCCCCCATCCATGTAGGTAATCTGGTGGAGGTTGCAGCCAAGATTATCTACACCGGTAATTCCTCCATGCATATTGCGATAGAGGTCAATGCTTGCGATCCAAAATCCCTGAATCGCCGCCTCACCACTCACTGCATAGTGATCATGGTCGCCGTGGATGAGTCCGGCCAACCGGTGCAAGTCCCAACCTGGGTGCCACAAACAGAGGAAGACAAGCAGCAACACGCCACTGCAATTAAATTGATGGAAATGCGCAAAAAAATTGGCGAGGAAATGCAAATTTTTGTTTAATGGCCTACTCAAAAACACCGGATCTTATTTATGACCCAAGCCGCACCCACCACTAAAAGCAAACAACGGAAAGATGCGCGCGATCTTCGTGCTGAAGCATTAAAGATCGTAAACACAATTAAAACTGAAGGCCAAACACCGGTGGAAACCAAAGCCATTGCCAATGGTATCCAACGCGGCATGGAAATGTTTTTACGCCAGCAAAGTGAGAAAACCCGTGATTTGGACAAGCGCACTAAAAAAGTAAAGCAACTTGCTAATCAATTGTCGCAGCAAAAGGAGGACGCAGAAGCGGATAATGACGAGGCAATTATTCCCCAAAAGCAATCTACCCTGCCCTGGGTACTATTGGTTGCATCCTGGGTTTTGTTTTTAGCGGTTGAAGGATTTCGAATCTGGGGCTGAAACAGCCCCATGCAAATTGTCGAATGGATGTTGTTAGGCAAAAGGCCGCAACACAAGCCGGCCATAGGCGATAGAAGTACAAACACCCACTACCACCAGCCAATAAATAATAGAACTCATATTTGCATTACCCGATAACAACTCCATAACGCAAAACAGCAGCATCGTTAGCGCAATACCAATTGCCGCCAGTGGAGCAAGCACAGCTGCAGGTTTGTAAACTGCAGGCAGTATCAAACAAACGGCACAGAGCAACTCGACACCGGCGAGCGCAAACCAGGCCGGTTGCGGAATGGCTTTCAGCGAGGGCATGGTTTGCTCGGCTGTGTGTGAAAATTTCCACACAGCGCCCATGATGGTGTGCAACGCAAGCAGGGTTTGCAAAATCCATAAGAAAATATTCATCAGTGACTCCAGTATTATTGTCGCAACTATTGTTAATGATTTAGATAATGTGAATATCGAGATTATCGATAGCCTGCCTATCCATCACCACATCAATGGCAGTGATTTTTCCATCACTAACTACAAAGCAGAAAGCCACCATTGTTTTTCCATTCATACCCCAGGAAGCGCCAGCACAGCCGTTGATAATAGATAGCTGGGCGCCCTGCGCGCTGCCTTTCAGGGTATTTGCCACTGACTCGGCACCGCTGATTTGTGCGGCAAATTGCGGCGCACCTTTGGCTTTATTCGCAGTAGAAACTTTAATAGCAGTTTGATCTGCGCGCAGCACCACATCGGGATGCAACAACCGGATCAGCGTTTCAAAATTACCTTCGCGTGACGCCTGCATAAATGCAGCAACTACTTCCTGTTGTCGCTGTGCATCTTTCTTCGGTGGCAGTGCAGCACCGCGCACTTGCCGACGCGCACGGCTGGCAATTTGCCGTGTCGCCATTTCTGTGCGCTCAATAACCGGGGCGATTTCTGCAAACGACAGATCAAATAAATCATGCAACACAAACGCAATTCGCTCGACTGCGGTGAGTTTGTCCAGCACCACTATTAGCGCTGGCCCGACGGCATCTGCAATTAAAAACTTTTCCTCCAGATCACCTTCCGCATTTTCCGGAAGATCAACCAGAATTTCGTCGAGCGAGTCCTCGCGCGCTGCTTTGCGTGAACGCAGCATATCCAGGCACACCCGGGCGACTACTGTAGTGAGCCATCCCCCCAGGTTATCGATAGCCTCTGAATCCGAGCGATTCAAGCGAATCCAGGCCTCCTGCACCGCGTCTTCCGCCTCAGTACGCGAACCCAACATGCGGTAGGCCACCGCCTGTAAATGCCCGCGCGTTGCCTCAAAATGGCTTGTTAACCAATCACTCTTTTCCATCATCCCCTCGGTTTTACTGGTGTTGTGTGAATTTTCAGTGTGTTATCACCTTGACGAATCCACTACGTAAAGTGTGACAAAAAATATGAAAAAATCCTGCCGCGCGGATCAGGAATTGAAAATAAGGGGCGACTTGAGAGGAACAACTATAGATAGGCAGAGCGAACTGAAACCAATCAACGCGGGTAATTGTCGCTACAAGGGATACTTGCAGCGACAGTTGTACAATCTTGTGAGGGTTAGCCAGCGCCTTATTGCGGCGCCATTAATACGCCGTAATAGATAACCGATGGATAGGCAATGATTACTGCCCAGGTGATGACAAGATCTATCCGGTAGGCGAGTTGCTGCAAACCTTTTTTGGTTAATAGCACCACCATCACACTGCTTAACAAACCAATGCCCACAATCACAAATGATGCCACCTGAATCAAATCCGATAAGGTGAATACATCCGTCGACGGCAAGGATAAATCCACCGTGTATTTGTTACCCACGCAGGCAAAGAGTGCGGACATGATCAGCCCCACCCGGCTTTCAAACATGGTTTCATTAAAGAAATACAACAGCGAGATAATCACGTAGGCCACAAAGAAGCCTAAAAAGTAGGTCCAGAAAATCCGGTTACCGTGACGCTCAATAGGAATCACAATCGACAAGCGTGGATACACACCTTTAGCACCACTTTGTATGCCGAAATTCGTGGGGTACTTGTAATCAAACGCGCGAATATCAATGGGCAGCAGGCTCCAGCCAGACAGCGTCAAATCATCGCTGAGCAAGCTGTTTTTCATATCGGGTACAAATTTAATTTTGGCGGAATCCAGCTCGACACTTTCAATATTAATGGTTACGTTTTGCTGATCAAATGGAAAATATTTTATATCCCAATCCTGATTGATATCGGCCACAAATTTGGTCATGGTGTGGATAGTGCCATCATCATTTTTGATGGTGAAATTTTCAGTATCGATAATGGACCAACTGCGCGCATTGGTAATTTCGATCTTGTTGTAAAACTTGTAATCCTCCGGTAGCAACGCCGGGTCATAGGTGGACCAGATCCAGGCAGATACCGTGAATTTTTTATCGGGAATATCCAGCGCATAGAGCGAGGTCACATAAACCCCGACGGGAATTTCAATACGTTTCTTTCCCTCGTAGAGCACCTCTTCCGCTCGGACCGCAAAGGCCAGCAGCAACAAAACACAAACAATCAATTTCCCGATAATATGAGTGTGAATCCGCATGTTTTATACCAGTATCATTTTTTTGTTGATTTCCAGCGCCATGGCATCCTGCTGCAATTCCGATTTCAGCACTTTGATATAGTCAATTACTTCGTTGGCAAAACGGTTCAGGTCGTCTTCCGTGGTGTAGGAAACCACCAAATGCACGACTTCATTGACGATACCCGAGCTATCGCTATTCCATACACCTTTTGCTTGCGATGAGGTAGCACCGCCAAATTTTTCACCCAGAAAAACCATAGTCCGGTTAACGTACAGGGTGGAATCAAATGGCTGATCGATATTAATAGTCGTCGGAATAAATATACAGATTTGATGCACCCGCTCAATGCGCTCCACAATTTCATTAATAACTTTTGTGGCTGGCTCAGGAATGGTAAATGTAGCGCCACTAAGCGCAGGCAAATCTGCAACGTAGGGAATATCAAAATCCACAGTTGGATCGAGACTGGAATTCTCACTCACACGATTCAACATGGTATAGAGCGTAGTTTGATCCTGACGCACATGACGCTGGATACTTTTAACCACCGCTGCCGTTTTTTCGCCAGTGCTATCGCTATTGGGGGTCATCACCACAATTGCCTTGGTATAGCGAAACAAAGGCTCCAGATAAATATCGATAAATTTATCGACATCACCACTAATGGAAGTCTGCATCACAATATTGGCGTACTGGTTAAGAATCTTGGTCATCAGTAAAGATGACTCTGCCTCTTGCGGCACATCACCCAAATCAAAATCATTCCAGATGTCATAGCCATTAGCGTGTTTGTGCAGGCGAGTCGCATCATCAAAACCAAAACGACTGCTTATATGACTATTGGGATACTCCATATACACAGTTTTTTTATCACTGCCGGTTTTCACCAGATTCGCCGCAAAATAATTGCCGATAGTCGTTGCACCGCAACCGGGCTCTACACTGACCACCAGAATAAATTTAGGCATGTAGCGCTCAAGCGCGATATTGAGGTCGGTTAACTCCGTATTCTTTTGTTTGATTTCATTAATCAGGTTGCGATTCTGCTGGAATGTTTCAGTGATTTTAAAAAACCAGGGCTTCCAGGCCACCGGGATCAAACGGCTGGGAGCACTTTTATCCTCACCCTGCTTTGAAATATGGCGCACTAGCGATGCCGCTGGATAAATAAATTCGCGGAAGGTGATTTTTTTCATCACGTACAACAGAATTCCCAGCGAGCCCAACAACACAATAAACACTATGCCGATAGACGAAAAAATGCGCATGATAAACAGCGGTTTCTTTTCAATATAAATTACTCGCCAGGGCGCATTTTTTAATTGGTAGCAAATGTATTGATAACCCTGGTTGAGCTGCTCCAAGTTCAAATCGAGACAAGCGGCATTAATATCCGCTGCCGCAATATCCTCCGGCAAGGTATTGTTAAACTGGGAGGTATCGGTAAGTTTTAAACTGGAGTGCGCCAGCAACTGGCCGCTCGCATTGACAATCGCCAGAGCTCCCTGTCCGGGGCGAAACTCTTTTACGTAATTGCCCAGTTCTTCCAAAGTAAAATCAAGTGCAACTGTGCCCAGGAATTCCTGCTGGCGATAAACCGGTTTAGCAGCGGTAACCATGATCCCCTTGCCCGCCTCATCCAGATACACCGAAGTCCAGAAGGTACCCTTGTCCGGGTTAGCCTCGGGAACACCCAGGGTATAGAATTCTTTTTTATACAATTTCTCGCTAAAGCGAAATTCAGAAGAAGGCACCCAGGGATAAATATTGATGAATTTATTTTTGGAGGTGTAATAGACCCAGGCGGCATTGGGCACACTATCGCGCGTGGATTTAAAAGAACTGTTCAGGCTGAACGCCATTTCAATTTCGTTTTTTAAATCCAGGTTAAAGGCTGCCGCACCCTCACTTTTTACATCCCGGTTAAAACTGGCGATATCACCTTCACCGGTTAAGTTACCGGTATCCTGGGTTGAATAAGGAGCCGGGATATTATCCAACCCAAAGCCAGATGCGCCCATCATGGAAAGGCTTTTTAAATAACTACTGGACGAAATACGCGGGTCCTGAAAAAAATCCTGGGCGTTGGTTTGCATCATATCCAGCAGCACAGTAACGCGAACCAATAGATTATCTATCGCCACCGCTTCCGTTTTGAACTGCTCAACCAACTGGCTTTTTTCATGCTTGTCTTCGCTGATGGTTTGAATAGCAATCAGCAATGCTGACACCAGCAACACGGCAAAAAACGTGTACAGCATGATTTTGTTATAGCGCGCAGTAAACTGCCGCGCCTCGAATTTTTCCATAACTGTTTATCTCGTTACTTATGATTATGCTGGTAGCAGGAGCCACACAAGCCTGCACCAAATGTGTGCCGCAAACTATTCCCTATTTCCCCAATGCCCGCGATAAGGCAAACGCGGCAAGCAATGTTAATAGCCCGGCCACCGAAATGTAATAACCAACAAACGGCAGACCATAGTGTGTAGCCAGCCAACTCGCAATAGCCGGGGTTAAGGACGCGCCGATAATCCCCGCCAGATTAAAACTGAGCGATGCGCCAGTGTAACGCACTTCAGTCGGGTAAATTTCAGCAAGCGCTGTGCCGAGTGGGCCATAGGTTAGCCCCATTACACCAAAACCTATCGCCAGGGCAATTAACACACCAAGGTCGGAACCGGAATTCAGCAAGGATGAAAAGCTCAAACCAAACAACAACACCGCCACACCGGAAATCATTAACATCGCACGACGACCGATCCGGTCGGCAATATGTGCCGACACACAAATAGTCAGTGCGAGTGCAAATACCGCATACAATTGCAGGATTAAAAAATCCTCGCGGGTATAACCCAACTTGCTGGTGCCCCAACCTAGCGAAAACACCGTGGTGAGATAAAACACCACGAACGCCGCTATCGCCAAAAACGCACCCAGAAACATAACGCCAGTGTGCTGCGTGAATACCGTCAACATAGGAACAGCTACGCGCTTTTCGGTTTTAATCGCTTCCTGAAATGCGGGCGTTTCCTCCAGGCTCAGGCGCACATACAAACCCACAATCACCAGCAACGCACTCGCCACAAACGGAATGCGCCAACCCCAACTGAAAAAATCCGCATCGCTTAAATTGTGCGTTAACAATAAAAACACACCGGTCGAACAGAAAAAGCCAATAGGCGCACCCAACTGCGGAAACATGCCATACCAGGCACGCTTTTTCGCCGGCGCATTCTCAATCGCCAACAACACCGCCCCACCCCATTCACCACCCAAACCAATGCCCTGACCAAAACGACACAGGCACAACAAAATCGTCGCCGCGATACCAATGGATTCATAAGTCGGCAACAAACCAATACACACGGTGGACACACCCATGGTCATCAACGCCGCCACCAAAGTCGCCTTGCGCCCAATCCGATCCCCATAATACCCAAACAACGCCGACCCAATTGGCCGCGCAAAAAACGCCAACGCAAAAGTCGCCAACGACTGCAAAGTCGCCGTGGTGGCATCGCCCGCCGGGAAAAATAATGTGGGGAACACCAACACCGCAGCAGTGGCATAAATATAGAAATCAAAAAATTCGATAGTAGTGCCAATCAAGCTGGCAAAAAGAGCGCGAAAAGGGGTATTGGCTGTTTGCATGGGGGGCACTGGTTATTTTTGTTGTTGGGGGTTTTGGGGTATGGCGGCGGCATTATATCGCTGGTTGCGTAGAAGCAAATGGGCAATTTATGGCAGTAACCATTTTCCTTAAAACAGCAGCCTCGGCTATTTTCCGAAAACAGTTAGCAATGACAATCGCACGACTTTGCTGTCCTTTGTTCATGGACAAAGGACAGCCTGAGACCAAATGAAGGCAGCGCTAAAATGCCATCCGAAATTTCTCAGCCATAGCGGCAAGGTTCAACATCACCTGATTTTTTCGCGCTTGAGCGTGAGCATCGGGAGATAAAATGGCGATAAGCAAAAAACAATTTGGAGTGTGATAAGCAGGGCAATAAACCAGATGATGATCGCTGGTTATACGGAACATCCCGGCCAAATAAGTCCGGCAATACTCCGTGCGCTTTATAATGTCGGAAATCGTCTTCCAAACATTTTAATTCTTCAGGCTCAAGCTGCCGCTTAATAAAGTCCGTTTTAAATACCCGAATCACTCAGAAAAACCTCCCAGCTCATCCGCTTTGGCATTTGCTAGCAACTCTTCTCCTTCCTTCACAATGGCATCCAAGCGCGCCCGCGATGGACGAAACCGACTGCGCCCTTCAGGGTAAGCTTGCTCAATCATCTTGATCATATACTGGTAGATATCCGCAGGGACAATGTAACCCGCCGTGCGATTGTTAGAGAGTACCGCCACCGGCTCATTAATAAAGTAACTTGCCGGACTTTTACGCAGCTCGGTAATAGATACGGTCTGTTCCGCATAAATCGGGGTGGTATTCATAGTGCACACCTTAATGATCACTTAAATGTACATTTAAAAGTACAAAATAACATACGCAGCAAGGGTATGGCGAGTTATTAATCAAACCGAAATGCGCTAAATACTTACACTGACAGTGGCAAAACCATTCCCCCCTACTGCTTAATCAGGATTGATTATGTACACTTTGGGATACACACGAATTGGGGTTGTAACATGGCCGCATTAAAACTACGCAAATGGGATTCCGCCGAACATTTAAAATCCGAAGAAGATATTGCCCTTTATTTAGAAGCTTGCTTTGAAGAAGCTGGCGATGATGCCGCGTTTATCGCCAAAGCATTAGGCAATGTCGCCAAAGCCCGAGGAATGACCCAATTAGCCAAAGACTGCGATCTCGGTCGCGAGAGTCTTTATAAAGCTTTATCCGGTGAAGGAAACCCCAGCTTTGCAACAATTCTTAAAGTGTTAAAAGCATTGAATATGCAGTTGCATGTTAGTAAAGCGGGAGCGTGACGTTTAGGAAAATTAGGACTTAAAATTCACATCAGCATCTTTACTAGAAATTAAACACTATCAATTTGGTTTATTCTCTCTATCAAAAATTTTCCAAAAGCTTCAGTTATTTCAACCTTGTCACTACCAAAATTCAATGTACCGAAGGTTACCCCACCTGCCTTGGTTATTTTTTCGTTTGGGTATTGTCGCAAAAATTCTTCAAGCAAAACTTTACGATCTAGATCGTATTCCCACCAAGAACCACCGTACTTTTGTGACTTATTCCGGCCTTGTATGTGGAAGGGCCAGCGCTCTTTCCATGGATCTAGCAACTTTTCATTTGCTGTAGCTTCTTGCGGTCTGCCAGTAATCTCGAAACATGACAATAAACAACCACAGCCAACGGCAGTCGTTATTACGACATCCCCAGCACAAATAGCGCCAGTACCCTTTTTAGAGAAGTACAAATCTTGATGAAGATCTGAAAAGTCCCTCTTATGCTCCTTATAAATTGGGTCTTCAGAAACACCTACCGGCTTTAAATAGTATTTAGGTGCTTTGTTATATGTCTGCTCTTGATTATAGACGTGCTCCAATATATTAGACTCAGGCGATACTACCTTACCCCAATCAGGATGATCTTTCTGATACTGCTCTGAATACATCATTAAACGATCAACAAAGAACTCTGTTACATCAGGATAGTCAATCGACTCTAAAACCTCATTTTCTAATTGAGCTATCTCCTTAATCGAATCTATTAGCAATCCCCACTCATGGTTACTATAAAAACCGCTATAGGTTAAATTTGCTGATGTGACTATGGCTTTTGCGGCCTCAACTGATTTAAAAATATATATTTTCCCGTGCAAACTATTATCAACATGCACCTTAACCTTCGCATTTGGGCACTTAGATCTTGCCATTTCATAAAATGACTTCAAAGCACTTGGCTTTGTAATTTGATCCTTATCATTTTCCTTTAGAGTTGTCACCAAGGTGATAGATTTAACTCCAGCCAATTTATACGTTTTAAACAGATCGGAAAAATCACTGGTTATAAATGGGGATGCCATAAATAAATCGGTAACCTCACTATTCAGCAAGCCCGAAAACTCCTCACCGTGGTTTGAATGTGTATTTGAAATTACCCGCATAGTCTTTCCAAAAAATACTCAGCAACTGAAAAATAACACTTACAATTCTATGAGCAGGCAATCTTGATCGCCATCCGGTCGCCAGTCTTGATAAGGGCCTCTTTAGCCACCGAAGAAAACTCCTTATTTTCAGTTAGCATTGCTTTTAATAGTTTAAGATCTGCTTCAGCCTCTGCTCGCGCACTAACTCTATCATTCGGTGACGACTTAATAGCCTTCATTGCATTTAAATACTTGTTGTACAACGATCTACAGGTTGACCATGTATCAGCTCTTCGGCGATTTAAAACCTCTTCATCTAAAAAGTACTTATCAATCGTAAACATAACGCGCTCAACATCTTGAGCCTCAAGATCAGCTGCTGGAACTGGCTTTCCATTATCATCAAAACTTAACAGCAAGCAATCCTCGTCATCTAAGGGATCAAGAAACAAAGGTAACTCGTCACGCCAGTCGTAGGTCTCGTTTGAGGCTCTGAATCTCTCATCAATCACAGGAAAGAATGTACCTTTTTTAGCATTCGGTCTCCGCTTGCAGAGCCGATAATTATCCAAATCAAAAGCAAGCCAATAGTATCCATCATGAGCCGCATTTATCGCACCATCTTTATTCTTGGTATTTTTCTTTGGTCTAAAATGCTCCACCTCTTGGTAATCACCACCGAAATATGTTTCGGTATACCAGCACTTATCATGCGACATTTTAGATAACCAAGTAACTAACACTTTTTTTTGCCAATGCTTTTTATATTTATCGATAAGTTTATGCTTATCCTGAATTGATTGCGCAGCTAAAATCTGTGCAGAAATCGTAGCAGCCACAGATTTCCATGTTTGAATTTCTGGAGGAAGGACATCTGGAAACTTAATTTTTATCATTGTCAGCCTCCTGCCCCAATACGGTAGCTAGAATTTCATCTGACAACTTCTGCAACTCTTCATATTCATCGGGAGTAAACTCTGGACGCCTGAATTTAGGATTGCGGCTTATAGCTTTTGAGAAATTTGAAAAATAGGGATTGGGGTGCGCATACTGTAAACCAATTGCATCAAGCTCATCATTCAACTCTAAAAGTTTTTCTAATGGTTTCCCTGACAAGTTAGGCATAGATAGCAATCTATTGCGTAAATCAATTTTCTTTTGAATCTCATCGTCAAGACTACTTCTAATTCCATAAAGTTCAGATTGAATTATCGCCTCAACACCCAAGTTAATAGGATCTTCCTCTGGAATTTCCGAAATCTTGACACCATCCTTTTCGGTAATAACACGAATTTGGTTAGCGTATAACGAGGTGAGCATCATTGGATCATGCGTGGTTAGTATCACCTGGCTAGAGTCCCATGCTGTTCTATTACTCCCTTCGATTTTGTAATCCAATATTTTTTCTATTTGGGAGAAGTAGTCGAGCTTCCAGCGGGGGTTTAAATGGGTGTCTGGCTCATCCAAAAGGAATAATGATTCATCCCCTCTCGTAAACTTCATCAGCCCAAGCACAGTTAACAGTTGCCGTTCGCCTTCCGAGAGTGCGCTGAAAGTAAGCTCTTTATCATCAGTGGTAGTTACTGTTACCTGTACGTCTTCAAGTAAATCAGCAATGTAGGTGCTTTCAACATGTTTAAAGAGCGCAGTAGTATCGGCATAATTTTTTGCTAAATTTTCGAGAGATTCTTTATCTGGCAAGAATAGATATAACCGATCTTGATTTTCAGAACGACCACGAAAGTCAATGATTTTACGCTCAGTATTATCAATGGGGGCAATTGCCACTTCCCACAAGTGGTTTAGAAAATCTCTTACAACACCCCGCGAATACCAAAACTTTTGGTCACCTTCAGCAAGCATGATTTCAGAGGGTTTACCCTTGTACCAATAGGGTTTTTTAAGTACGAATAAAACTGACTCTAGGTTTTTTACGTGGAGCTTTTCCAGAAGATCTTTCGATGCCTTTTCGTTATCTACTAAAAACGCCAGCAATACGAAAAAACTGTGTACCTCTCGGCAGTAGAAAAAACGTCTAATTAATTGATCATCACCCTTGGTAAGGGCATCGTAAAAGCGTGTTTGATGCTTTACAAAGAGCGATTCAACACGTTCATTTGTACCCGAATAATAGGTAAATATATTTAAAGGCAAATATTCATTTGCATTATTTTTTAAGAACGTAAAAGATTTCGCCTCCCCATCAACAACAACAAAATTATTAGCACTGTCATTCACATCAAATCGTGCCTTAACTTCATGATCGCGACACTCATAGATAATGGTATAACTAAATTCTGTTTGCTCACCAAGGTCAATTGCTCTAAAAATAGACACAATTATTTCTATTAGGTTAGATTTACCAACACCATTTGGGCCAATAATCGTTGAAATTGGTGAGCCAAAATCAAAAGTCACTTTAAAGTTAATGAAACCTTTATAGTTCGGTATAAGTAATTCCTTTATTTTCATATACCAATACCTACCAAATTTCTGCTACAGCAGGTTTAATTATGTATCCAGCAGAAATTTCCCGCTTGAGCTGCTTGTAAAAACTCGGTAAATCCATTTTCGACTTCTGCCATAAACGTTTTGCATCAATGCTTCCTTCTTCAGCACTAATAATGTTGGCCAATACTGCATCAGTTTTTAGCTTTACGTTAGGGTTTAACTCAAGAGAAGTTCTTATTTCCATAGGTAGCTCTTCGTTTTTTACTGACACAGAAGGCGAGTAACTTACACCAATAACAGATTCGACTAATGCATCCGCCAGTGCTAGCTGGGTTGCTTGGGCATATTGGAGGTTGGCTTTTAGTGTATCGCAGAGAGTCATGAGTTCATCGACTTTGGCGACCACGCGGTGTTGCTCTGACAAAGAACATAGCGGAATCAAAGCTAATACTGCTTTTTCGGTACCAAGCCGAGGAAGACTCATTCCGTGAGTTGATTCTGTTGCATATTCGATAAATTTTGGTGATTTCATCATCAAGCGTAAATATTCTGGAAAAATCCCCAAATAGCCTCGAATTGGAATCATCTCTGTAGAACAGACACCGTCTTCATCAGCAACTAAAACCTTGTCTAGATACGGACGAAGTTTTCCGTAAATCACATCATTTTTCTTAAATCTATTTTTAGTGCTTTTAAAGTTTCTATCTTTGTAGCGAACTTTTTGCAATACAAGTGAGGTTCCTTTCTCTACATCTTCAAGCTCTAACACCCAAGTAAATGCATCAACATCTGATGGTTCGGCCTTATCCGAAGCACCATAGTTTGTGATGCCCCCCAATCGACACCACTCCCACCCACTCGGCAATTCAAACGGTTTTTCTTCATCCGTAATTTCTGGTAACGGTTTTTCTTTTTTGATTTTTCCTTCTTTAATCAACTGAGCTTTTTCAGCAGCGATTTTTTTTAGGAGTTCGCTGGCGGGTTCGTCGTTGGGGTTTTGAGGGACGAGCTTGCCCATTACGGCTAATTGCAGAATGGTTTGTTTGAGTTGGTCGATGCTGTGTTCGGTGGTGAATAGGGTATCGAAGTGCGCAGCTATGCGTTGCCAGTTGTTTTGCAGTTCCGTGTGGTCGCTGCTGTTGGTTAAGCTGGCGAGCAGTACTTCTACGAGTTGTGCATGGGCAGCGATATTGTCGCTTTGGGTTTGCTCCAATTGATCGCAGAAAGCCATTAGCTCATCGACTTTGGCGACTATGCGATGTTGTTCTTCCATTGGTGGCAATGAAAACCAAACTGATTTTACTATATCGGTGTTTAGGTTTGGTTGTCCCTGCCCTTGAGATGCCACGTGCAATAACCATTTGCTGATGCTTTTTAAATATAAATATAAATACTCATCAAAGATACATGCAGATTTTTCAACAAAAGCAGCTATTCCGTCATTAAAAGTAGTGGGAAAAGTGCAAATCGCTGGAATCCCAAGAGTTGCTCCACTATTCGAAAGCAATACAGTTCTAGTATTTATATACCGTGTTTTTGTTAAACCCGCTTCTGTGATTGTCGCATTAAACCCTTCAACATATTTCCCCTTATTATTAGTTACATCTCCAACTTTTAAAAATGGAATGCTTCCACCATAAAATTTAGGATCACCCGCAGGCCGAGGCGATCCACCTCGCACGATGTCTGCCGTATCCGAAAGCCGTATCCAACTCCATGAATCTGGTAAAGGTTTTTTAATTTCATCTAAGCCATCAAAATTGACAAAGGAAATTTCCTTTTTGATTCTCCCCTCTTTAATCAACGTGGATTTTTCAGCAGAGATACGTTTAACTAACTCACTCGCAGGCACATCATTTGGATCTTGTGACACCAACTTGCCTCGCACAGCCAATTCCAAGATCAACTCGCGCAGTTTTTTAATACCGTATAAATCCAGCTTATTGTTGCTGCCACGCCCTGCGGTGCTGCGGGTTTTGTGGGCGGCAGTCCAGATATCTAGGTGATCAGTAATCAGGCTTTTCATAATAAATATCATTTATTTTGTATAAAGCAATTGTCTCCGCAGTGCAGAGACAATTCATTCAAATTTTCTTTTGTTTTAACAACGCCAACCCCTGCGCAGTTATGCGGTAACGTTGTTTGGGGCTTTTGGGGCTGTTGGGATTGGTCATAGTGACTAACCCAGCCGTTAAAGCGGGTTGCAAGTACGCCTCACGGAAATTTTTTCGGTCACTCAAGCCCAATGCAACAAGCAGATCATCGCGCCCCATTTCACCTTTTAAAATATTTAACAGCTGCTCTACTTGGGGGGTAGCTTGAGGGGTTACATGGGGGGTTGCATTAGTAGTGCTATCTATTACCGAGCTGGTAATGGCCTCTAAAATCATCCTCAGCATAAACTCAATGAAGATGGCGCAGTCGGTTTGTTGCGTGCTGCTATTAATGGCTTGGTAGTATTCCGCCTGGTGTTCATGCACCAAACTCTCCACAGGAATATTCTGAAACAACGGATTCCACTGGCTTAATATCAATGTTTGCCATAGCCGCCCCATGCGCCCATTACCATCGCTAAAGGGGTGGATAAATTCAAACTCGTAGTGAAATACACAGCTTGCAATAAGCGGATGCTGGTTGGATGTTTTGAGCCAGTGCAATAAATTTTTCATTAACCCCGCAACGCGATTCGCAGGTGGTGCCATATGCACGACTTGCTCGCCCTTCATAACCCCAACATTGCCTTTACGATAAAGGCCTGCATCATCCACCAAGCTTTGCATGAGCAACGCATGGGCACTGAGCAAATCTTTTTCCTTTTCAGGCTGCCACTTATCCAGTTGTTCATAGGCGACTATCGCATTGCGCGCTTCTTGTAATTCGCGCGGCGGCGCTATTACTCGCTTACCTTCCAGAATCGCCGTGATTTGCTCCTCGCTTAAGGTATTCCCCTCAATCGCAAGCGAACCTTGAATGGTGCGAATACGGTTAATACGATTTAAGCGTAATGCTGCCGCCTGTGTGCTGGCGAAGGATAAACGCCCTATATGCTCACTAATATTCGCCACCAAGTAAATAATGTTGGGGGTTACTGTAAAGGGCGGCGTTAATTTATCCATTTAACGCATCACTCAAAATCGTTTTAAGTTGATCTCTCAACTGCTGAATATTTTTTTGCTGATGCGCGTAAGTGACAAGCAATTCATCGGGGTCATGGCTTATTTGTTCAACCATATGCGGGTTTTTAATATCGAGGTTGTAATTACGCGCAGCAATATCCTCAATGCTTACTTTCCATGCCTGTTCGTTCTCTACACGGCTTTTGCGCTTGGCTTTTACCGATTGCTTTTTGCCTTCACCCCACCAGTCTGCACAGGCAGCAAAGTCTTCCAGCTTCATAGGCTTGGTTTTATTAAAGGCTTTTACACCCGCTGGCAGCGGAACCTCGTAATACCAAACTTCTTTCGTGGGCGTTCCTTTTTCAAAAAATAAAATATTGGTTTTAATACTCGTGTAAGGCGCAAATACGGAATTGGGCAAACGCACGACTGTGTGGAGGTTACAGGTGTCTAATAACAGTTTTTTGATTTTGGTTTTTACACCTTCGCCAAAGAGCGTGCCATCTGGCAGGACTACAGCGGCGCGGCCACCATCTTTTAACACCTCAATAATTAGCTGCAAAAACAAATCCGCCGTTTCACGGGTTTGCATTTCTGAAGGGAAGTTTTTTTCTATGCCGTCTTCCTCTGTACCACCAAATGGCGGGTTGGTAATGATGACATTTTTCTGTTCGTCATCATCCCAACTGGAAAGCGGTCTGTTTAACGTATTGGCGTGCTTCACTTGCACGGGCACTTCTATTCCGTGTAACAGCATATTGGTGGTGCAGAGTAAATGCGGTAATTGCTTTTTTTCTACGCCGTGAATTTGTTGCTGCAAGGTGGCGTGGTCTTCGGCAGTTTTTACGTAATTGGCTTTTACATGGTCAAACGCGCAACTTAAAAATCCGCCCGTACCACAGGCAGGGTCAAATATAGACTCGCCTAGTTTTGGGTCAATCATCTGTACAATAAACCGAGTCACTGCACGTGGGGTATAAAATTCACCCGCGTTACCCGCACTTTGCAAGTCTTTTAAAATTTGCTCGTACAAATCACCAAACAAATGGCGCTCAGCGGAGTTAGTAAAATCGATTTCATTGAGTTTGTTGATTACCTGACGCAGCAACGTGCCATTTTTCATGTAATTGAATGCATCACCAAAAGCTTCTTTCGCAACAAAACCTCTTGGGTTTGAGCGAATTGGTGCAGGCATATCTTTTAACTTGGGAAACAATTCCGTATTCACAAAATCCAATAGTTCTTCTCCAGTAATTCCTTCTGGATCTGCCGCCCAATTGCGCCAAAGGTATTTTTTTGGGATAGGCGCTTTGTAGGCGTCGCCTTGTTCAAACTCCAGATTTTCTTCTTGCGCATCAAATATTTTTAAAAATAACAACCATGAGAGTTGTCCAAGACGCTGGGCATCGCCATCGACACCGGCATCTTTACGCATGATGTCTTGAATGGATTTAACTACAGATGAAATAGACATGGGGTAGTTCTAACTCTTGTTATGGATACCCGCACATGTGGGTATGGGTATATTTAGATGTTAAGCGCTGGCTTGCTCAGCGCTATAAAGCGCGGCTTCTAACTCGGTAATAGCTTGTTCGTATTCTTTTTTGCTGCCAAAGGCATTTTTTACGATCTCCAAGGGCGTACCAAGTTGATCCAGTGGTTTAACTTTTAGCACGTTGATGGATTCAATTTCAGTTACACCTATATCGGCATATTTATCTAACAATGCATTGAGAACATTTTGCGCGGCAGCGGAATACTTAGTGAAGTAGTTGCGCTTTTTTACATTTTCCGCTCGTTCACGACGGGTTAATGCAGGCTGGTCAAAAGCCACGTGGCAAATTAAATCAAAGGGATCGAGTTCACGACTAACATCCTCTTCCAACGCTTGCCAGATTACGCCTTCAGCTTCCAGCTCATTAATAATGGCTTGCTTGCGTTCGCTGCATTGCCAGGTTTTTATAAAATCATTTAAGGAAGCGAATTGCTTCTTAATGGTGTTGCGAGTGTAGTCTTTGAAGGATTCAGTGACCAACTTGCCATCGGTATCGTAATACTGCACACGCTCGGCAATCTTGGTTACGGTTACGCCAGATACCCGATATTTGACATACCGCTTGCCTTCTTCATCTTCAAACTCACCATTGCCTGTGCCTGTAGTTACTTCATAAGGCGCTTGCGGCTCTTTGATTTCATTGTCATCGCTGGTCTCAAGTTCAGCATCTAGCTCAGCTTGCTCCTCTTGAACGCTGGCAAGCTCTTCATCAAAGCTTGAGTCTTCGAGGTCAATAACATCTTCAGCAGTTGCCACCATCACTTTTTCAGGCGCGCCATCAAAGCTTGGATCAGCAAATAATTCAGTAGCTTTTTTGAAATCTAAAATAGTGAACCAAAGTTTGTTGTAGCGATCATCTATGCGTGTACCACGACCAATGATTTGTTTGAATTTAGTCATGGATTGAATGTTTTGATCCAACACTACCAATTTGCAAGTTTTTGCATCCACACCTGTCGTCATTAATTCTGAGGTGGTCGCGATAACAGGATATGCGCGCTTGGGATTGATAAAGTTATCCAGTTGCGCTTTACCAAGTTCATCATCGCCGGTAATTTTCATTACGTATTTATCGTTCTTTTGAATTTGCTCTGGGTTGAGGTTTACCAGTGCACGGCGCATACGTTCGGCGTGATCGATATCGTTACAAAATACAATAGTTTTTGCCATTGGATCGGTGCGTTTTAAGTAGGCAGTAATGGTTTCCGCCACCAGTTGCGTACGCTCGTCTATTACCAAGGTACGATCAAAATCTTTTTGATTGTAAATACGATCTTCAATCAGCTCACCGTTTTTATCCACCTGGTTTTTGGTGGGGCGCCAGCCTTGTAAATCCACATCCAGATCTACACGCACAACTTTATAGGGTGCGAGAAATCCGTCTTCAATTCCTTCTTTGAGTGAGTAGGTATAAACGGGGTCGCCAAAGTAATTGGTATTGGAAACCTCATCGGTTTCTTTTGGTGTTGCAGTCAAACCAATTTGTGTGGCGCTGGTGAAGTACTCAAGAATTTCACGCCATGCACTATCCTCGGCGGCACTTCCACGGTGGCATTCGTCGATAATGATTAAATCAAAAAAATCGCGCCCAACTTGTTTATACGCTTTTTGTGATTCATCGGGGCCAGTTAAGGCTTGATACAACGCCAAGTGAATTTCATAGGCGGGGTCAATCTCACGCCCTGTCACTTTGGTCATGGCTTGGCCAAAGGGTTGGAAATCATTCAAGCGCGTTTGATCGACCAGAATATTACGATCAGCCAAAAACAATATACGTTTCTTCTGCCGTGACTTCCATAAACGCCAAATAATTTGAAACGCGGTGTAAGTTTTACCGGTACCGGTCGCCATGACCAACAAAGCGCGGTTCTGCCCAGCAGATACAGCGGCAATAGTTTTATTAACGGCTTGCAGCTGGTAGTAACGTGGGGCTTTGCCGCTGCCATCATCGTAATAATCTTGGGTAATGATAGGTAATTGCGCTTGGGTATAACCCTTCCATGCACAGAATTTTTGCCATAGCTGTTCGGGCGCTGGGAATTCGTCAAGAGTGATTTCGGATTCGAGCAAACCGGTGCTATTGGTTTTGTCGTGAAAGATAAAACCATCACCGTTAGAGGCAAATACAAAAGGTACATCGAGCAGACGAGCGTAATCCAAGCCCTGCTGGATGCCTTTGCCAATCTCATGTTTATTGGCTTTGGCTTCAATCACCGCTAACGGCAGGTTGGGTTTGTGGTAGAGGACGATATCAGCAGACTTAACGGTTTTGCGGACACCCATATTGCCACGAACAATGACCTTGCCATCGCGTAGCTTCACTTCCTGACGTAATTGGGTCATGGAATCCCAACCTGCGGCGTCTATCGCGGGGAGAATGAACTTGGTGATTATGTCCGTTTCGGTTAAGCGCTTTTTGTCCATCGTTTAATTCCGTTATTACATCTGTCTTTATTGGCTAATGACTTTCAAAAAAGCAACAAAACGCAAATAAACAAAAAGGCCGATATCTTTCGATATCGGCCTTTTTGTTTATTTGGTGGAGCTAAGCGGGATCGAACCGCTGACCTCAACACTGCCAGTGCAGGGGTTTATTACAGGCAGTGTCCTCTAACATCAGAAATCTGACGTTGGAGGTTCAAAAATGTCTTTAAAATCAAAAACCTACGGTATTTTTTGCACAAAGGGTGGTGTCGGTAAAACCACTCAAGGCGCCAACTTGGGCGCCATATTAGCCGATATGAAGCAGAGAGTTCTACTGATAGATGCAGACCCGCAACAATCAATGTCTCGCTTCTTTGAACTCATCGAATCTGCACCTTATGGCCTTAGCCAGGTCTATCGCTCAGCCAGCACCGATGGATGTATTTCGAAGACCGTAATACCCAACTTGGACATCATTTTAAATGACGACAAGGGGAGCGAGGGGAAAATACCCAACTTTTTACGAGAATCTATTCTCCACTTTCAGCACTTGCGCCATGCATTAGAGCAGCTGTCTGAATATGACTATATTTTCATCGACACCCAAGGGGCGAGCGGCATAATCCAGGAATCGGTGATCATGGCCGCCGATGTACTTCTGTCCCCCATCAAGCCCCAAATATTGGACTCCCGTGAATTCATTCACGGCACCATTGAATTGGTGAATAAATTTAAGCCAAAACCGGGCTTTCACAGTATAACCGGACGGCCAATGCCTCCAGTGAAAGTGCTAATTAATCTGTGGGACCGCACAACTACAGCAACCGAAGTATCCAACCATTTACGCTGTACGTTCGATAAGGAAACTGACGGCCATGTCACGGTGCTGAACACCGTCATACCCACTCTCAAAGCGTATTCAGAAGCAGCGGGGTTAGGCATTCCCGCACATCGTCATGAGCCCTCCCGTGAAGGCCCCACCCGCTCCGCATTGGATACCTTACTGGAGCTGGTGTACGAATTAGAACCCAAACTTTATGGCATCAAGCCCGAATGGAATGCGTGAGGTTGAGCCATGGAAACTACAAATATCGTTAACCTCGGTAAGCGTTCTGAGGAGCAATTGGATTGGGTAGGCGATTTAACGCCGACCCACCTCTGCGTTACACCCTACACCCCGAAACTGGATCCCGATTGCCCTGCTTCACGCGAATTTATTGCAGCTAGCCCACTTGAAGCCAAATATGTAGTGGTCGGCGTATATGACGATCTGCAGACAGAACAGGGAGAAGCGAGATGAATAAACCCTCTATCGCAGATCGCCTTAACAAACCGCATTTGGGTACCGATTTACCCGGTGCCAATGTTATCCCCCCCGACCCCGTTGTTAAAACACGTATACGTGCGAATTTGAACAACACTATTGCATACCGTCGTAACCCAAGGAGAAGTAGAAACCCTCTTTATAACGAGATTAAAGAATCAATACGTAACAAAGGATTGGATCATCCACCTATCGTAACAAGAGAAAATCCTACTGATCCCTACATGATCAAAAAAGGCGGAAACACACGTCTCGAAATTTTGAATGATTTATGGGAGGAGACAGGAGACCTTAAGTATTTTGAATTCGACTGTGACTTTGAACCGTGGACAAGTGATTTAGATAACCTAGTAAGCCATATGGTTGAGAATGAAATGAAAGGAAACACTCTTTTCATTGAACGTTCTATTGCTGCCTACGAAATTAAAATCGAATTGGAAGCTAATGAACCTAAACCTATATCGACAAATGAGCTTTCTAAACGAATTACAAAATTGGGTTGGTCTATAGATCATAGCAATCTAGGACAAATGTTATACGCACATGGGACGCTTTTTCCAATCATTCCGGAAGCCTTTTGGTCGGGGGTCGGAATAGATCGTGTTAAAAAAATCCGGAAGCTGCTCGAAACCTGTAAAACATTTTGGGAGTCTGTTGCACAAGAAAATGAAGGAACCTTTGATGAAATTTGGAAGCCTGTTTTCAAAGCATTGGATGATGATGGCTTTGATGTAGACAAAGCGGAGTATGAGCTGTGTTCCGCGATGTCCGCAAAACTTAACTCACCGGTATTGCAATTACGTGCGGAAGTACAGGCTATTAGTGAAGGCTTATCCAAAGGTGGCAATCGCCCGAAGGATATTATTACTGAGGCGAATGCCCAAGCACATCTGGATAAGCAATCGGGCACCGGTGCAGCCAAGCCACCGATACAACCTAAGCGCCCACCTGTGGAAAGCCCACCGAACGCTGGTAACAATCAGGAAACTGATACACCCCCTGAAAACGAAAACGTACAAGATAGTCTGGAAGCTGCGAATAAATCAGCCCCTGTAGTTCGTCATGTCTACGGCGATCTCAGTTCGTTGCAATATCTTTTGGATTACGAGGTTTCCTCACTCAAAGAACTCTCGTATCAGGCAGCGGTGGACTACGCCGATACTGTAGGCCTCTCGGAGTATGTAGATTATCTTGAGGAGGATGGCTGGCACACTGGTTACCGGATGTTGCCACCCACCCAACTTGATTCCGACCTGATTCTTTATTGGGTTACCCTGTGGTCGCACTCACACGCATTAACGCCGCCTATTTCATTGCTGACCGCAATGAATGAGCTGCTGGAGATGTGCCCTACCCTTACCAAAGACAACCTTTTAACGTTGCTCGCACTTGGCACCGCTTTTAAAGGCCGACTAATGGGCCGTCAAATCAGTGATCCGGATGCAAACCCAATTCAATGGCAATCACTCACTGAACTGGAAGCCATTGTAAGTTTGCTGGTGGACTACCGCACACATGCACCTCAAAAGCTCAACGGCAACGTTGAAGCAGGAGGTGAATGATATGCAGAACTACTACATCACCTCTTTAAATCACCAGGCATTACTCGCGGTTGCGGAAGCATTACGCAACGGCGACAGCCAACTACTCAACCAATTGGGCCTTGGTGCTATCGACCAAAGCGTTGCCTCTCAACTGAAAGCTTTATCGGCTGACCGCATTGCCTGTCTACCGAACTTCAAAGGCTCATTGTTCCAACTACGTATTGATCCACACACGCTGCGTCTCTACCTCGGCTTTGCTGATAGCAAGGTCACTGAGGACGACTTAGTTAACCGCGCGATACGAGCGGGATTACGTCAGCCAATGCTCGAAGAACTTAAAGGCATTACTCGCCGGGACTTTGCTGCGCGACGCTCGCGGATGAGTTTGCCCGAGCATAGTCGCGGACGTATCGAAGTATTGAGTGAGGAGGAAGAACTTACCGTTTTGCGAGTCTGGGAAAAACTTCGGGAGATTGAAGATCCGCTGGAGAGACTGATAGCACTCCATGAGGAAACTGATATCGCATTGGATCAGGCCTACATAACGATAAAGCAATTGCAATAAGGCAACGAGCATGAGTAAAGAACTCGACATTATTGCGCGACAGATCGACAAGGCGGAGCGAGACCTCATTAGTCAACGCTCCTATGCCGAGGATGAAGATGGTATGGCGGTGTTATTTACCGGCAACCACCATGATTCATTCCCGCGCTATTTGATCCTTAATCGCGATCTGAATGCCATCGACAAAGTGACATGGCAGGTCATTCGATTGACGATCACTGATCCAACGCGTCCAGGATCGACACCGAGACGGAATGAGTTATCGGCAATGATCGGCTGTTCGGCACCGACGCTGACCGCTAGCCGCAATATGTTGCGGATTTCACGCTGGATGACTTTATGCAAAACAGTACGCAAGCAGGGTCGTTTTGTTGGTGACATTTACCTGCTTAATGACGAACCCCTCTCACTGATAAGCACATTGGATTTTGATCCTACCTATGTCCGGTTTCTGGAAAGCCAGTGTCAGTCAGGAAATAAACGCCTGAGGGAAGCCGCTGCAAAAGCACTGCAGGAAATTGGCGCACTGGAGACTTCCAACCCGCCGACTGAAAGTGATGTGTTTTTAAATCGCTTGAATCGCATGTTTGTTATGGATGGGGAGGCCGCTGCCGAACCACAGGCATCTGATGGTCACCAGAGAAAGAATCTTTCTCTGGTGAATGACAGCGCGGAAACTAGACAAAATAGTGAAACCTATACGGAATCAGTACTTACGAATCACCAGAGTAAGAATTCTTCTACGGTGGAAAGCCACCAGAGAAAGAATCTTTCTCCGGCTGAAAACGACCAGAGCAAAATTTTTACTTCGGCTGAGAAAAAAATTTCTTTCCCCGGCGGTAGTAGTAGTAGTTTTAATAATAATAAAAATATATCTACTGCGCGCGCGATAGAGAGCGATCAGGATCAACAGAGTCTGGAGAATTACCTTGAAATCACCCGTCGAGGTCGCTGGGGAACAAACTCGGATCACGAAAATGCCTGGACTAATCGCCACTTGCCATGGCTTAACCATGCCGTGTTCGAGCGATACACAATGATTCTCACTGCTGGCCGCGACAGTTGTTTGCCAGCGATCTACCGAAAAATTAAAAAACTTCCGCCCCACGGCCAAGAGCTGGTGCTCATGCAATTGCTGGGACACACAGCAGCTGCATCACACGGTTGGCGTGAACATATCCGTGACCCCATCGCCTACACCCACAAACTTGTTTCGTTGCAAGAGGCTGACGAGCTTGTGCCTGACGAATGGGCATTGGAGTTGATTCGTTGCTACCACGATAAAACTAATTCCACGCCGCCGGTATTTACGGACAATCCAGATAGGGTTTGGTAGCGGATCAGCCAGTGGTTCATCGCACAAATGATGTTGGGTAGCCTACCCAAGGTTCGAAATGAAATTGAGGGTGCCATGAGTTGGGTAGCCTACCCAGATTTGAATTGAGTTCGGTTGCCTATCGAACTTTGGAGGTGGTTAGACAGGCTGACTAACTCGATAAAGCACAAGAAGTTAAGCGCGTACGACAGTTGGGTAGCCTACCCAAGTTTCGACTGTGTAAGTAATTGGAGCGGGTAGAGATGGGAGAAACCGCAGTTACCTTCGCTAAACACTGACTGGCGCTTTCAGTCCAGCAGCAGATTTTCCCAAGCCTGTTGCTTGCAAGCTCGGCGTAGATCCTTGGCTCCATGTGTCGACTGGCGGTTCTGATGCAGTAAATCATTCGTAATTTTCGGTAATTCGTGTCCCGAGACACGCTTTTAAGTAAATACAAAACGTTTTAAACCACATTAACTTTTTCACTCAACACTGATGGAGTTTTTATGACAACCAATGAATCACATGTTGTGGATGCGGAAGGAGCGAACGCCACCACACAAGACACCAACTTGCTGAACAATCTTGATCGGATGTTTTCACCGACCGCACAAAAAGAAACACCCAAAGGGCGTGCAGCGCGTCGTAACCAGCCAGGTCTTTCTGGTGAGCCTTCCGAGCGCTCAGTGAGCTTGCCACCATCGATGCAAATGGGAGCCACACTGAAACTTCATACGCACCTTGCGATTAATTTATTTCGCGGTCGTCGCGGTGATCGTTCCAAGAATATTCGTCAAATTGTGGGCATGTCGCTCTTCGCACGTCAGGCGGGTTTAATTTGGACAGCAGCGAAGAATGACGATCCTTATGCGGATCAATGCCTGATTGAAATTGAAGAAGCCCATAAAAGAACTAAAACCTTGCTCGATGAACGCGAGAAAGCGTTAAGCGAATTGATTGAAGGCTTGGAAGGTTTTGAAGTGGACGTGCAGACCTGTACTGAGCCGCTGGAGATCCCCCTCAACTTTCATTCGCCCTGGGCTTACCGTTCAGTGTTGCTCTTGTTGCAATACGACAAGATCGTGAGGCTGGGATTAACAGCTCACCACGTGGGATTTATCGGTGACGCTGAATGGAATGATGTGATTACGGATTCCGGGCGCGCCATGCGGAATTTGTTTGAAGAAGTAAACCGCTGGGTATTCACCAATGTCACACGCGACGATATCCGTAAAAATACTAAAGTAGCCAAACGTGCCCAAGGCCAGTACCTGGAAAAGAAAAATAATCGCTTGGTAATTGAGGATGAGGTGATGGAAGGCACCAAGCGCGCATCCATCGCACCGCGTAATCCGGATTTGGAAAAATATCTCTCAACGAAACGCACACAGCATTCAGTTCCAACCAAGCACCAACCCTCACAGCCAGAAACGCAGCAAGATGCACCTGAAAACACTCCATCAAATTGAGCAATTTTTACACTATTAAAATGCTGATTTTATGAAAGCCTGTAATGACAATGAATCCTTTAAAACGCAGCAAGGTGTGAATATGGCTTCTTCGCAACATGTGAATAATCTAGTGGCGGCCGATGCTTTAAAAGGCCTTTTAATGGGTAAGGGGGCGGCAGGACTCTCTGACAAGATTCGCACAGTGCTGCGCAAAATGCAGCTGGTGCAAAACGCCATGAAAGATTTGGAAACCCAACAACGACTCAGTCGGGAAACCGCCGGGTCTGAATGCATTGAATTGTATTTGGCTACTAACTTACGCACGAAAATTCTGAACATTGAAATTGATAATGTTAAGCAACTGCCAGCCAGTGAATTATCGTTTGAACACACCAAGCGCCCTATGGTGTTGGAATGGCGAGCCAGACGGGATTTTGCGGTAGCGCACGGTTACGGAAACACAGCACGTATTCATGCCTTCAATCCGCAGCATGATCACTATTCCACTGTGCGGGAGTATGTAAATAAGCAAACCCCTGAATATTACGAAGTGCTTGCTGGCTACGATGTTGTCCGGGTGACGTTGAACAATTCGGTGAAGTCACTCCGTAAAACGATTCTGGATCTGAACTTGGTGAATGAGGAATCTCGCTATCCGGATGATGTTGCTAAAGAAGCCGATAAACTGTCACGCCGATTGTTTAGAGCATTGCCGGGCAGTCAAGAATTAACTGATGTGTTGAACCAGTTGTACTCATGATTTTTGAAAGCTCTTTTTGAATCTGTCACCGAGGTAGTTATGGCAACGACTGTTGAGATACATCCGGAAGTACTTAAGGAATTGGAATACATGGTGGCCTTACACAAGGAGCATGGTGCACCAAGTCCGATGGAATCCGTGGAGAATTTGGTGGGCTTTGTGCTGGCGTCAGTTGCTGACGGTAGCCGTAGACCTGGAGCTTGGGAACGTCAATTGCTCACCATGATGGGATTGGTCGCCGATTGCGCGGAGCATGAGCAATACCGTTCACATTATGGACCTTCCGAAGTGAAATAGCCGGTGATACGTGTCTCGGGACACGGTTATTAGGGTGATGCTGGGAATGGGAGATGAGATGAATATTGATCCGTTTTGGATAGCGATGGGAATGATAGGTGTAGTGTTTATCGGGCCAATGATCGCAGGCGTACTGTTTAAGTTTTTCAGCACCGTGATAACAGCAATGAATGATCACAATCCCCAGATGGCCGAAGCATTAGCAAAAAACCATGTGCAACATGATCGATATGAACCTCAGCTGTTAACGTATTTCAATCGCAAAATTTATAAACGTGTATGGCAACAGGAAATGTCAGCACGTACACCTACCAAACCAAGTTGGTATCCAAAGAATGAGTCGGGTTATTTGTGTTACAGGCTGGTTTGATATTTACAACCGCCAGGGAATGAAGACAGGAGAAAAGGAATTCACTGTATCTCATGGAATTAATGAAGATACCGGCGATGCCGTGATACTGCCGTGTGAACATCCAAACGCATTGGGTGCGGTATGGGATAAAGATATCCGGGAGTATGTACTTGACGATAAAACGTGTCTCGGGACACGAATTAACCCTGTCAAAAACACATGGCGAGGATAAAAATTACCACTCGCTAATTAACAACCCTGGAAGATCGCGAATAATCGCTACAGATAATTGCAGGCAGTTACAAATGAATTCTCCTCTCATTAAATGGCAACCTGACAATGACTTAATACAACGCATTTGCTCATTTGCTATTCCTGAAAATTACATCAAGGAACAAATTCAATCATTCAACGAAGAGTTCCATCAGCTTTCTGCAAATCAGCATACCGCTTTCTTGAAATTTGTATTGGCTCGCTGGCGATGCCGACCCGTTGCAGTAAATCCATCTGTAACCAGTGAATTATGGCCAACGGCCACCCTACCCCAAAAAAACCGGATGACCAATACATGGCGTCCCAGCGAAGACACAATGATCCTGGTTACAACCATGTTAGGAATCAATCAGGCATTTGCAGAAGATGCGGTACCGGAGTTTGTGATTTATTGGATCGAGCGAGGTGTTTCGGAAGCATCCTGGAATGGAAAATTTATCCAACATGTCAAGAATCAGTGGAGCAGATTTAACAACCTTCCCCAGTCGGGAGTAACTGCAACACCGATTACTAGCGATTGGCAACCATGCAACGAAGCGGTGGAAATATTGCGGCATGCAAACATGGACGATACTTTTATCAATAAGCTGGTGCCGGAATTTATTCTGTACTGGAAGGAAACACAACGCTGTTATCCCTCCTGGAATACCAAATTTATTCAGCATGCAAAATTCAAATGGGCCAAACAAATTGATGCTGCCAAAATCAAAAGATGCAACGTGCATTCGATACGTCCGCGCAGTACTCGGGATATACCATTACTGGAAAATTTGCTCGACAGAAGCTGGGCGGATTCTCCGATCTTTAAACATACACGATGAGGAATAATAATGAACAACCGACTCACCAAGGCCGATCTAAGCCATTTACCGGAAGCGGATCAAAACATCTTATTCAACTACATGCAGGATCTTTCAGCGCGTAGAGAATCCCTACTTGGAATTCTGTTTACTTTTGTATACCTATCAATGGCGGTGCTGCTTTACCTTGTATCGCTAACAACACCAGATAATGCACCCTATTCCACTGTCACCGAATTGATATGGCCATTTGCTGCTGTCATTTTCACCCTCGCCACTGCCTATCTAATTTATTTACGTAAGCCTTGGAACTTCCCCAAACATAATCGCCGCGTGCAAACCGCCCGTCAGTTTTTTTTGGAGAATTTTAATATGGATATTGGCGGATTAGCGCCAAGCGACATATGGCAAGGTGTGGTTGTAGAGCGTTCACATAGATCACAGGAAACTGGTGAATACCTAACCTTTGTACAAGTGAACCCTGGGAAGAAAAACAATTCAGAAACATCAACTAATTTGTGAGCCATTATAAAATTCATACCCACTCTAATTGCTGAAAAAATTAATTAATTCATCTGCTCTATGCAAACACAAGCCTGGTTAATTCAGCTCAAACAAAGTAACGACTGCCGGGTGAAAGTAAACCTCATCGGTCAGCTGGCCGATGCCGGGATTAAAAACGCAATAATCTCAAAGGAAACAGAAATACGTGATTACCAGGTACGGCATTACCTTCGGGTATATCGCAACTTGGTACCGGAGGTGATGAGCCTATTCCAAGCGGGAAGTATTACATTTTCGATGGCTAGGGCTATTGCCTCATTGGACGAAAAAAAACAGGAGAAGGCCGCTAGAGATGCGATTGCCAAAGGCACAAGCGTTAACGGCTTTCGTAATAAATTGAAAGATAGCACTGACAAAAAATTAACAGCCGAATTGGAAAGGCAAAGCGAACTCTACTCAGGCATATCGGGTTTGGATATCACCATCAAGCCTGATAAAAATAATCCAAAAGCCGGTGTATGGATGATTCGTTATGCCGATTTAGATATGTACGATGTGATCGCCGATAGAATTGGCAATGGCAAAACACTAGACGATTTTTAGATTTTAAGGAAAAGTTAAACTGCATTAACAATCGCCCACAAACTTTAAATATTGCTGCACAACCTGCATACAATTTGATTGCGGATTTCATTTAAATCTCTTCATACAATATCTGTGTTGCTGGAACCTTCAACGTCTCTCATGCAACACACGAAACATCATACTTTGGCGCTCGTTGAGCGCCTTTTTTATTTGCACAGGCGGAGCTCATTTTCTGACTGTTCTACTGTTTTCATTTAAGGAATGATGCAGCCGCTTTTCAGTCACGAATTCACTGATCAACGAGGCATACCCTATGGGAAATTATTTTGCGGGCGAAGGTAATTTAGGAAGTGCACCAACACTTTCTTATGTACCAATAAAAAATGGCACAGAGCAGAAACCGGTATTGAAATTTTCAGTGCGATTCAACGTCGATAAATTAAATCAACAAACCAACCAATATGAAGATTCAGGTGGTTTTTGGGGAAAGGTAGAAATTTGGGGGAAGCGCGCAGAAATTTTTAATGATCATTTAGTTAAAGGCGCTCGCGTATATGTTGCAGGCTCTCAGAGTCAAGAAACGTTTACCGCCACCAAAGGTGAATACGCTGGCCAAGAGCGCACCACTACCGTGATCTCAGCTGATGTAGTCGCGATTGTACCCTTGGGCATTGAAAAAATTATTTATGCCGAGCGCAAAGGTAACGCTAACGGAAATTCTGGTGGTGATAGTTATGACTATGCAAATCAGCAAATACCGCATGACTATGCCGACGACATACCAGAATAATCACGGATGAGGACGCCCCTGGATGCCTAACTTACTGATCGTTGAAAGCCCGGCAAAAGCAAAGAAAATGCGGGGATATTTCCCCGACTTTATCATTGAAGCAACCCTCGGACATTTTAAAGATCTACCGAAGGATTCCATGGGCGTGGAACCGCCCAACCACAAACCGCAATGGGAAACCATTGCGGACAAACGCAAGATTGTCACCCAGTTAAATAATGCCGCTAAAAAAGCCACTACGATCTATGTGGCCACAGATCTGGATCGCGAAGGCGAAGCAATAGCAGGCCATGTGGTCAACCTGCTAGGTACCGCGCATAAATCCAAAATATCGCGCATCACCTTTGATGAAATTTCAAAGAAAGCGCTGCAGGCGGCAATTGCCAATAAGCGCCAAGTTGATTGGGCATTGGTAAGAGCACAGGAAGCGCGACGGGTATTGGATCGGTACGTTGGGTACCTGATCACCCGCGAACTCAACGCCAAATTCAAATCCCTCGGGATTAATTATTTTTTTACCGGTGGACGTGTCCAATCGGTTGTACTCCGCCTGATTGTCGAGCGTGATCATGCGATCAAGACCTTTGTACCTGTGGAACACTATGGCGTTACCGCATCATTGCGGCACGCCGATATAGCATTCATTGCGACCTGGGTGAATGGTTTGCCGTCCGGGCAATTGATGACGGATCGCTCTCGCGCTGAAACGGTGAAGAATCGCACCCAGCATTTAATTGTGGATTCAGTCACTCATAAGCCCAAACAGATATCACCGCCCGCTCCATTGACCTCCAGCGCCTTTGTGCAGCTGATGGCAACAAAGCTTAAACTCACCACAAAACAATCCATGGCAGCCGCACAGACGCTGTTTGAAGCCGGTCTAATCACATACCACAGAACCGATAGCCCGCACATATCAAAAGACTTTATCGATGAGATACGGTCGTTTGCCAAGAGCAAGCACTTGCCATTACCTGCTCACCCGCCCATCCATAAAGCAAAAGACAGCGCCCAACAGGCGCACGAATGTATCCGCGTAACCGATATTAAATTGCTGTCGCCTGGGCCTGAAATCACGGATGCCAGGCTCCGCGAGGTGTATGCCTGGATATGGAAAGTTACCCTGGAATCACAATTGGTTGCAGGTGAAGATACGTTGACTACTGTGCAATTTCATAACGCGGCGATGGATTTTTTCAAAACTAATTCCACGCGGGTGAAATCGACTGGTTGGCGAAATGCAGCTGAAAAATGCAATGTCATCAAATCGCTTTCCACGAGCGACGATGAAGATGAAGAACCAACAACAGCACTCCCGGATCTGAAAGTCGGCGCTACTATTCCGTGCGTCTCAGTCAAGCTTGATATTAAACATACCGAACCGCCTTTGGTGTACACCGAAAAAACCTTGGTGAAGGAATTGGATCGTCTGGCGATTGGCAGACCATCAACTTACGCTACCGTCATTGAACGCATAGTGACGCTGAACTATGTCACACGCCATGCCAGTTTGAAATTCGAACCGACAACCAAGGGCATGGCGGTCGTTTATTTGCTGAAAAATTATTTCTCATTTATGGAGTATCAATACACCGCTGATATTGAAGAATCATTCGACAAAATCGCTACCCGTAAAGCGGACTATTTACCAATCATCAGCCATGCCTACGATGCATTGTTACAGGAAATTCAAAAATTTCGTGCAGCAGAAATTCCACAAGAAGTGAAAACGCTAATAAGCCAATTTGAAGGCGATAAGACACCTACACCAAAAGCATCAGCGAAAAAAATACCTGCAAAAAAAGAGACCACTACCAGTGGTAAGTCAGACTCAAAAAGCACTACATCACATACACCAGCAAAAATTGGCGATAAATGCCCCGATTGTCAAAAAGGCACATTGGTGCTGCGCAATATTACTAGCGGCAAAAATGCCGGTAAGCAATTTAAAGGTTGCACAGGCTTTCCTGATTGCCGCTTTTTTGCCTGGCCTCAAGTGAGTAGCCACGCATGAATGCGCAAATCACACGCGAGGTTATTGCCCACGCAATGGCTCAATTGTCAGAGCGAGCGAACAGCATCAAAGACATTATCTATTCGCATCCCGCCGCTGAACTCCAATCGCTCCATCAAGAAGTTCGTGATCGCATGGCCAAGGCTGAAGGCGACATAAACAATCCTGATCTGTGCGAATTTCTAAAGACTGCTGTTGATCAAGAGCGTGACTTGAAAAAACGTATTTCCAAACAGCGTCGCACAGCCGCGCTCAGTCTCGAATTACTCAGCATTGAACAACAGCTAGACACTCTCAACCAGGAGTTACTTCTGGTTGAGGAAACCCACTCATCAACAACACAGGAAACATTCATCCAGGAGATAAGGCCATGCAAGTCCATTGGAAAATAGCCCTCATTGCAATGTTCTGCAGCAATACAGTCGTGCAAGCGGAACAGGGTGAAAACAAAGTGCGGACAGACCGTTACACGCTGGTAACGGCAGAAGCACGTGATGACCAAAAAGCACCCCTGAAATCCATCGTAAACCTGTCTCTGGGCAAAGATGTGTTTTCTGTGGGCGATGCACTGCGAGAAGTATTGAAAGGCTCTGGCTACCGCTGGCAAAGCCCGGATGGCCAAGATCAATTACTCAATACATTACCCCTACCCTCCGTGATCCGGGAGTTAGGCCCTGTCTCGTTAGGTGACGCCCTACAAACAATCGCGGGTGAAGCCTGGCAATTGCGTAGCGACACGCTTCACAGAGTGATCTGGTTCGATGTGAAGGACACAAAACAACCTTTTTCCCCGCAGGAGTAAGCCATGTTGATTCTGACTCGGAGGATCGGTGAAACCCTCATGATCGGTGATGACGTAACTGTCACCGTACTGGGCAACAACGGCAATCAGGTTCGCCTTGGAATTACCGCCCCGGAGTTTATCGCCGTTGACCGTGAAGAAATTTACTTGCGCAAACAGAAGGAGCGAGAGAATCGATTTAAAACCCGATAGATATCTATTGATTTTTCCACCACAACCTAGCAACAGGAGTTGATTATGACCTCGTTCGTTAAACGCATTTCCCTCAGTGTTATTACCGCTGGTGTATTAGTTCTTTCCGGATGCGCTGCAACCAACACTGCACTCTCGAAAAAAGATCTTGATGTGCAAACAAAAACCAGTACGGCCATTTTTATCGATCCGGTAGCGCCAGCAAAACGCACTGTATACGTTGATGTAAAAAGCAGCGTGCAAGAATTTGATCGCGCAATATTTAAAAAACTGCTGAAAGACAGTTTTGCGATCAACGACAATAACTACCGCTTAATTGATGATCCGGAACAAGCCCAATTCATTCTCTCGGCGTTTGTACTGAACCTGGAAAAAGCATCACCAAGCGCATCGGAACAAGCCTTAAATAAAGGCTATGAAGGCGGCATCTTGGCCGGTGCTGCTATCGGTGGTGCCGCACGTGGTGATTGGAAAGGTGCTGTTGCAGGCGGCGTTGTGGGTGCAGGTGTAGACCTGGTCAGTGGTGCACTGGTGAAAGATATTACCTACATGTTGGTGTGTGATGTGCAAATCAAAGAGCGTACTAAAAATGGTGCCACTGTAAAGCGTGCGACGGACATTGACACAAAAGTATCTGACCATGGTTATACAAAACAAACCGTCGATGAAACCAGCAACATGAAAGAGTACCGCACACGCATCGTAACCACCGCTAACAAAGCAAATTTGAAATTAGAAGACGCTGCAGAACCAATTTACTCCAAAACAGCTGCAGCAATGAGTGGCTTTTTTTGATCACACTAGCGTGATCTGTCGTTGCCGTCCTTCGGGGCGGCTTTTTTAACATCGAATTCATTTACATCAAAAAAATAACGTGAAAGTTATTCCTGGTTTTTTGAAAAGTAATCTTTTGTAATTCATTAAAATAGTTGAGATAGATACAGTTAATTAAAGTCTATTTGAAACGAGCCTGAAAAATTATGAGCGACGAACGTATTCTCGAAAAAATTAAAAAGTGTCTGGCCATGGCCAGCTCGCCAAATCCTAATGAAGCAGAAATAGCGTGGCGCCAGGCTAGAAAGTTAATGGAAACGCATCATCTGGATATGCGCGATATCGAGGCATCCGAAGCCAATATTGCGAAGCGTGCAGCGGGTAAACGTCCACCAGTGTGGATGCTGTCATTAGCTCAGGCCTGCGCAAAAGCATTCAGTTGCCGTGTGATTACGGAATCATCAATAAGTGGCTCTAAAGTAGTATTCATTGGTGTAGGCAATAGCCCACTTTTTTGTGAGTACGCTTTTATCGCACTTCAAAATCAATTGGTCATTGCTCGAAAAAATTACGTAGGAACACTGTCGCGTTGCAAACTAGCTACTAAACGTCGACGCGGCGAAATTTTTGCAGAAAACTGGGTTGATGGTGTTCTGGCTAATGTAATGCGATTTGCCCAAGCAGATGACACGGCAGAAAAAGCGATCAAAGCTTATTTTGACAAAAACCTGCCTGCTATCCCTACTCGCGAGCTTGAAGCCAAAAAGGTTTTAAAGCGGGACTCTTCTGCCGCCAATGCGGGATACACAGCAGGACAGAATACCAAACTGCATAAAGCAGTTAATCAAGACAATCGCGTGAGATTGAATTTTTTACATTGAGCCGTTGGCTGCTTCGCTGAGGACAATTGCAATGAGCGAAAATAGAACTGCTTTTCTTGAATACATTGAGGAAGTTGCCGTTGAACTATTCACCGCACATGAGGAAACAAACCAGCAATTTGATCTTAAAAATTGCATTAGTAATCTCGACCAGTTGGCGAAGCTTACTCAACAGTATCCAGCGAGGATCAACCTACACCGAACCAAAAATTTATTATCTCTTGATAATGGACTATATGAAGATCTCATTCAGCCTGCTTTGCTTAAGCGATTAGCCTGCCCGATTAGATAGATACACAGCCGTTTGGTGATCCCATGACCCAGAACCTATTAACCCATGAAGATATCGAATTCCTGGACCAGCTGCAGGCTCGACTGCGGTGCTCAATGGAGTTTTCTATTTTACGACGCGCGCCCATAAATACAGATTTAGTGTTCATCAAAAGTACCTCAATACCCTATTTACGTTTATCGTTAGGGAAATTGAAATTTGTATCCCTGGGAGTACTACGCGAACTGTGTGAAAACCTGGTTCAACAATCAACCATTTATGAAGTGTGGTTAGGTTATGCATTGGAAAATGCCTACCGGTTCTCCAAAGCACTACCTGAAGACGATGCAGCCCGCTTTATATATTATTTCAAGGTACATCATGGCATTGTCGAAGAATCCGTATTGGCACAAGATGCCAGGGAGGCCATAGACGAAGCTCGCAAATCGCTTTTCGGTATTAATTAAAATGATGTCTTTGACAAAGCACAGATACTTTTAGCACCGATGAATTGCCTAATATCTGTCACCTATCTACAATTGTTTTTTGAATTAGCCTTTGGCTAATTGTTGTAAAACCACCATGGGCACTGTAAGTGGTTGCGTCGAAAGACGGTGCCTCATTTTCTATCCTGGTTCACACCAACGCTAACCCCCTTCGGGAGAACATTCCCGAAAGGCAATGTATCTCCTATCAATTTTACATAGGAGACTTCACATGAAAAAATCATTATCTAAAGAAGAATTTAGTTTACTTCAAGACGAATCCGAGCGATTAACGCTGGATATTGCGCAAGGTCATGAGACGGAGGAAACTGACGCACGGCTTTCAGAAATTGATCAACTGATGGAAAGATCCGATTGGGTCCTTTCCCATGATTACGGTGTAGTTAAAAAATCAGTTAATGGAATTCCACTGAAAGTTTTAAAATCTGCCGCAGGCTTTTACATCGGCACAAGTGATGACCAGCAAAGCCCAATTTCTCGGGAATCCAATGAATATTGGAGAGCACAGGAAACGGCAAGCCAAGCATTGGAATCCGGTCAATGGACCCAATTTCACTATGATATATGATGTTAATTTCGAGCCAGCTTTGCGCTGGCTTTTTTATACGCCAAGGCATTAGCCCCCTGAACATTACCAATATCGTCACGATGTGGCGAATTACTCCATTTGTTTTTGAACAGCTCACCATAATTTTTTAGCTCAGGTTGTATGCCTTCAAAGTTTGTGCTAATAATATTAATGCCAAGTTTCGATGACTTTCATCGAGCCTTTAGCAGATCACCATGGGTATTTTAGTGATCGAGCTTTCAAAGCTTACCTAACCTTTCAAACACGGCATTTGCCAATCCTCACCCCGCTGGGAATATTACTCCCATCGGGCGTGGTCTCTCCTTAGCGGGTTTTCTTTTTTTAATCTACCCTAGCTAGGAGATTCATCATGCGTAACAACAATTTCAGTCAAAATTCTCGCAACAACAACGACCGTAACAATGGTCGTAACAACAGCAATATTCGTTGGTTTAACGCTCATACCGAAGGCTGTGGTTATATCAATGGCATTCGGGAAGTTACACCAAAACCTGGACAAAATTTTGAACCCTTTTGGGCATCAACATTTTGCTTGCTGGAAGGCAACCCCGAGAATCCGACAAAGAAATACATCAATGTCACTATCGTTAATCAACAAGTTGTAGAAACCCTGCTGGAATTTGAGCAGGCGTTAGTATCAGGTAATGTCACTGTATTTGCCGTAGTAAGATTGGCAAATTTAGAAGAAGAACCTTTCATCTACGGTGACAACAGCCAAACACCCGGTGCACTGGGTATTAATCGTTCTGGTCGCGTCATATCCTTGATTTATCTCAAGGTGGGCGATCAAGTGATTGAGATTAACCAAGCACCAACAACTGATTTCGGTGTGCAAGATGATCAATCGCGTGGGCAACAGCATCAACGTCGCCCACAAGGTAACCAACCGCAATCTCACCAAAATAACCAACAAGGTTATCAAGGTCGGAGTAACGGCAATGGTAACCGTAACAATCGCCAGCCTTATCAAAGTAATGGTAATAATGGCGGCTACCAACAACAGGGGCAACGCAACCAGGGGAAGTCTCAACAAAGACAACACCACAGCGGCGCACCTCGTTAATTGGGCAATTGTTTATGATTGCTTTGGGGCTAGGTTAACTAGCCCCCAAGGCTTCATTCCAGAGCTCTCTCGCATACCGTCGATTCCGAGAGCTGTGGTATGATGCCTCCACTTCAGATTCTCCAGCCGCAGCTGTCTCTGCGACCCTTAGCCCTCACGGGTTTGACGGACCACGCAAGGTTAAACGTCCGTAGGTATTCGATCTACCGCCCTGCATCCTCCCGCTGAGTGAGAAACCAATGTTGAAACGCCGTAAGGTGTCCTCCAACGTCAGAAATTGGTAACTCAAGCCACCTCGGCCATCAATTCGCAATGAGATGCGATAAGTTCCATCAAAGCAGCAGCCTTGATACCTGGTATCAGGGCTGCTTTCGCTCCGGATTTGCAGTGCTCTGACACAGCGCCATCGTATATATATTGTGGTGCACTCTCAGAGCATTGCTCCATATCCCCTCAAATTCGCGCCCGTCCGCGAAAATAGACGCGAATCGTTGTGCAGAATTGACTGTGCGCGAATGTAGTTTGTTGCGATCCACACCCATCAATACAAACACCCCAAGGCACATGGATGTGTCACTGTTATACAGAAATAATCAATTTATTTTTTGGTGTTGAATCGAGAATAAATTTATTACTTTTGAAATTTAAGATCAGCGCAAGCTGCCCTTAAAAACGATCATCCACAGTGCAACGATATTTTATCGATGATGATCTCACCTTTGGTGGCACTATCCTCACGCATTAGGCATCAGCCTAAATCTTCATTAAACCCATTGGGAAAACAATTTCCCAATGGAGATGGTTTTCTCTATGGCTTTTTACAGGAGTAAAACCATGGGCAACCAACAATCTTTCAATTACACAACTGCTGAAGAGGTTATCAATGCCGCGAAGCACATCATGGAATCTATGATGGAGCAACGGGATACCCTGTTAACAAGTCCGCAGCTAGTTAGGCAATATTTGATGCTGAGATTAGGGAAAGCAGAACGTGAAATATTTTGCGTTATCTTTCTCGACAATCAGAATCGTTTAATTACATCCGAAGATTTATTTATGGGCACGATAGATGGCGCTAGCATTTATCCACGCGAAGTTGTCAAAGCGGCTCTTAAATATAACGCTGCAGCAGTTTTGCTTGCGCACAACCACCCAAGCGGAATGGTTGAGCCGAGCTCAGCAGATCAACGCATAACTCAACGATTAATCACAGCGTTGGAGTTGGTAGATGTTCGTGTATTGGATCACTTTATTGTATCGGGTACCGAATCACTCTCATTTGCGGAACGCGGCTTAATCTAATCACCAGGCGTTTGCCACTCTCACCCCAGCGGGAATTTCATTATTCCCCTGGGACTGATGATTTTTCCCATTTATTTTTCATTAGGAGAATCATCATGAGTACTGCTTTATCAGAAACAAAATCAGCTATCAACGCAATTCCTGTGCAGGGGCATTTGCGCAATCGTACATTGCCCAGGCGATTCCCAGGGCTTTTCCTGGTATTCGAAATGAATATCTACGGCTATATGGATAAGTTCGTCAAATCCTACAGCGGAGGTTATTGGGAATATATCGAACTAAGCAATGGTGGCTTCTACATGTCATTGAAATCCGATAAATCGTTTTTGGTAGAAATCGACAGCAATGGTTTCGAAGGCACTTTGACTGCCGATGCTGCAAGCCTGGTAGCGAATTTATTCGTTTACTGCCAGCTGGCCAACCAACACGAATTGGATTATTTGATTCAAGGCTTTCACGCGTTGCGTGATTACGCTCGACTCCATCCTGAAGGACACCTCATTTTATCAGCTATTGATTAATCACATTGCCCTTGAAATTAACCAACCTATTTGGGTGGCTAATTTCCAGGGGTTCATTCACACCGGAGAAAATCATGGGTAATGAAACGCTGGAAATAGAAGTCAGAGGGTGTTTTATCAACTGTGCAACAGGCGATATCGTCGAGGTATTAAATGCTGATCAAGTTGATGATGCTCACCTCTTTGGCGTTTACACCGGTCATCCTGGCGAATTTATGTGGTGTACTGATTTTCAGGAATTAGACCATGCCAAATTATTCGCTGATGCTTTAAAAAAATATCTTGCTGAAACCAACGCTATTCAAACAATTAATCACGGTTTTCGTTAAACCATATCGAGGAGCATTTTATGTCTCGCCATTATTTCAAAACAACTTATGCTGAAAAACCCATTGAAGTGCTGATGGGTTTTGATCGTCCATTAGATGGTTTTTTCATGGTAATTGATTATCTGGAAGAACCAGATAGATACGACGATAACGATGGCTATATTTATTCCAACATGTGGGAGAAGAACCCACACCCTGATTCGCTAACACCTTATCTCGATAAGTTGGCTGAACTGGATATTTCCATACCAGCTGAAATGATCAAAGAAGTTGAGATAGACGGTCAAGTTAAAATGGGGAATAAAGATATTCGTCACGCAGTGACGGATGGTGCTTATACCCGAACAGTCATAGGTTAATTCTCTACCCTAGCATCCATTGGGAAAGCATCTCCCAATGGATGCTTTCCCAATGGAATTTCTATTTCAGGAGGAAGATATGTCTGATCCACAATCGCAACATCTTATCGAAAGTAAATATGCTGAAAGCATTATTGCGGGGTATAAATCCAGTTATGACCATATTGAAATCCACGGTGTTCGAAACCTCAGTGCACCTGATGACCCTGATGGCACTCAATATGAAGTCGATGACGATACCCCTGAGCTTTACAGTGTTTATTTACACTGCAGCGCAGGAGGTATTGAGTGCGTTGGAGATTTTTCAAAACATTCGATGGCCATGAAGTACGCGGAAGAACTCTCTGAGCTGTATCAATGGCATATTACCAACTACTGCAGCTACGATGAGTGAATTACCTTTGCCCATTCATTGAATGGGCTTTATTCCACAACCATCGTCCAATAGGCTTGTGGAATGAAATAAAACAAAATTTAGCTCTTAATGATGTTAGGCAATTGAACAAAATTTGTTGCGTGAAAAAATGAATGCCTATTTTTCGAAGAGACCAAATCAAAATTTGCGATGTGGTTACTACTTGGGAGAACTGTCGATGAATAAAGAAAATATCCCATATTAGTTGAATGAAGCTCTACGATAAGTCCAGTGACATCTAGATCATAGCAAGATCGCAAAACCTTATGTTTAGTTGATGGAAATTTTACCTTAAAAATTTCATTATAATAGGGCTGAAAATATCTAATTAACCCGGCCTCTATCAAGCCAATTTTCTGACTTTTCTTCGGTGGGTTTTCAATTGCATTCATGAGGCGATCTTCATTTTTTTCGGTATTATCTGATTTTTTAGCCGCCCCATCAGTTGAAACCATAATCTGATCATTATTAAATTCGTACATGAATATCATAATCTCCTTACCTGGGTAATCATGAGCTGTTAGCGCAAGAATTTTTTGTAAAGTGGAATGACTTTTTAGTCGATCCTTAGCGGAACGAGTCCCATTTCCAATCGCCTGGCCAACATACAACACCTCATAATTATTCAAATCCCGAACTCCAAGATTCATTTCATTTAAACGAATAGAAAAAATGCTTGCCGGAATAAATGTCACTTCCTGTCCATCAACATTAAGGCTAACGATTTCCTTGTAAGGATATTTGCAATCAATAGTTACTGCGTCCCCCTCCAATCTCCAAGGGTAGCTTTCAAAAACATGTTCATATTCTTGCTCACCAATTCGATAGCACAGAGTTCCAGAAAGAAGATTATTCTCATGCTTCAGTGTTTGTGGCTTAAAATAAGGTGACGGTCTAGCTGCAATTATATAGATGTGGCATTTATCAAGCATTTTCTCATCATCAGAATTCATCTGACCGCCACGCATCAATTCATATGATGTCATCATCGCAGTATAACTATTCATGTAGTGGAGAGCGTATTCGGTGACAAACTTTCGTTTCATATTCATTCTCTTCTAACCGGAAAATATTGATGAGTTATTCAAAAAGGTATGTAGCACTAATCCAGTCACTCCTAATACTCATAGATTTAACACCAGCATCAACTATTCGAATCGATAAAAAGCATTGTATTTACGAAAGCGTTCTCGGCTACTATTAAGCTCCCCAGCAAGCATTTTAAAGAGGAGCCGCGAGAGAACAGCAAACCTTAATATTTTCATAAGCATCTATGCTTGAGTTGGTTTACATTTTTTGTGGATAGGCTACGGGCTTTTATTTGAGAGTCAATTACCAGACATTACTCTTTACTTAGGCAATTGGCGAACTGTTAGTATGAAAAATCGCTGTGGGATATTGCCTAGCACCGCTAAACAAACTATCTTTAAGAAGCTATACGTCTAGTAACATTTTCACAGACCCTTAATTTAACTGCCGATTAGAGAGTCCGCCTAAATACGCCTAGAAGCCGCAGTTCGAATTTATTATCAGGTTTTTATTAGTCAAGAAAAAACATATGTAGCCATCCTTTATGCTGGACCGCTCCCAGACAAGGATGTGACCTGCACCCTAAAACTCATCTAATGAGCTAACCTTTAGGAAAAGTTTAAGCAATGGTTTTTTTCAAGTGTTTCACTGAAACTCTAGAGAATGATACTTCATCTATTTAGGTATTTAGCGAGCACAACCAACCATCATCATTTTCTTCTCCTAATGACGAATAAACGCTTGATAAATCGCTAAGCCCCCGCAAGGATCCCCTAATGGAAAAATGCATTTATACTTATTCTCCCCTTAATAATCTTCCTGACGACGATAATGCAGCAACACTTGAGCATATCGTGCCCTATGCATTAGGAGGATGTAGGGAATTTGGTATTGAGTACTGTTCAAAAAAGGCTAACAACACTTTTGGCTCAGACATTGACAGCCCTTTTATCTCACATCCTATCGTAGGATTTAAAAGACATAAATATGGATTAAAAGGCTATAGCGGGGAGGTTCCAGATGTAATTTTTGATGGTGTTTGCAAGGAACTAAATACACCTTGCAAAATTGTATTTCCACATCAAGCAGAACCATACGCAGATTTCGGACTAGCAGTCGAAGGAGGATTTAACAAGGGCCTTATAGAGTATTACGGCAGTGAGGATCGTATCCGGATTGCGTTTAAGCAATTATTAAATAAGGCAAAAAAAACTGGTCGTACCTTAATTAGCTCTTCCGGCACGCCAATCATCAGCACTGAAGATGCATTGAATCACGCAGTAGTGGAGGTTGGTGAGAGCCTGCATTTTCGCTTGAATGCAAATGCAGATTTTTTTTCTCCATGGTCAAAAGGAATTATGAAAATTGCGCTTGGTTTGGGAGCATTTTCTTTAGGGCGTAGCTGGGCCTTTAGCCCAGCAGCCGATAAACTTCGTACAATATTATTGACAGCTCCGTCTAAAGAACAGATCAACTCTACCCTCTTACGCATACCTGACGAAATACGAAAATTAATAAATATTCAAAGGGGAAAGCATACATTGGCAGTTTTGCCAGGCGCTATCGGTGATACTGCAAGCAACGGGATGACTGCATATATCTCTCTATTTGGAGGCGAGCTTTATGAGGCAATCATCGGTTTGGGTGATGGGCCAGCAGATGTAAAAACTGTAAATGATGCTCTTCCTAAAAATTGGAAATGTGTTTTTACTATTGATCCAGACAACAGAAGCCTCACACAGACCACCATAGGAGAGATTAATTGCCGCTTGGATATAATCGAACAATGATTAAAATGCGGATACCCCAATCAAAGGCTCAGGAAAGTTGTCGATGCTTTACACCTTAAACTAATCATTTGTGTATGTGACTGCAAAAATAACCGCACACCAACTCGCTTATCGCTCAGAGATTCTATGAAATTAAAAGGCACTCCAAATGTTAGAAATAAAATTTAATCACGTTTACTCAAATGAAGAAGGCGAGCAAAGACTTGTGATTTCAGTCAAGCGAAGTGCTTCAACAAATAATCATGTCGTGATTTGGAGAACAGCTGATCGTTTGCTATCTAAAGGAATTAAGTCCCAAGGAAGTGCAACAATCGCTAGCTTTTTAAAATGGCCAACTACCATGAGAAAAGCTACACCGGATGATTGGAGTGCTTTTTCTATTGTAGAGTCTATGCGAAAAGATTTAGCACTCGCTAAACAACGCATTAAATATAGAAAAGGCAAATAACAGGACTGGAGAATGGGAACCGAAGAAAATAACTACGAAAAGACTATGACTGCATATCACAATGGTTATAAAACATCTGTGGAGCTTATGGAGATGGCTCTAACCGACATGATTATTGGTATAGAAGCTCAGACAACCTTGGAAAAGGCAGCATATTTAAGCCTGTACACTCCATTGCTTGAACGTCTATGGGAGCTAAGTGCAATTTCCGAAGCGAAGCATAGGGAGCTATCGAGACAGCTAAATAAAAACAACCCAAAGTCTCTTTGTGTTTTTGACCCAGAGATTGATTGTCATACGGGCGAAAAAATTCAAAATGGACAAGCCAAACTTTTTTCCTGGCATGCTGTGTGATTGGAATATGAAACATCCTCAAAACTGTAGACCGGGATTGAAGTATGAGGTTCTCAAGAAAGGCATGACCGTTCGCATTATCAACTTATCCTCGCCACGTTATTTACAAGAAGGCGAGGTGTTGAGCATAGATGATGAGTTTTGTGGTGGATACGATCTGCGTCTTCGGATGGAAAATGGGGAGATAATTGGACAAGTCAACCCTGTTGATCTTGATTACGAATAGATACAGCTAGCTACCTGACGCGGGTGGATTGGAATAAATCAACTTATCTTAAGGAACAAAATGACAATTTCTTTAAACAATTATAATGGGTATCAAATTGCCGAATTAAATCAGGTGCACTTTAATGGGTTACCTGGTATTGGCTGCTACACCCTTGCTGCTAGCCTTGATTTTTCTATAAACCCTCAACTTAAACCTGTACAACTCAGGGGATTACAGCTACGCCTAGAGTGGGGCGACAACTCCCAACGCCTGCTTGCGATAGCCCACCCGGAACAAGCGCAACCCGTGCAGATACCAAATCACAATAAACTCATCATTGGATTTAGAATGGCACTATCTATGGCGCAAGTTGAAGCCATTGAATTTCTTAGAAGTGGAGCTAACTTTAATCTTAGCCTTTGGCTTTACTCCGAAATTGTTGAAGGGAATGAAAGCCGAGCAGTGAGCTGTCAAACCACAGTCACTATAAAACAATCAGAATGGATAGCAGTGCTTGAAAGAATGGGCTATCAAGAAACCCTTTTGCTCGAATTCGGGTTACCTCAACATATTGCACAAAACTCTGGTGTGGTGAAATGCGTCCAAATAGCCCGAAACCACTTTTTCCAAGGCAATTACAATGAATGTGTTGGGGAATGCAGAAAGCTACTTGAAATATTCAAATTGAATCCACCAGAATCAAGTGAGCTGGGAACGGCACGAAATAAATTTTTTGATAGAAATGAACGCGAAAGTATGACAGTAAAAGAACGATTATTAATACTCAGGGCAGCAATACATCACACAACAAATCTTCCTCACCATTTTAGAGAGGAGGAACAATATGATTACTACCAAGCTAGAGCAATTCTCCATTCAGTTCTTGCAATTTTGCCAGGTTACGGATCCATTAAATAACCATTCCCATTTCTACCATAAGTGAAGTGATATTTGGCAGTGAATGTTTTGGTAATTACAACATGACTATCTCAGAAACAGTTAGTTTACTTCTCTCTTTGTAAGGAAATTAGACTTCTATGGCCCACTTTATTGAAGTTGATAGTATAAGGGAAAAGCTTTATCTGCTAATCGAAATCGCACTTGCAGCAGAGCAATTTGTTTCACGTTACGGCATCGGAGTGGACAATGTAGAAAAACTTTTTCCCAAAGAACAATATTGGAGACACACCAAATCTACCGTAAGTAACTATTCACTCGAAATAGCTGTCAAACTGAGAAATGCGGTAGAACTTTTGGATTCTAAGGGAATTAAATTTGAATTGAACAATTCCATCCATATCTATAATTCTGGAATAAAAGCTGATGGAACCAAAGAGCAAAAAGACATCAGATATATTTGCAATAAAATTATTCATGCTAAATCGTTTCAAATCGATGCTGTGGGCTCGTCTCAAAAACATGAGAAGTTGTTATGGTGGGCCGGAACACTAACGTTATCCGGCACTGAGCAAGGAAAGTCTAGCAAAGATTGGTGTTTCTTCTTTAATATTCTACAGTGGTGTGAAGCATCACTTACTTTCTTAGCTCAAATTGAAATTAGTTTGCAAAACATACAGCTTAACTCTGAAGACCTAATTTTAAGAAAAATAAACTAAAAAACGACGCATAGACCTTTGATTCAGAGGACTCACTGCAATAGAAACACCTATTGAAAGTGCGGCAGAGATATGGCTATTATAGACACTGGCGCCCGCCATACCTGCGCATGAGTAGAAAAAGGCATAGATTTAGCTTACTCAACTTCTTTTAAATTATTCTTAAGTCCTGTTATGGGGTCTTAAACGTGCGTATACCTCTTCATCGACAGGATCGGAGAATGGTTTATGTCCCTTAAGTCACTCGCTTTTAATTTGGCTAATCGCGTATCAGATAATAACGCCACCCCCCTAACAAGATCACACGCTTATGAACTTATAGCCGCAGCCTTTGGCTATCAAAGCTATGCCGCTTTTTCCCAAACTGCTGTTGCATTATTCAAGTGCGATCAACATGATCATATCAATCACCCTACTTTTATCAATCGCCTACAACAACTTCATTGCACACATGCTGCAAATGACATAACTCAATCATTGCAGGTTTTAATAGAAGAGAATGCTGTAAGAGCAGTCACACTCGTTGATTTGATTAAAGGGTTAAATTCCGGCGATCTCTTATGTGATGAGGAGCAGCTAATCCTTTCCCTTGAAGAGCAAAGTAGCAAAACTGGTCTTGGCAATTACGCACTAGGCCTTGCTCTTATTTCAAGTGCTGATCTTGATCAGAATGAACAAGATCCTTATTGGTATAATCAATTGAAAATGGGAAGAGCATTAGGCCCAAATGAAGAAATCTTTGCCTGCGAATATCAAGCTAATATCAAAAGACTAGAGAGGGCAAAGCAATGCTTTATTCAATCAGCACAACTTGGTTGCAAGCTTGGGTTACTTGGCCTCACCCTTCACTTTAATGATAATCAATTTTTTGAAAAATCTATCTCCCCCAATGATCTTGTTTATGAAACGTATGATCCAATAGAAATTGCTAATATGGCGCAAGACATGGATTACAAAATTGAATATTCAAGCTGGTTACTCGATGCTTGTGGGCATGGCAACATCGAGGCCATCCGAATGGTGGCAGAAAAAATGCAGGACGATAGCTTGGTCTTTTGTCACGCATTAGCGGAACTTTCTGCCTTACTAGGTGAAGACATTCGGCAAGAATCATTTTGTATGGTGGATGAAAGTGGATTTGAAAAATATGACGATTACGGCCCTGGATACGCAGATGGATATTACGCTATTGAACTTCGTGATATCTCCAATAGTGACAAAGTCCTGGCTCAATCTCTTGCGCAAAAATGGCTTACCGAGATTCAGCAAACCGGACGAGCGCAGTGTGAATCAAGCCAGCTTTAATCGGCGTGCTCTTTCGCATGGGAAAATTGTTTATCTGGGGTATGAATATCATCAAATTGAGATTTGATAGATAGAGCCAAATCCAACGCCAACATATTAACAATCTACCCTACACTCTTTCATCATCAATAAAGCTGCTCGATTAGTAGCTTAATTTTAAAAAGGATTCGTTGTGAATTTTATTTCAAAGTTGAATTACGCATCTATCACAGAGTTAACAGAAATTCTTTACAGCGAAAGCAGACCAAATGGATTTTTTAGTTATTCATTGGTTAATGAAATAAAGCCTATAGATTTGTATTGCTATTTTTATGCTAAATTTGGCCCACCAAACGGGTTACAGAACTTCCTCAGGAACGACTCATCAGACAATCTAGTTCATTGGGAGTGGACATTTTTAGTGGAGAATAATCTAATCTCGTTTCAATCGCTCAACATGCGGACAGAGATTCACTTTGTGGGACATTTTGAAACGACCCCTTCGCTAGACACCATCATAGAAGACATTAAAAATGACTTCCAAAATTACGGCAAAGAAATCAAAGAAGTTAGAACTAAGCTAGAGAAGTGGACACGATTTGTAAATCCTTTTAATAGACTTCATTTAACTGTAAAACAAACCATTAAAAACATAGAAAAACTGAATCTAAACATCGAAAACGATAGACCCAAAATGACTCTGTTAGGCCCAGAGGAAGATACATCTCAAGACTCAATCGAAGATTTATTAAATCGTTACAATAATGCAGTTTGTTACTATTTCTCCCTAAAGTCGATGCTACCAATCATGGCTGAATCTTTTGTAAATTTGGTAATTTATATTTTGGCAAAAAATGAGATAAAGAAAAATGATAGGTTGTTTCAAAATGTAATTCGTCAGCAAATTGATATAAGGATTCAGTCGCTTCACATCAATTGTGTTGGATTTCAGAGCATGATTGACTACTCAAATGAACACTGCAAAAGATTTCATTCAATTATTAACGAAAGAAACAATATCCTACATGGAAACGTGGATATGAACAGCTTAAAAATTGGTGATATATATTTTAACGGCAGTGTGCCAATTTTTACTGAATATGATGATCTTTATTCTCGAACATCTGGCGTTTACCTTAATTCTATAAAGTATGATTCAATTATTAAGGACTATGAGGATATCAACAGTTTTATTCAGTATATTTTAGATAATTTGAATACCAGCGCGAGAACTTGTATTGAGCAATTAGCATTTAGACGTGAAATTGGAAAAAACTCCAAAGATGGAAGACTTGGCGCTCTGCTTCCCGATCATTTAATTGATTTTCGAATACCCAAAGATGCTTAACAGCCAGAGCTTAAGTTGCAGACAGAATTCATTAAAATTGAGAACCCACTGTTGACTTATACTGAAGTTACCATAAGCAATGAAATTCACTTTACACCGAAAACATCGAAGTGATGATAAGCACACACGAAAATGGATTAACCACGGATTGAACAATGAATCAAAATATTAATGGTAGATTCCCAAACTGGTGGCAGCAAGCAGTCACAGTGGAAAACCTTGAATGTAGAAAGTACAACCGTAGCAACAAAGGTCAAATCGGGGAATTTGATTTCTCGATCATTAAACCGTCAGAGTTAGAACGAGCTTTAGATGAAACACGAATCGTAGCCGCTGGACGCATTATTCAGAACAATCACCCATTGGTATTTCAAGAAAGGTTGATGTCGAGCATGCTCGGTTCTCTTTCAAATCCAATAGTTCAGAAAGATTCTAAAGCAATAATTCCCCATGGTCTGATTGGTCCACATCACTTCGTATGGCAAGCAAACTCGCTCGAAGTTTCGGATCCACTATTAGGTTTTGACGCTCATATTCAGGTGTTTGATGAAGGCAACTTCTATCAATGGGAAGTCGCCCAATTTGAGATTGTCGAAGGAAGGCATTATGGAAAATGGGTATCTGAATATTTAGACTTAACTGATTTTGATCGAACCTATGATGAATTTCAGCGCATCATGAGATTAAAAGGAAACCAAGAGATATCTGATGAAGAGTACACTAGCGAAGCCAGCGGCTTTATCAATCATTTGCGGAAGATAAGAAAAGAAGCCTACTCAGAATTATTACACGTCCATGAACAATTAAAACAATCAGACAGAACCAGTCATGGCAAGGTAGTTAACCATCCGCCACCCAGATTATCTAGATTTGAGTCAATGAAAATCGTTGATGGGAAAATGTCAACAATCTGCACCGCGGCGCCCTTTTTTTATCGTGCTACTCTTCGTCACTGCCACCAAGCTAAAATATTAGCTGCAAACACCTATCACCCAGATTCAGTCATGAACCTTCATGAAATATACGAGGAACGCTGCCAGGCTATAGTCATGGCAATCATATGTTTGGAGGCCGTTATGAATGAAGCTGGGAATGCAAAACATCCGAATATGTGGGGGAGTCTCGAAAAGCTAAACCTGATCGAAAAGATTAATTTTTTGCATACTTACTCCGAAACCAATTTAAAGTTCGATACTTCAACACATCCTTGGCAAGGCGTGAAATCATTAAATGATGCTCGCAATAAAATTGTTCATTTCAAACACGAGTACCATGAAGTAAAAATTCTAAATAAGGGCAGAAAATCCATTACTCACATGGAACATACATTAAGTGAAGATCTAGTAGGAAAAATTCCAAATTTGATCAAGGGCTCAATAGAAAAAATATACACTCTTGCGGATCAAGAGGTTCCTCGATGGCTCACTGATCAACCGGAATGGAATTTGTCTCAGTACCTTTAAAAACTCCTGAGTCATTTTCCCATTTTTCAATTGCTGCAATCTGTTCCTTAATGAGTTCCTGATAGCAGTTAAATGCAGCCATCGCTAACGAATGTTGCTGCTTTAATTGATCCACGATTATCACTAACTTTAAAGGTTCAGTTTGCCCGATGCCGTATGAAATCTTACCGTTATGATCAACGAGTCGATTCACTATATTGCTAAGGCCAAACTCGACTCTCGCAGAGTATCTATGGTTATAAGAGTTGCGAAAATCGGAAGTCATTCGACCAAAGTCTTTACCAGCGATTTTTTCAAGTGACAACTTTAACTTTTTGTATCTTTTCCAAGTAGCTCCTGATTTGTCGGCAGATTCAAACCAGACATCTTTGTCTAAGGGAAAATTATCTATCCAATCGTCAGATCGAATCTTATTTGCCTGGTGGCACAAATGCGAAGTGGAATAAATAAATCTTGATCGGATGACGTACGGCAGATTAATAGCCACAATTGAAACTGGTTCTACAAACTCGAGCATAAGATCGAATTTTAAATTTATATCCTCTATTTCCGAAAATCGATTGGCCCACGCCTCTAGCGTTCTAACATGCCTGCCGAATTCGTTAAGGGAATTAGCCAGCTCTCTTGCATGCTCATTCAACATTTCACTGTATACAAGAAATGCCCCATACCATCTATGTTTAGAGTTCCACTTATATGGCGCAAGGGCACCAGAGGGTGCCAAAGAATCCCGAATTTTCAAAAACCGACGAAATTCATCGACTAAAAGAACATTGCGCTCCCCTTCCTCAAAAAATTCGTCACTCATAATTTTACTCCGTCAACAGATATGGATGGGGTAAACCTAAAACACCTTTGAAAAACCATTATCCCGATAAGTTGATTGTCTGTCAGCACCCAGCTATATTAATGAGGCAAACGCCCAGTGACGTCATCACTGATCCTTAATTTGCTGCACATAGGGCCTAATGCAGCTAAGCGCAAGCTTGCCCTCTGCCTTCATCACCAGCCACCCACCGGGGAGTTCAATCCTCCCCACTCAGGGTCGGCCTGACTCCTACTATTTTTTAAAGTTAGGAGTCGCATCATGGAACATACGTTCAACGTTGGTAAATTCCGCACTATCGAAGCAAAGTTTGGCGAAACCATCAAAATGCATGTTACGGACTCTCGCGTCCCTGACAATGATTTTGAAGGTGAATTTTCTCTGCTGACTTACAATGAAATTGTGGAGTTTTTTAAAGAGCATGAGCACATCTATGCCATGAATATGGCAAAAGAGCGCTACAAGCGGTAAGTACGAACCCTAATTGGCTTTAGCCGGTTAGGGGTTCTTCCCAAGATGCCTGGCAACAGGTTTTTTGGGGAGAACCCCTAACCACTCCTGGAGACAATTATGGCTAACCAAACGTCCTTTTCCGCAAATGCTCGCCATGAAGTAACCCTTACGTTGAATAGTAAAACTGGATTATGTGATGTCGCTGTGAGCGATAAACTCTCAGACAAAACATTTTCAAAATCTATGGTGCTCGCGCAATACAACAAACTGGTTGATTGGCTAAAAGATAACGATCACGGATTTGCAATGAATACTATTCATTCACTTTTTTGATTACCGAGTCCACGACGCCAGAAAAACGAAAAGCCTCCTCATTCAATGCAGGGGGCTTTTTTATCGTGCAGAATTAAACAATGGGCAATTCAAATCATGGCTAAAGACACCTTGATTTCATTAATCAGCATGTTATTTTTATAGTTCGGAACATCACACGCACTTAAATATGGTGGTATTAGGTAAGCACGTACCCATCCAATAGATAAACCTTTCATATTGTAAGCAGCTAGCTACTTCTGCCAAACACGAAAAACTATCTCCGGATAGTTCGAGAAATATTGCGCGATAGTGACACAGAATGTTTGCAACGTGAGAAGTTTGAGCACTTAGAATAAGGCCCTCTCGATCCTTGTTTAGGCACCATGAATCCTTCTCCGCACTTAGTGCAAACTTTCGGTGGCGTTTTACCGTGTACTGTAACACGACCTTTGTATTTACCATGCATTAGCGAAAGGACAAATGGCGATGGCCTTGATGATTTGAATAAGACGATCACTTTTGTTTTGGCACGAGTCAACGCAACGTAAAACAATCGCCTTTCATCTGCATGAGGAAACGTGTCGGTCTTGGCCAAGAGTGCAGTTACAAGAGGATCAGTAGACATTGTGGAAGGGAAAGTAAATGATCTACCGCCATTTACTCCTACAACAAATACAAAGTCTGCCTCTAACCCTTTAGATTTATGAACCGTTAAAAACTCAAAAGAAAATTTGTTTTTATACTTCCTGTTCAGGTAATCAATGTTGCCTTTGCTAACCCCATAAGTATTATCTATTCCATACCGGCTAAGTAAATAAACAGTACGCAGCTTTTTTTGTTCATTATCATCATCTAATAGTTGATTTAACTGTTCTTCAATAGCTGCAATAGTATCTTCATCGCTCCGAATACCAATCATTTCCACAACATTCTGGGTGTTCGTATCGGTTTTCGAATGAACCTTCTTTGGCTTCTGGCCATTTTCATTCTCTTGAACAAACCAAGCCGCCACATCTGAAATTCCTTGTGCAGATCTGAACGTATTTGTTAAATAGCCCTCATAAGTAGCGCCAAAATGCTTTTCAAAATTCATGAATAGATCTAAGTCAGATCCTGCAAATCCATTAATTGCTTGCCAATCATCACCTACACCAAATAGAACACTATCGCTATGCTGGGCCAAAAGAGCTTTTATTAATCGAGCTCGTCCCGGGGAAAGATCTTGGTATTCATCAACCAATACAAATTTAACATCCGAGGTAAATGATCCATTCTCTATATAGGTCGTAGCGAGATTAATCATATCGGAAAAATCAATTTTACCGTCAAGCTGCAGCTTTCTGTTGTACTCTTCGAAGATAGGCCAAATGACATCAATAAATAATTCAGCTCTTATTGGGGAATCTACAAGACGAATGAGAGATTTATACTCTTCCTTATCAACTCCTGATGATTTTATAAGCTCAACTATACGCGCTATGTTACCAATAGGCGCCTCATGCTTAAGATCCGAAATTCTCTGCTCCAACTCCACTAGTGACCGCGGGTTAAAAGTTTGCCCATGCGCTCTGAGCCTACTTTCTAGCAGATCAAAGATAGTTCCATCGCGAAAGTTAGCACTTCGAGTTTCAAACCATTGACCAGGAATAGTCTCATTAAAGAGAACTCGTTTATTCTCCGCCTGCTCTGCGTAGTTACCTCTGAATTGAGGAGCCTTTCCATCATGATTTAATCCAAAATGTTCATGGTAAACATCAATATCTGGATAATAAAAATCTGGATTAAAGTTCTCCCAAGACTCAGGAGTGTATGGAAATGGCTTTTCATACAGAAAAGTAATTCCTTGCGCGTATAACCAATTACAGATCGATAGCTCTTCAAATGATCTTACCAAGTCGCTAGAGAATGCCGTGAAACGAGCGGGCTCACCCTTTCTCCGCTCTTCCCGCATATATTCGACATATTGGTCATAGTCATCTTTCGTTTTGAAGGTTTCGACGTCCGGAATCGTATCTTTAACCAGAGTCAAAAAATTAATCCATGAACGCCTAAACTGGGGGATCTCCAAGCAAGTGGTTATAGCTTGCTCAATTCTAAATTCAAATTTCTTTGGGTTAGCCACTGATCGCCGTTTACCAGACGCCCTCGAAACCTTCTTAACAATATACGCACCTAATGCATGAAAAGTGCGCGCCTTTACATTTACTCCATTTAATAGAGGCTTCAATTGCTTGTTAATTCTTATATTTAGCTCCTGTGCCGCCTCCCGATTAAAAGCTAAAGCAATTATTTGATTAGGTTGATACATTTTCTTATACAGCGCATACCCCACCTTACCAACCAGCGTAGAACTCTTACCTGATCCAGCTGCAGCAACTAATAAATTTCTATCCTCAAATGCGACTACAGAAACCTTCTGTTCGGGGGTCAATCCTTTACCTTCAAGCTTCTCGAAAAATGCAGTGCATTCAACTATTTCCCTCTCAACAAACTGTTCATTACGAACAGAAACAACCGTGCTGTTCACTGATAAAACTTTTACAAGCTTTCCCACATCAGAGCTCAAATCATTGCCAAATTTTGTTTTCTTGAAAAACTCATTATTGATAAGGCTTTTGAGCTCAACATGATTATTTTTTAGATAGGTTAATGTTCGCTCTCTAAGAGCCTTTACTTGACTAGATCTAACATAAAAATCTCCGTCAAGCAGAGCATTTATTTCGATTACAAATTGCTTTATGACATCGGAGTATAAAGCCGCTATTCGCTCAAGATCAGCAACCACCAAACGTTCAAGCACATTTACTATCTGGCCAATTCTCCACCTAGGCAATCCATGAATGACTTCTGACTTATCACCCGCATCTATAACAATTGACGCCCAAATAAAATAGGGGGAACAATTGATAGACTTAATTTCTCTCAATTCAACTTTAAAATTTTGGGAGGATGAGTCTTGAGTTGTCAAAAAAGTATGAGAATTACCTGCTTCGATTTTAATTGATTTTGGAAATGAAAATTTCCATAAGCTGCCACACAAACTACCTGTTTCCAGGAAGCCAACTTTAGTATCGGTCATATCTGATCCATGAAATATGGGCACGTAACTGACAAGACTTCTTTTAATTTATAATCTTCGGAGAGCTATATTTATTAGTCATTTGCATAATTTCATCAACCGTGATTTCGCCACCCTCCCTTCGTTTCATAGCCGCATCAAAAATGGCATGTACGACCTCTTCAACATCCGGAACTTCAATCGCGGAATTTAGCCACACAGGGCAGCGCATTCTATTTCCTGGGCTAACTTGCTTAATAAGCATATCCAAGCAATAACCATCCGGTACTTTTCTTTGCACTATATCTTTTGGTATTGTTTCTAACTCACCCGTAAAGACCTTTCGCAATCTATGTGATCTCGAAGGATTATTTTTAAACCATTCTGCATCATCAGACTTCCAAGGATTTTCCGAAACACAAACCTCATGCCTAGATGAAGCAATCCCCGCACGAGCCATTAGACTTGACGAGATTTTTTCTAAATTATCAAAATGCGAGTGAATCGACTTCACAGCTTGCGATGGGCTTATTGTTTTTTCATCTTTAAGTGGATGATCGGAAAAATTTGGGATGCAATTAAAATTTTTTGTAAGATATACACCCTCTCTCAAAACAACAACCAACCTATCCTTGCAGCACTCCCCTGCAAGCGCAGTCCTACCATCATGAGTCAAACCACCAAAGGTTTTTGAATTGTGGTGTAGATTTACTTTACAGAGTGAGCAATTATCACCAGATTTTTTAAGGATGCTTTTGAACTCACTCTCAAATCGTCTTCTATCAGTGCGCTTCATTGGCTGCTCGAAATTTTTATTTACATTAGAATTGTGAGAACTGAACTCTTACTCTTTCTAGAGTTTGCTCGATTTCATCCATAGAAGGAAGCTGTCCGTATACCAGCCCAGAAAATGCCCCATTGTATATAGATTCTAATGGTTCCTTCCATTCTGCAAAGCCGACAAAAATAGGAGCTTCTTTCAAGGGTTCATTTAAATATACCGAATTTTCATATTGACCAACCTTCTCATCATCAATACATTTTTCGCAAACATCTTGGAATGCGCTCGACTGGAGGAAATTATTATGGACGTCAACCCTTAATATTAGGCAAATGTCATAAAGATGACGAATTCGAATTGTTAACCGACTTACCGGATCTGCGTGGTAACTATCCTTAACAACACCTAATAGCTTTTCTACAAGCGTTCTCTCAACTGAAAGTACGTTAACATCGAACGGCTCCAAACCATATTCACCAACAAGATCTTTACGCTCCGCCTTATCTAATGCAATTCCAATAAACGACTGAATTGATTTCTTCGCATAAGGCTCTGGCTTCGTGAAGGAATTTACTTCGACTATCAGCTCAGATGAGGCTTGCCCAAAATTATCTCCATCAATATACCTAGGGTATTGATGCACAGTCTTCCTGAAGGATGAATTCTTTGATGTTCGCGGATCCCCTTCTATTTCGGGCAAATCTTCTGTGATGGCCTTTTGTACTCTTTCTATCAAACGACGACACTGATTATCCGAGAGCCCTTCTCTCAATACAGCCAAATCCACGTCTTCAGAAAAACGATGGATTAGGCCATAAGCTTTTGACAGAGATGTTCCTCCTTTAAATACCACAGAGTCGACATACTTCGAATGGGCTAGATTTTTGAGAACTTGTGTCACCCAATAATCTTTTTCTACGTACACCTCTGGTAATTTTATTTCTTGGGCGGTTCCTATTACCAAATCGGAAAAGAGCTGTTGATTGTTATGCAAATTCATTTAATTAATATTCCAATCCCTTGCTGAGGGCCATAATTTCGAATTTAGGTCTAATTTATATTTTGTTGTTGGGTTTAGAGTACTTTTTAACTCTGCATTGCTACTTCCTTTAATCGCCGTATACAGTAAACCGAGGAGCGCCCGCACTTGCGGACTATAATATTCCACCGCCAATGATACTAAGCGCTGAACGTCTTCCGAATGCAAACCTTCCAGTTTGTTTTTTATAATTTTAAGTGCATCATTTACATCTGAATCTGGAATTTTCTTAACATCTTTAAGCACATCTAGATATTGAATAAACTCAATATTTTCTTCTTTAATTGGTATACGAGTAATAACTGTTTTTATACGAATGGAGCCAAAGTCTTTCATTTGCCTACCACCATTTATCGCTATTGTGATAGTTCTAGGTACTTGTGTTGTCAATCCCAATCTGTTGAATAGAGCCAAGCCCGTAATATATCCACGAAGATGGCCGTCCTTATAAATCACGGAGCGGATCAGTTCACCATCTGAAGGTTTTCTCAAACCTAAAATCCCAGCTTTGGGGATGTAAAACTTCCCCTTCGACAAGCGCTGAATTTTTTTATCAGCAACCAATCGACTGACCGCTTTAATAACCGCCTCTGGAGCTCTTAAGTATTCAGGCAGCTCCTGATACCCAAACACCTGCCCTGCGGGAATGCTTCTAATACGATCTTGAATGGTTTGGTTAATACTCATGGCTCAATCCTCATCTAGACATACAATAAGTCAACTGGCGCAATCCAGCAAGTTTTTAGCGCTAAAAACATGACAAAATGATCCTTCTTTTTCTCCTCCTCCAATACCAAAATGTACACATTTTGGGACACTCTCTATTGACCGTCCCAAAAGTAGTGCCATAATTGGTTTTCCATAAACTATTGGCGACTTTTGGAACATATGGCGAAAATCGGGTACGCACGCGTCAGCTCCATTGGACAAAGCTTGGAAATCCAGTTGGAAAAATTGACGGCCGCTGGTTGCGAACGCATTTATCGGGAGAAGCTTAGCGGTACCAAAAAAGCACGACCGGAATACAAGGCCTGTATGAATTATCTCCGGGAGGGGGATACATTGGTGATTACTCGCCTGGATCGATTAGCCAGGTCAGTACATGAACTGGTCAACATATCCGAACGATTTGAAGTGGAAGGTATTCACTTACACGTGCTGGATCAGCATATTGATACCTCAACACCTACCGGAAAACTTACCTTTACCCTACTCGCAGCCATCGCCGAATTTGAAACACAACTGCGTGCAGAGCGGCAAAGAGAAGGTATCGAAAAAGCCACGTGTAATGGCGTGAAATTTGGAAGGCCGAAACTGTCTGACTATGCTAAGGAGGAACTTATTCGACTTGAGCGCGCCCAGGGGAAGACAATCGGAGAATTAGTAAAAACGCATAAATTAGGGCGTACTACCATCTACCGTATATTGAAAACCTCCCAGGACGCCGCAGCTGCTGAATAAGACTAATGTATCCGAAGGAGCAGAACAGTGTCTGTGTTAAATGTGTTTAACAACCAGGAAATAACGCTTTTATTTTTTCTGGCAATGATCGTCATTATCTGGATTGTTATGGTGGGCGCCTATATTCAATTGGTTAGGCAGGACAATGGCAATCCATATAAACGACTGCAGGTTGAGGATAACAAATTATGCCGTACAGACCTTTGACCCATAACGAATACATGATTGTGAAGCGAACACTGTATGACGTTCGCGGCTTGAATGAAGGCTTTGCAGAAAGCCTATTTATGGCATACAAAGCCAAAGCCCTACACGACGATGTACCAGAGTTTGATATCTTCACTATAAGTGAACGTGAGCGACTTGAGTCAAAGGGGATCGATGCTTCAAAATTAAAAGATCTTGAAGGTAAAGATTTTTTTGATGCACTCAATGATGCAGTTTCAGAGCGTGAGCATTCAGAGAAAATTCCGGATAACACTTTTACATGGCTTTTTGGCGACGAGTCGCTACTAGACTCAAAGCACAAGCGGTTGCGCGTTTTATTTTTCAATAGCGCACGATACAGACAGCAGGTGCTCCATTACTATACTGAGGAAAACATCATTACAGACAGTAATGATATGGAACATATCCGCAACCAGCTGGAAAAATTCGCAAAAACTTACCCAGGCAAACGCCAGGGCGTTATTAGTAATTACGAACTCTACTTTGGAGATGCTTCACAGTTTTCGTATGAACAAGTAAAGCGTCGGACGGAGTTTCTAACAAGTAATGAAGCTCGTCATACCTTTTTAAAATACTACAATTTACCAATGCACTGGAGTCTTCCTGAAATCAAAGATTATCTACATAGTGCAGCAATTGAATCCAACTCGATCATATCGATAAATGGGAAGTAAAAACTTGCTCTTCAAACCCTAAATTTAATATTTTCGAATGCACACTTTTGATAGTTATTATCACAATATAAAAACCGGCGCAAAACCACCGCCACGCGTGCGAAAATTTGTTGTTTGCCCTTGATATAAACGTGCAGCTAACAATTGAATTTTTCCGTCATAGCTGTATGCGCGAATATCCATTTTTAACGCACTTTCCACACCATCCAATAAAATAGCACGCTCACTCGGCCACACTGACGTTTGCGCAACGTAATTGCCAGCAACAATATCCCTCCACACTTTTGTTGTGAGTTTATCACCGCGATACGTGGCCTTACTGCCGTAGCCGCAAGCAGGCTTGAAAAATAATCCTTTTCGCCCAGACCATAATTCCGAGGCATTTTCTGTTGTCACTGATATGGTGGAGGGAATGCTGTCGATCAATGTCCTGGCATCATCCGCATTGCAACCCAACGCGTCCAATGTTGATCTATCGCTTAAGATGATCAGATGGCGTTTGTCTGCGTAAAGTGCGTGATGATATGGGTTGGGTGTGACGACTACATCCCCTGATAGATACGCATTGAGCAAAGCAATATTGATTGGATCAGTGAGATAAAAATCGGTTAATCGGTTATAGACTAAATCAATGGGCTGCCCAAGATGGGACAGCACCTGATTTTCGTATGCGAGTTCTTGCGGATCAACAATTATGGCGTCGATTCCATGACTATTGAATAAACGCTGTGCGACTACAAATTCGGGATAAAGGAACTGTGACTCCGGATTATGATCAATGATAGCAATTCGACGTAGTGGCTTATCTCCACGCTGCAATTGCCACTCATTCCGGAACATTGAAACGAAATCGTCGAATAGTTTTTGCGTTTGGCTGTGCAGTGCATCCTCCATGGGAGGACAGCATGCTTTCTGTGCGCCTACTAATATTGCATTTAAAAATGCGCCGCCAGCATTGGTATTAATTTCGATGAGTCTGGCACCATCGGTAGACAAATGGAAATCATAACCCATGAAGGCACCCTTGGGGCCATGGTTAACACGGGCATGAGAATGTGCTTCGTGCATTACAGAATCATTAAATGCCGGAAGAGCAATCGTACGTTCAATCGCTTCTATGGCGTTTTTAATTGACGTAAATTGTGTGCGGGAAACAAATGTGGCAATGTTGGAAAACAGTTGCGGGTGCTGCGCCAGCACATCTCCTTGTAGCTGATCATGCCTAAGAACATAGTCCAGGCGTTCCCGGTCTAACGTTTGGCAAAAACAATCTTCATTCAAGCGAGTCGCAATCATACTGCTTAGCGATTCGCACCCCGGAATTTCACAGCTTGCATTGTTGTTTGTCATATTTTTAACCCGCTCAATTATTACTGACGGTGCGCGGCAACCCCAACGAGATCAATGCCGCTAATCCAATAAACGCACTTGATACCCACAAGCACGCGACTAATCCCTCGGTTTGGTAAATCCAGCCAGACAACAATGTTCCTACTAATCGGCCCAGTGCATTCGCCATGTAATAAAACCCTACATCCAGGGAAACACCATCGCTTTTTGCGTAATTCACAATCAGGTAGCTATGCAATGAGGAATTGATTGCAAACACAGCGCCGAAAATTAAAAGGCCGCCAATCAGCACCGCTTCGATTGGAAGTGATGAATTGAATCCCACCGCAATGGCAGCAGGAATACCCGTCAGTATCAATGCCCAGACAAATACATGTAATCCACCTGGCGCACTATTTTCACCTTGATTAATTAATACCGGGGCAATGGATTGGACAATACCGTAACCGATAATCCAGATAGCGAGAAAACCGCCAACCCACCAGAAGCTCCACCCCAATTGACTGCTCAAAAAGACTGGTAATGCAACAACAAACCAGACGTCTCGTGCACCAAATAAAAATAAACGTGCAGCCGATAAAATATTAATCGCACGACTTTTGGAAAATAATTCGCGGAACTTCGGTTTCTGTTTTGCTTTGCCCAAGTCCTTTTTCAAGAACAATAAGCTTGCTATCCAGATAACACCCAATAACGCCGCCATGGCCACAACAGCACCAACAAATCCCAACAGCGCCAGCAACGCGCCGCCGAGAAAGAAGCCCACACCTTTGAGCGCATTTTTAGATCCGGTAAGCAATGCAACCCATTTGAACAATTGTCCCTGCTGATCGCCTGGCACGAGCAATTTGATCGTGCTTTTAGCGCTCATCTTATTCAGATCTTTCGCGATGCCGGAAAGAGCTTGCGCGCCCATCACCCACAGCGGAGTTAACATCACTGTGGGTACAGCGAGCATTAATAGCGCGATTACTTGTAAGCCCAAACCAATGTTCATGGTGCTGTTTAGCCCGATACGAGCGCCCAGATAACCACCCACCAGGTTGGTGATCACACCGAAGATTTCATAAAACAAAAACAGCGCAGCAATTTGTAAGGGGGCATAGCCAAGTTGATGGAAGTGCAATACCACCAACATGCGTAATGCACCATCGGTTAAGGTGAATGCCCAGTAATTACCGGTCACAACCAGATATTGTTTTACTTCCGCACTTAACTTTTTTCCTGCGCCTGTTATTGTCATGAGCTGATCTCCTTAGTTGGCAAGTCCAACTAATTTTGCCAACTCCGCTGTACGATTTGCGTAACCCCACTCGTTGTCATACCAGGCATAGATCTTCACTTGGGTACCATTAACTACCATCGTTGATAAGGCATCAACAATCGATGAGCGTGAATCACCGCAATAATCATTGGAAACTAACGGGCGCTCTTCATAACCCAGAATATTTTTTAATTCATTTTCGCTGGCCGCTTTCAATAAGCCATTGACTTCTTCTACTGTGGTAGCTCGTTCAACCTCAAATACACAATCCGTTAACGAGGCATTTGCCAATGGAACTCTTACCGCGTGGCCATTCAAACGACCGCGTAATTCCGGAAATATTTCGGCTATGGCAGTTGCTGATCCGGTTGTAGTAGGAATTAAATTGGAACCCGAGGAACGCGCGCGGCGTAGATCCTTATGAGGCTGGTCCAGAATTGATTGGGTATTTGTTAAATTATGAATTGTGGTGATAGAGCCATGGCGAATACCAAGCTTCTCATGAATTACTTTTACTACCGGTGCAAGGCAATTCGTGGTGCAAGATGCTGCTGTCACAATACGATTTTCCGCCACATTAAATAAATGGTGATTCACGCCCATCACAATATTCAATGCTCCTGGTTCTTTGACCGGTGCACTGACCACAACCTGCTTAACGCCTTGATCAAGATAAGCTTGCAGAGTAGCCACCGATTTCATTTTGCCACTAGCTTCAATCACGACATCACATTCTGACCAATCCGTTTCAGCAATAGCTTTGTTCGTGGTAACGCGAATTGCTTTTCCATTAATGATTATCTTGCCATTATCAGCAAAAACATCCTCTGGCCAAGTTCCCTGTATTGAGTCGAACTTCAATAAATGTGCGTAGGTTTCCGTATCAGCAGCAGGATCATTAATTTGCAGAAATTCAAATTCCGGCCAATTCCAGGATGCACGCAATGCCAACCGACCAATGCGACCAAACCCGTTAATACCAACTTTAATTTTTTTCATGGATTAATCCTTCAACGAATTTTCAATTTACGGGTTCGGATGCTATTTGGTTGGCAAGATTATTGATGTATTCCTGATGCGCGGGAATCTGCAATGCGCTAGGGCGAATTGCACGTACGCGATCAATCACTTCATCCAGTGGCAACCCTTGCTCCAATAAAATTTGCGCCGCAACTAGCCCTGTACGACCAGAGCCGCCCTTACAGTGGATGGCAATTGTTTTTCCTTGCGCTACCAGCGCATGGATTTTTTCTTTCGATAACAGCCAAGCGTCCTGAAATAGTTGTTCGGGCGCATGGTCATCCTCGATGGGCAAATAAAACCATTGCAAACCTAACTGCGCGCATAGCTCTGGCAAATCAGTAACAGCATTACGCTGTATTTCCTCTTTTGGCATAAGAGTAAGCACAGCAGCAGCTCCGGCCTCGGCCAGTTGCTCAAGAGACAATTGCAGACCAACCTCTTTGGTGCCGGGGCACGGAGTGAAAAGAATTTGGCCCGCACCTTCGAGGTTAAGCGAAGTGAAGGGATGTACTAACGGCATGGAATTTCCTTAGAAATATGTTTTTACGTTCGATTAAATAAGTGTTGGCTTCGATTGCAAAAAGCAACGAGAGAAAGCATCACAGGGACTTCCACTAGAACACCCACAACAGTGGCTAGCGCGGCGCCTGAGTGAAGCCCAAATAACGAAATAGCAACGGCAACTGCCAGCTCGAAAAAGTTTGATCCACCAATCAAACAGGCGGGAGCAGCGACACTATACGGAAGCCGAATTGCCCGAGCGGCAATAAACGTTATGGCAAACACACCATAGGATTGGATCACCAAAGGAATTGCAATGAGAACGATGGCGATGGGTTGGTCAAAAATAGTTTTGGCTTGAAACCCGAATAACAAAACGACCGTTCCCAATAAACCGAGAATTGACCAAGGCTTAAACGAGGCAGAAAAGCGTTGTAATGAAACTTGATCACCAAAAGATTTCTTTTCTAAATAATAACGAGTCAACACACCTGCAATTAGCGGCAGTAGAACATATAGCCCAACTGAAACTAGTAGGGTTTCCCAAGGTACAATAATGTCAGTAACACCCAACAGGAATGCCGCCAGTGGTGCGAATGCGAAAATCATAATCACATCGTTCAACGACACTTGAATCAGCGTGTAATTTGCATCCCCTTTTGTTAATTGACTCCAAACAAACACCATCGCGGTGCAAGGAGCAACACCGAGCAATATCATTCCTGCGATATATTCTTGAGCAGTTTGTGGATCCACCCAGTCGACAAAGAGAACTTTAAAAAACAACCATCCCAATGCAGCCATAGTAAATGGCTTGATTAACCAATTCACAATCAATGTCAGGATAATTCCTTGTGGGCGGGTCCCAATATGCTTAAGTGAACTGAAGTCCACTTGCACCATCATTGGGTAAATCATTATCCAAATAAGTAATGCAATAACGATATTCACGTGAGCATATTCAAGCCCTGCGACAAATGAAAAAAAAGCTGGGAAAACATTGCCAAGAACAGCACCTATTACAATTGCAATTGCTACCCACAATGATAAATACCGCTCAAACAAGCCCATGGATATTATCCTGATACAAAAATCAATTAATTAAATGGACGATAAATTGACACGTTGCATCAATTGCTCAGCTGTTTCTACGCGCTCCGAATAACGATCAACCAAAAAATCTTTTTGATCACGTAGTAGTAATGTAAATTTCACCAACTCTTCCATCACATCAACAACCCGGTTGTAGTATGACGAAGGCTTCATCCGATCATAATCATCAAACTCCTGAAATGCCTTGGCGACCGATGATTGATTAGGGATGGTGAACATACGCATCCACCGCCCGAGAATGCGCATCTGATTCACCGCATTGAATGATTGCGAACCACCACTCACTTGCATCAATGCCAACGTCTTGCCCTGCGTTAAACGCGATGCACCGGCTGATAAGGGAATCCAATCAATTTGTGATTTGAATACTCCCGTCATAGCGCCATGACGTTCGGGGGAACACCACACTTGGCCCTCAGACCATTGCGCAAGCTCGCGAAGTTCCTGCACTTTTGGATGAGTATCAGGAGCGTCATCAGGAAGGGGTAAACCTTCCGGGTGAAATATCCGCGTTTCAGCACCGAGATACTGCAATATGCGTTCGGCTTCTAATACGAGTAACCGGCTAAATGAACGAGGCCGATTGGAGCCGTAAAGCAACAAAATGCGCGGCTTGTGATTAGCGGTCTGCGTGAGCGGCGAAAGTGGATTGCTCTGCGCGGCCAACAAATCGCTGTTGAGGTTGGGCATGGAGTCATTAGTCATCATCAATTACCGAATTCATAGGAAAGTTCTTTTGCATCACCGTCATAATTCTCCAATTCCATCCAGAGCAACTTGCAGCTGCACTTTATCGAGGAAAAGTGCATTAAGTGGTAATGCCAGCAATGCCGAAATACGTTGTTGAACTTTTGCAACACACGCATCAAATGCAGCGTTTATATATTCTTCACTCAAAGTGTTATCACGCGCTAATTCCGAAGGATCACTCAGCCCCCAGTGTGTACGAATTGCGCTTCCTAAATACAACGGACAGGCCTCACCAGCAGCTTTGTCGCACACAGTAATAACGATGTCCGGGGCCAATTGCTCAAACACATCGGATGATTTGCTGTGTAACCCAACAGCTGAAACACCGGCTCGTGCAAGGGCTTGTAGACTTAGTGGATTGACTTGGCCACTGGGGAAACTGCCCGCGCTGTAGCCCGTAAATCCCTCGGGAGCCACATGGTTAAACAGCGCTTCACTGAGAATGCTGCGACAGCTGTTATGCGTACATAAAAACAGGATTTTCATCAGGAGCGGTCTCTGTTAGCAGCAACGTTGCGGGCGATCATCCATCGCACACAGACGACTGACATTATCGGCAAGCCACTCTTTGTGGGACTTACGCATCAATTTCAAAATCTCGACAGCCCATTCAGGCAGGTCCGGGTGCAGCCGGTAGTAAATCCATTGGCCCTGGCGGCGATCAGCCAACACTCCAGAGGAGCGCAGTTGCGCCAGATGGCGGGAGATCTTAGGTTGGATCTCATCCAGGGCGCAGGTCAGCTCGCACACGCAAAGCTCCTGCTCGCCAGCAACTAACAGCGCTATCCGCGCACGGGTTTCATCAGCCAAACTTTTACAAAACTGATCGGGGGTCAGGGACATGAAATTACCTTTTGGTTTTGACCAGAACAAATAACTTAATACGGTCATGGATAGCCTGAAGGGTGTGCTCAAAAGCACGAGAATCTTTGCTGGTAGCGGGGTCTTCGAAGCTCCAGGCCAGTACCTCGCTATTTTGTGGAAGGCGTTTACACTCTTGCGCGGCCTTGTCACACAGCGTTATCACCACATCAAATTCACTACCCTCCAGGTCTGACAGGGACTTGCTATATAAACCGTCAACCGACACGCCAGCATGCTCTAACGCATTGAGTGCGATGGGATTGATGGGCATTGGATCGGTGCCCGCGCTGTACGACTCAAAATGCTCGCTATCCGCATGACGCAGAAGAGCTTCAGCCATCTGCGACCGCGCAGAGTTACCTGTACAAAGGAATAACACCCGGAGTTTAGAGTTCATGATGCGGAATCCTGTATATATGGAAATTTAAATATACGGATATTCATATATATAGGCAAGTTTTTTGTGATGCCCCTCCCCCCTTATCAGGATCATTTCCTTGCCGGGGAGTCGATTGGCCTTTAAGATCCTTCTATGTGATTTCCATAGGATTTTTCATCATCAAATATGAACACTCGGCACTGGAAAATAGTTCTACTTGTTTTCGCCATACTTTTTCAGGTGGCCAGTTCCGTGTGGGCAGAAGATGAGCATGCGTGTTGTGATGGTCAAGCACCTTGCTGTGTGATGATGGTGTCTGCAAAAAACTGCTCGCCTTGTGTTTTTCCTGGCATTACCGGTATCCAATCATTTTCCGGTTATGACACTTTGCCGAATGACTATCACAAATCTCTCTCTACCTCTTTTTACTCGCTAAATATTCACGTTATTTGGCGACCGCCCATCCATTGAAAGTACGCCTGATAAAAATTCATCCCTGTATTTTCAAGAGGTATTTATGAAAGCTAAATTAATGAAAATCATCGCTGGTTTCACCGCTATGGCAACACCCACGGTAGTATTTGCCGCTACAACCTGCTGTGTTATTGGTGCTGCCTGTTGTACTGGCGATATGCCTTGCTGCCCCTGATTATTCAGATTGATTGAGTAATCATGAATGCCCGGCTTAAAACACCGGGCATTTTCATATTGTTATAGCTTGACCACCACGTTGGTGGGTAGGCAGGACTGCTTGAACAATGTACGTTAGTTAATAAAGGCTTCAGCATTGGGATGGTTTGCGGTCTCAATTCGACAGGCCTGCCAAGGCATACACTGACTGCCGCTGCCAACAAAAAACCTATTAATGCTACCGTCGCACTAAGATGTACCCAGCGCCTTTTGGTCTTTTCCCAATACATTGCGACCTCGTGGGCTTGGTTTGCCTTCAATATCTCAAGCTTGATTTGGTTCGGCAGTTGGTGGCTCATAGTGACGACAACCTCAATAACAACGTTACACAGTTAGGCACAGGATATACAGATAAAAACGCCTTCCAGAGCGGGGTTTCCCATTCTGAAACCCCTCAGGAAATCATTTCCTCACGACCAATCCCGGTGTAACCTCATTAAGCCTGTCGAACCCTAAAAAGTAATTTTGCGCGCGCAAAAACTGCATCACGACGAATAGATGTCTATGTCTGTAAGCAGGTAAAGATAGAGGTGTGATGAAAAAGTTATGGGGTGGTTAAGGCTTTCAGGATGCCGCAATCCTTAACCGCCCGAGAGCTATTGCACCGAGTACGCAGACTGATTAACTGGTCGCGCAATGCCGTTAATTCAGCGATACGTGCATCAACTTCCTGCAAATGCGCATCAACGATATGATTGATCTCCCCGCAAGCCTCTTCCGGTGTTGCCCGATGTTTTATCAATTCGCGGATTTCATCGAGAGTAAGACCGAGATTCCTGCATTGTTTGATAAACCCCAATTGCCGTAACGACTCGGCATCGTAAAGACGGTAATTACCTTCAGTGCGTTGCGGAACTGATACCAGTCCTTCCTGTTCATAGAACCGGATCGTTTGAACCGATAAGCCGATTTGTTTTGCCAAAGCTCCAATTTTCATCGAACGACTCTCCCACTTGACCCTCTAGTAGCTATAGAGTTTATAGTGGCCACACTGGCTTTGGCTATCCTTTAACCAGCACTGTGACAATCAGTGACAGTTTTTACGGATTAGTTAGCCGGATTAAGCGGTATTAATGATTTGCTGTTAAGCTCTTTTGAAACACATGTGGAGATATGCCCTTCACACTACCGGATGCTGACGTGGTGAAACCCGTATTGCGCTATCGATCTTATGCCATGATCTCATTGCTTTTGTGGCTCTTAGTGAGCTGGAGCGGTGTGCACGGGCATTTTTGTTTCGATGGCAAAGAGCCGCCAGTTTCTCTCCATGTTGATATGTTGGGTGGCCACACGGTTCATAGTCATAGTGAAGCCCATCAAGATGTTGATATTGAGCAGTCGCAATCAGCGCTCATCAAAACGTTCAAACTCGATCTTTTTCTCCCTGTTTTCCTGGTGTTGGTTATTGCTCTGCAAACTCGCGGAACAACCTTCACTATTCAATCTATTACATCACCACGCACACGGCACAGTGCCGGTGTGCGACCACCATTGCGGGCCCCTCCTGCTATCCCAGCCTGATTCCATTTAATCGCCCTGAATAACGGGGTTAAACGATCCGAAAGCACTTCACCGGATCATGATTTTTGGCTGGAGTAAAACCATGCATTTTTTTCAGAAAGCAATCGCAGGTTCCGCGATTGCGGTGTTGTGCCATGTCCCAGCTGGGCTGGCAGCACCAACGGCGTCGCTTACGCTTGATGAAGCCATCCGCGCGACGATTGAACACAATCCTCAACTATCGGCGTATCAATTTAAGGCTGATGCATTAGCTGGCGAGCAGCAAACGGCAGGGTTGCGACCCGAGTTTCGCGTCGGCGCCGAGCTTGAAAACGTAGCGGGTTCTGGCGAATTACGCGGAACCGATGCGGCCGAACTTACCATCGCCGTATCCTCGGTGATTGAACTCGGCGGAAAACGCGATGCACGTTTAGGCGTAGTTACCGCGCGCCAACAGCAATTGCAAACCGAGCAACGTGTCTTAACGCTGGATGTGCTATCTGGTGTAACTCGCCAATTCCTGGCGCTGGTGGCAGCGCAAGAACAGTTGGCGCTTCATACCGAAGCCAATCGTATAGCCCAGGACACGCTCTCCTCTTTACGCCGTCAGGTTCAAGCTGGTCGACTACCTGAAGCGGAAGTGTTGCGCGCACAAGCTGGCCTTGCCCGTGCAAACGTTGCTCTAAAACAGGCGGAGCAAGCCGTACGTCGTGAACGACTGCTTTTATCAGCCCAATGGGCAGATCCAACACCTGACTTCCAAACCGTACAAGGTGACCTGTATGCACTCCCGCCGTCCGTGCCACTTTCCAACCTTCAATCCCGGTTAGCCAACAATCCGGATCTGCTTTTGCTCACCAGCGAAATCGATGTGCGTAGTGCTGAACTGCGCGAAGCTCGTTCAAATCGCCGTGGCGATATTGAGTGGAGCGCAGGTGTACGCCGACTTCAGGACAGTGGTGATTCAGCTGCTGTAGTTGGCGTAAGTGTGCCACTCGGATCAGGTCGCCGAGCCTCTGGCTCAATCGCTACTGCAACTGCTCAACAGGCAGGCGCGCAACAAGCTCATGACAGTGCGCGCATCCGCCTGGAGGCTGAATTAATTGGCCTTGCGGATGAGCAACAACAGGCGATTAGCGAACTCGGCACCTTGCGCAATGAAGTGATTCCGGCACTACGCCGTGCCCTCAAAGCAACCGGTGATGGTTTTGAGCAGGGGCGTTACAGCTACCTGGAACTAACCCTCGCCCAAGGTGAATTACTTGATGCCCAATTGGCGGTGGTGAATGCGGCAGAGCGCGTGCAACAGACGCGTATCGAATTGGAACGGCTTACAGGCGTTGCCCTGACTGAGAAGAATATTGAGGTTACCCCATGAAAACAACTAAACAAAAATCCCTAAAACCCTGGTTAATCATCGGGCTGCTCGCTGCCTTGTTAATTGGCATGTTCGCTGTTGATATTTATTTAGCCAGCGCGGCCGAGACGGACAAACCGGCAAACGAAACCAAACAAATGCCGAAAGCGGCCGCTAAACCTGCCGCTCACAATGATGAGGACAGTGAAAAAGCTCACGATCACGACGATGAAGATAACAATGGCCAGGAAGAGCACGGTGGTCATGAAGAAAGCAAAATCACCCTGTCCAACGAACAATTGCGTAACACCGGCATCCAGGTCGTAAAGGCCGGCCCAATCGCCATTCGCCAAACCCTTCCCCTGTATGGGGTGATCACACCTAGTGCCGATGGCATCCAGCAAGTTACCGCTCGTTTCCCCGGCATCATACGCCAATTGAATCGCAAGCCCGGTGACCGTGTGGCAGCGGGTGATGTATTGGCAACCATCGAAAGTAACGAAAGTCTCAAGGTGTATTCCGTAACGGCAACCATCAATGGGGTCATCACGGATCGCCAAGGAGCAGTAGGCGAACAAACCACGGACGCGCCGCTCTTCACCATCGCGAACACGTCAACCGTTTGGGTGGACCTGACCCTGTTCCCCCGCGATATCGCTCAGGTTAAATCCGGGCAAGTAGTCCGGGTGGCGCAACCCCAACGCGGCATATCCGGTGAAGGCTCTGTGATTTACGTGAGTACTCATGCTAACCCGGTAAACCAATCAACCATTGCGCGGGCATCCCTTGATAATGCGGAGGGCCAATGGTTCGCAGGTCATTTCGTTAATGCTGAAGTAACTCTGGCGGAGACCAAAGTTGCCGTCGCAGTACGCAATGAAGCCTTGCAAACCCATGAAGGAAAAACCGTGGTATTCGTTAGGGAAGCGGATGGATTTGAGCCCCGGCCGGTCCAGGTGGGACGCGCAGACAGCGTGTATACCGAAATTGTCTCGGGCTTGGTTGCTGGCGATACCTATGTTGCCACCAACAGTTTTATCCTCAAGTCAGATTTGGGCAAGGAGAGCGCAGAACATGAACACTAAGCGTCTTTCTGCTATGCAACGCGTAGCGTGCAATCAATTGTGGAGATACAACCATGGTTGATGCATTGATTAAATTTTCCATCGCCCGTCGTTGGCTGATTATCTTTTTTGTCCTTGTGGTCTCAGCTGCCGGTGTCTGGAATTACAACCGGTTGCCGATTGATGCGGTACCGGATATCACCAACGTACAAGTCCAGATCAACACACAAGCACCCGGTTACTCGCCACTTGAAGTTGAGCAACGCATTACCTACCTGGTGGAAATCGCGATTGCAGGTTTACCGCATGTCGAAAGCACCCGGTCACTCTCACGTTATGCCTTATCGCAGGTGACTGTGGTATTCGAAGACGGGACCGATATCTACTTCGCACGCAATATTCTCAACGAGCGTTTGCAACAGGCCAAAAGCCAAATGCCCGCCGGTATCGAGCCCGAGATGGGACCGGTTGCTACGGGTCTTGGTGAAATCTTCCACTACTCAGTTCACGCCGATCCAAAAGCGCGTCAACCCAACGGACAGCCCTACGATGCGATGGCGTTGCGTACCCTGCAAGACTGGGTAATCCGTCCGCAATTGCGTCTTGTACCTGGCGTCACTGAAGTGAACACCATCGGTGGATTCGAAAAACAATTTCACATCACCCCGGATCCGGGATTGATGCTGGCTTACGGGATTGTGTTTGATGATGTGGTTCAGGCGCTGGAAAAAAACAACACCAACATCGGGGCAGGTTACATCGAGAAAAACGGTGAGCAGTACCTGATACGTGCACCAGGACAGCTCTCCGATATTCCGGCCATCAAAAAAGTTATCGTCGGTCGCCGCGATGGTGTCCCGGTCACGATTGGCGATATTGCGTCCGTCGGATTGGGCAAAGAGTTGCGCACCGGTGCAGCAACTCGTGACGGCGAAGAAACGGTGCTCGGTACTGCGGTGATGCTGGTCGGTGAGAACAGTCGAACGGTGTCCCACGCGGTTGCAGCCAAGCTTGAGGAAATCAATCGCACCTTACCCAAAGGTGTAACCGCCGATGCCGTGTACGACCGTACGGTACTGGTGGAAAAAACCATCGCCACTGTGCAAAAGAATCTGGTGGAAGGTGCGATCCTGGTTGTGGTCGTACTGCTCGTGATGCTTGGCAATGTTCGCGCCGCGTTATTGACCGCGATGGTTATTCCGCTTTCGATGCTGATGCTAATGACCGGGATGGTACAAACCAAAGTCAGCGCCAACCTGATGAGCCTGGGTGCACTGGATTTTGGTCTGATTGTCGATGGGGCGGTAATCATTGTGGAGAATTGCCTGTTGCGACTCTCGCAACGTCAGCATCACTTGGGGAGATTGCTGGATGTAGAAGAACGCTTACACACCGTATTCAGCGCAACCCGCGAAGTATTCACACCTAGCTTGATCAGCGTTCTGGTTGTGATTCTGGTGAACATTCCGATTCTTGCGCTCACCGGTGTAGAAGGCAAAATGTTCACGCCTATGGCTTTCGCAGTGATCATGGCGTTAATTGCTGCGCTCATTCTTTCCCTGACATTTGTGCCGGCGGCGCTCGCCTTGTGTATGTCCGGCAAGATCGAGGAAAAAGAAAACCGCGTGATAGCCAAATCCAAAGCGGCTTACGTTCCAACACTCGATTTTGCACTCAAACGCCGTGTTCCTATTTTGGCCGGTGCCATCGTGTTTGTGATTGGATCCGGCTGGCTGGCATCGCGGATGGGAACCGAATTTGTTCCCAACCTTGATGAAGGTGATATCGCCGTGCAAGCGTTGCGTATTCCCGGTACCAGCCTCACCCAATCCCTAGAGATGCAATTTCAGGTGGAGAAAGCGGTGATGGCTGTTCCCGAGGTCAAAACGTTCTTCTCACGGGTGGGTACCGCCGAGGTTGCGAGTGATCCTATGGGGCCCAACATTTCAGACGGCTACGTCATGCTGAAAGACAAAGCGGATTGGCCGGATCCGGGCAAATCCAAAGCGGAAATCCTTGAAGCCATTGAAACGCAACTGGCCAAAGTGCCAGGTAACGCCTACGAAATCAGCCAACCGATCCAATTGCGCTTTAACGAACTCATTTCCGGGGTACGTTCGGACTTGGGGATCAAGATCTACGGTGATGATCTGAATCAGTTATTGGCTTCCGGCAACCAGATTGCGAGTGTGCTTAACAGCATCGAGGGCGCAGATGGCGTGAAGGTAGAACAGGCCGACGGTTTACCGTTGCTGTCTATTGATGCGGATCGGGATCTACTTCTGCGCTACGGCATCAACATGGCGGACCTGCAAGATACGCTGGCAGCAGCAACCGGTGGTGAGGAAGCGGGGCAGATCTTTGAAGGCGATCAGCGTTTTGGATTGGTGGTGAGACTTCCCGAGAAGCAACGCAATGACCTGACCGCATTGTCCTACCTTCCCATTCCATTACCGGACGGTGGATACGTACCATTGGGTGAAGTAGCCCGTCTTAACCTTGCCCCTGGTGCAAACCAGATCAGCCGCGAAAATGGCAAGCGCCGCCTGGTTGTCAGTGCCAATGTAACTGGTCGCGATCTGGGTGGGTTTGTGACCGAGGTTCAGGAAAAAGTCGGTCAACAAGTGAAGTTACCTCCCGGCTATTGGCTGGAATACGGCGGTACCTTCGAGCAGCTGCAATCGGCATCCGAGCGGTTAGGGTTATTAGTCCCACTGACACTGCTGATGATTTTTGCATTGCTCATGATGACCTTTGGATCCGCCAAAGATGCCTTGCTGGTATTCAGTGGAGTACCGCTCGCATTAACCGGTGGGGTGATTTTCCTGTGGCTGCGGGATATTCCCTTATCAATTACGGCAGGGGTCGGCTTCATCACCTTGTCCGGTGTCGCGGTGTTGACCGGGGTCATGATGGTATCTGCCTTCCGTGATGGTTTAAGAAATGGGCTGGCTATCGATTCTGCTATCCGGGAAGGCGCCATGTTGCGCCTACGGCCGATCCTGATGGTCGCGCTGGTTGCTGCATTGGGATTCCTGCCGATGGCATTGAACACCAGTACCGGTGCTGAAGTTCAGCGCCCGCTGGCTACCGTGGTGATTGGTGGAATTATCTCGTCCACCATTCTGACCTTACTCGTATTGCCCGGGCTGTATCGTATGGCCCATCGCGAAACTGACTAGTAACAAAAACGCCACCGGTGCAAAACACCGGTGGCAATTATCGCTGCATATTAGTGTTATCAAAAAGCGTTGCCGACTGAAAATACCTAAAACGATTTTCTAAAGCACATTGACCAGGCACGTTTTTATCCTCGTCGAATTTACTTCACAGGAGAATTCATTATGATGTCTTTTACACGGTTAATAGCCTTACTTCTTCTCTCGATATTTTTGAGTGCTTGCCAGTTAACATCCCAAGAGCACACGCAGGTGACATTCAAAACCGATCAAATGAAACAGCATCATTTGAGTTTAAATATTGGAGCATTGTTCGAAGGCCAAAATTTAATACTCAGCGGCGAAGTATTGCCTGAACATAAACAGGTACACGTTGAGTGCGGTCAATTGCAATTTAAGATTTTTGACAAACTAGGCGTTTTACTAAAAACAGTTACCGCCAATTACGAACCTTGCCATCTCCATTACAAACCTAACACTCGGCGACCAGGAAGATTTTCCGTGATTGTGGATGGAGTTCACTCACAAGCATTAATTATTCATGCCAGCTTTTTGGCCCAGAAATAACCGTATATCTGCTTGGCATTTACACCGAAATATTTTTTGATGAGTTGAGGAAATCCAATGGAACATACATCTGAACATGATACGCAAAAAGCTCCAGCAAGCTGCTCAAGTGCGACTAGCGATAAGTCGACTATTGACCGCAAAACGAAATGTGGTGATTGCTGCGGTGCTGAAACCCAGCTGTCAATGCAGGATGGTCATGACCACGACAGTTCTGAAACAAGCAATATCAGGTTGTTTCTGCCGGCGATCATCAGTCTTATTGCATTACTGATCGCCATTACATTAGATAATTTTTTTCCTCAATCATGGTTCACCGGTTGGTTAAGACTCGGTTGGTACATCGCGGCATACATTCCCGTTGGTTTCCCTGTACTCAAGGAAGCCGTTGAAAGCATTCGTAAAGGTGACGTTTTTTCCGAGTTTTTCCTGATGGGAATTGCAACCATCGGTGCATTCGCTATTGGTGAATACCCTGAAGGCGTAGCAGTAATGCTGTTTTATTCTGTAGGTGAAGCGTTTCAAAATATTGCTGTTAGAAGGGCAAAGACAAACATTAAAACCTTGCTTGACCAGCGCCCCGATGAAGTCAATGTACTCCAAGGCAATCAAGCAATTACCCGTAAAGCAGAAACCGTTGAAATTGGAGAAATTATCCAACTGAAAGCCGGGGAAAAATTAGCCTTGGATGGCGAGTTAATTTCTAATACCGCCTTTTTCGACACGGCAGCACTAACGGGTGAAAGCAAACCCGATGGAAAAAATAAAGGCGATGTTGTTCTGGCCGGTATGATCAACCTTAATGGTGTTGCCCAAGTAAAAGTTACTACCGCTTATAAAGACAGCAAGTTATCCCGCATTCTTGAATTGGTACAAAACGCCTCGGCACAAAAAGCGCCGACTGAATTATTTATCAGAAAGTTCGCCAAAATTTATACGCCTATCGTCGTGGTTCTGGCCCTCGGAATCTCTACCTTGCCTTACTTTTTTGTTGATAACTATGTGTTTAGCGAATGGCTTTACCGCGCGCTCATTTTCCTCGTGATCTCTTGCCCTTGTGCATTGGTGATCAGTATTCCGTTAGGGTATTTCGGTGGCATCGGAGCGGCGAGCAAACATGGCATTTTATTTAAGGGCAGTAACTTCCTCGACGTAATTGCCAAGATCCAGCATGTGGTGATGGATAAAACAGGTACCCTCACTGAAGGTGTATTCAAAGTACAGGATGTGAACTTCAACGATAGATTTAATCGTGATGAAATGCTCGGCATGGTCAACGCTCTGGAAAGTCGAAGCACACATCCGGTCGCAACAGCAATACACCAATTTGTGGGCGAGATCGATCACAACCTATTACTAAATAATATTGAAGAAATCGCGGGTCACGGATTAAAAGCAGAGATCAACGGAAAAGTTTTGTTGGTCGGAAACTTCCGCTTATTGGATAAATTTTCCATCCGCTACGACATTGATCCCTCATCAATCGTTTATACCGTTATTGCGGTTGCCTACGATAATCAATTTGTAGGCTACATCACTATCGCCGATTCCATAAAAGAAGACGCCCAACTAACAATAAACTCGCTCAAATCTTTGGGCATTAACTCAACGATGTTAAGTGGCGATAAAAATACCGTCGTTCAATTTGTGGCAAAAACCTTAGATATCAATAACGCGTTCGGAGATTTATTACCGGAAGATAAAGTAAATAAAGTAAAAGAGATCAAAGCACAAAACGAATCCGTTGCCTTCGTAGGAGATGGCGTAAATGACGCCCCCGTGATTGCATTAAGTGATGTGGGCATTGCGATGGGCGGCTTGGGCAGTGATGCCACAATTGAAACTGCCGACATCGTTATTCAGGATGACAAGCCGAGCAAAATTCCGCTTGCCGTTTCAATAGGGAAACAAACTAAACGTGTTGTCTGGCAAAACATTACTTTGGCATTTAGTGTGAAAGTTGTTGTTTTATTATTGGGTGCAGGCGGAATTGCGACGATGTGGGAAGCAGTTTTTGCTGATGTTGGTGTGGCGTTATTGGCTATTTTAAACGCCGTTAGGATTCAACGAATGAAGTTTTAATGAGAGAAATTCAAGGAACTATCTTTAAATGAATTTCATTATGTTATTTACATGTTGCACCTACTAATAGGTGCAACAGCTTTTATCTCAGCACTATGTGAGATGCATGGAGAGAGACCTGGTGACTGACCAATTATCGGCCCCGATAATTATTCGAAGTACTACACAATCTGGAATGAATACGCTATAGAAAGCGCCAAAAAGCGTGCTATCTACGCTGTTCACTTCCTATTCACCCTGAAACTGCTATATATTGAAAAACTACCTCCCATGCCTTCAGGAATGAGCCATGATTACCAAAGACACCCACAAAGTTGACTGGAACAAGACCGCCCAAGTTACTGGTGTAGTGCTGGTGGCATTGGTCAAAGCTATTTGGTGGTTAGGCAAACATGCTGGTCTGGTGCTAATCGCAGTTTTCACCCTCTTAGCAAAAGTGTTTGTTGCTCTTATTTCTGTTTGGGCCTCCGTTGCTCCAACTGCAGAGGAAGAAGCGGAAGAAAGGAAGCATCAAGAGAGATATGATCACTCCAGAGCTCCCGATCCAGATGCACCAGGCTTTGATATGCTCGGGCGCCCACTTAAGATACATTGAGGAAAAATCTTATTTTCCTTTGCCTTTTGTTATAATTTTTTGAGCTACGCCAACTCCCGCCCCACTTTGACCACTAATCTCATTTGAAGAACTATTTATTGCATTAGTGGCCAGACTTCCCGCCTTAATCCCTATTACCCCTAAGCAATACGTGAATGCCAATGGGGCCAATGTATAAAGCATCCAAGTCACCCAACTGATCGCAAGAATTTGGGTACCAACGCCGCTGGTATTGGGCATTAATGTATCCATAAGCATATTGGCATTTTTGTCGGCGCCAGACCAAAGCCCGGACAATAGGAAGTTATCCAGCCAAGCTGCCAGCGCAAATAAGAATCCCCAGAAAATAATGCTGAACTGCAGCAGCGTTAATGCAATCATGTTTTTTAGAGAAAAAGAACCAATCGCTAGTAGCAACGGTAAACCAACCGTAAAGATCAGAAGAACCATGGATTGCACCATCGGTGCGACCTGGCGAACCATCTCAACCTCTACAGCCTTTTTGGCACCACCAATTAATAATCCTGCACCTCCAATCAGCGATCGCATTCCTCGCAAAACATGATCTGTGGTTGAGCCCATCACGCCACCATATTCCGAGGCGCCGTTAGTCAGCTCCAGTTGAATCTCTTCACTTTCCGCATTAAGCGTAGTTTTGATAAGGGCATCGTCCGCATCTCCAGCGGTGGCAAACTTGTCCTCTGCCCAGAACTTCCACCAGGCGCCGGTGCTGTCTTCGGAGTCGTCTGGTATGGCGTCGTTCTTGATATACGTCAGCATGCGTTCCCGGAGGCCCTTATCGCTGTCAAAACTAACGCCATCTGCCGGATACCCTAACCACCACTCATGACACGTCGGATAACCGCCTGTATCGACGCCTGTGGGCGGTTCGGGAGCTTTGACACTATCTCTCAAGGATTCATAAGGGAACGCCGGTACAGCAGCTGTAGCCCGGAGGGTGTCGTAATATCCTGAGCGGTTAATAAAGAATTCGCTGCCTGGCCAAGTGATATCGTCATACACTGCCCCGCCCTTAAATTTCGTTGGCAGGTCATCTTCCGGAATACGTTCTCGGGCGAATTGGTTAGCTGCTGGTTGCCAGCAATCTTTATAGAAATCTTTCAACTCATCTTTAAGTGCTTTGTCGGCAATATTCAGTTTGGATAACCCAGCCCCCATGGTGCGCAGATCTGCCTGGCAAGGTAATTCCTGTCGCGCAGTCTGAGTAATCGCATGATTTAACTTGGTAACCAGATACCACCAAATCGGCGCTCGGGGCGTGCGTCCATCGAGCATGACAGCAAAGGTTCCCGTCGATTTATCCAAGGTGCTTTTACTATCCCCATAAGCCAATTCAGTCATGGTTTTAGTCAAGCTTTTCGATGAGGTCACCCCGCATCGATATTGGGTGTAGGTTGTCTTTGACGGATTAACATTGATGAGGGGTTGTGCAGCAAACAGGACTACGCCGATCATGATGTAAATCCGGGTTTCCAGGATACGGATCAAACCCTCTGCCGAAATCTCCTGGGCGGAATCCCGAGTTTCAATCACTACATTAACGATAGTGATAATGAACGGAACGAGAATAAGGCCCGTGTAGGCCAATATCCCCCAAATGGCGTCATACAAAATCCAGCCGAGTATCGTGGTGTAGAGTTCGATTGTACTTCCGACAGGCATACGTCCTCCCTACGATATCCAACTTGAAATTAACCGCGGTAAATCTCTCGCGATAAAAATTTCATACAGCACAATGAGCGCAATCAATGGTCGACGGCTCGCTTTGATCATTGCATCGGACAATTCTTTGTTAAATTGCCGCAATAGTGGCCCCCATCCAAACCAAAGGATTGCGTATATCGCATACCGTATCCAGATGAGCCATCCTGAATCTTTCCAGCGATTAAGCATTTCAATTTGTTCTGCTTCAGTACCAATGAGCCCCAATCCAATTTTCACCATAATGATTAACAGAACGAAGCTTAAAAAAAGCCACATCACATGTTTGAAGCCACGCTTGGCCAATGAAGATTTATTCATCACTGATTGCTCCATCAATCATGCGTGGCTCTTTAGTTTTGGTGCGCATGTAATCTGTAGCACCGGCATCTCTATTTCGTTTTGTGCCCCGTTGCGCAATAGTACCGGCCGCATTAGTAATTACTTTTTGGCGAACTTCTGTTTCAAATAAAATATTGTCAATTTCAGCCTGTAAGCGTTGACGTGAATAATCAATTTCTGTCGACGCCGCATCACCTACTGATGCAATGTTTGGCTCTTGCGCACCGGCATTTAATAAATCTCGAACAATGAGTGCTTTTTCCATTGCGCGAGCCAGCGCAATTTCTCCAGTAAGTTTGTTAGCGAGAATGGCCTGCTCATCTAACGGCGCACGTTTCAAATCCTGAATTGTCAAATCATTAATAACCAGGCCCATTCCTGGAACAGATAATTTATCCAATTCAGCGGCCGACATTTTGTAGTTCAGCGGTTTACTCATTAACGTTTTTAAATCAGCGCTCACAACCTCACGCTCTTTGCGATATTGGAAACGCAAACCTTGACCCATTTTTGTTTTTAATTTGTCACAACTTGCGCAAGTCCTTACTTCACGTTCACCCACTACTGCAGTTGCCCAGGATGTAGCACTGGTTGCCGTTGGAAAGACGCGTGCAATATTGCTATCACCCGTAACATCATCCGGATCCTCGGGTGCAAGAGAACCTACCTGGTGTTCGTAACCCGCGCCGATGGTGTCTTCAACAATCCTGATAGGTGGTTGCCCAAGGCCCCCTTTCTTAATACCACCAGCAAACGTAACACCGCTGTTCCCTGCTGTAGCTTCAATGTTTTCTTCTGCAGTAACCGGATTCTCTCCAGCCTTCGATGCTTTGTCCCAGGAGCTTTTGCGGGTAACCGCAATCCACCCCTCAACGGGATCCCTACCCGCACGTAGATCAGCCTTTGCATCACGACAGGTTTTTAAAGACAGCGTGTAAGTTTCCTTGGCGTCTTTCAGTCCTTTCGTCAACGTGTCATACAACCCCGGCCAGTTCTCCTGGATCTTTGATAAGCCCCATGCACTAAACACTGCAGTAGCCGCGCCCAGAACATCGTCCGACAAGCCATAAACATTGTGTTTCATATCGGAGAATGTTTCGGCAATCCCGAAACTCGGATCAAAACTGCATCCACGAAACATATTCCATTCCGCACTGGCAGAAAGGTTGAGCGTGGTTTTATTGGATTGGTGGTAATACATCATGGGATCACCTCCACCGATAGCGTAATACCAGGAACCATCACCAGTGGGTCGAACAATGTCACCAGCCATCGTCGAATGAGTGATGACAACTAAAAAAACCAGCATGATTTTTTTTGCAATTGATAATGTGAATGTACTCATAGGATTAACTCTTGAAATCAATTTTGAAGAGGAATGCTTGCCCCTTTTTTTCACAGCAGGAATAGCGCCGCCACAACGTCCACATGTAACTTTCACGCGTGATGTTTTTTCCATTTGCCCAGGTAGCCGGGCCATTTAAAATGCGCGTGGAGTCTTCAACCCAAGGCACCAGCATTTGAAAGCGATTGTCACCGCCTTCATTGACATTGACTGGCCCCGGTTTCCAACAGCGGTTATCGCAGTCACCAGTAAGAGGCAAATAAATATGTGGCTGTGCATTACGCGTAACAATTTCTGTCGCACGGTGCGCCGCTACGGCAGCATTGATAGGATCGTATGGATGTGCGCCCCATCCGCAACGTGGATACAACGGTGCCCATGAGCCTTCCAATAATCCGGAGAGCCAGGAACCGGTGCCTGTCTTGAAGCGCGGCAAACCTAAAATTGACTGTGGGTAAAGTTGCTCGATGCCAGGTTCATTCCATGAGGGATCATGACTGCTAAGAAAATACGGCATCATCGGAATATCAAGCATTGATTCGCAGAAATATTCCTCACCACCCAAGCTGTTATAAATGGGTAGCGCCGGGTGGGAAATCACATCGACACTTTTAAAATCCAATGCAGTTGCTTGATCCTGAATACTCTCGCTTTGGCCGATTGCACCACTCGGATTGTGGTTCCAATCTTTGGTGTCCTCCCACTCAGATTGGTAGGTGTAGCTGGACACAACCAGGTCAGGAATGTAATGCCGAACACGCATCGACGTTTCGACGCTGCACGAAAATAATTTGCACTTCAACCAGAAGCACATCCCTATTAGTTCCCAATCAAAACAGTCGGTACACTCAACAGCTGATTCCAAAATATCCATCGTCCCAAACTTCCCGTTCTTTTTCCCTGTCTTCACAGTTTGAGCAGCAGCCGATAATGACAATACAGCAATCACCATTGATGCTATCCATCGTTTCATGGCGCTTCCTCCAGGTTGCGATGTGATTTATACAGCGCGAGCGCTCTTTGAATATCAGTGATGCCATACACCACGTATTGACCCTGGTTAAAAACTACCGCTGGAATCTTCTCTAATTGGTACTGCACCATTTTTTCATGACCACGGTAGGCTTCACGTATCGCCTTCTGAAATTCCATTCCTTGCGCAGAGGCTAAATAGTTCTTCATGATTTGTTTGGCTCGATCAATATCGCCTGGAAGCGCCGGTAAATATTTCTCTTTTACCCTTTCTGGAACGCTCAGATCATAGTGAATCACTTGAATACCAGGTACATTGCCCAATGCCGTCGGAGTATCGGTAAACACTTCGATTTGTGTTTGCGCGTGGCCAATGTTTGAAATACTGAAAAGCAGCAGCACCGTGAATTGGAAAAGTGCATTACGCGTGAATTTCATGAGGCACACTCCATATTATTTGACCATTAACATCCGATTGAAACGCATCATCCGTTGCGATAAGCAATTCACTTTTTTTGCTGGCCTGCACCAGATAAAAAAGATCATCTCTTTTCAACTCACTCAGATGACACGGAATTTCTTCATCACCCGCAATTTTTAATGCGTAACTTATAGGCTCACTCATATCTATTTCCTCGACTTACGCCGCTTTACGTCGTCCGCTAGCGATCATTTCCCCAATCATCGTTGCAGCCTCAAGCTCTGTGATATTGTGTTGATCCATCAATTTCGCTCGCGCCGTTTTTTCCTCTTTCTCCGATTGTCCCAATGCCAGGCATAAACCAGGAGGAACAATCCGGAATAGACCTTGAACGGTATCGCTCATGATTACGCCCTCGGTGTATTTGCGAGGCGCTTTGGTTGTGGAAAGCAACATGGTTCTTTGGTCAGGAGTAAGTGCCTTGAAACGTTCGATATTGGCGAGCTCACCTTGATCGACAAACAAACACATCCACCACTCGAACATGGCGAGCATTTTTTCTGCATCGTCGGGATAATCTTTCATATTTTGCGTGGCTTGCCAGAGCCACAACCCCATACGTCGGCCAAGCAATTTGGAAAGCACTACCAGATATGCAGCAAGTAATTTATCGGTGGTAATAACGTGAGCTTCGTCGGTGAGATTGATGGTCGGCCGTCCATCGCGCTGCGTGCGTTGCGCTCGTGCAACGACTTGATTCACTATGGAGATATAAGCAACGGATAGCTTGTCTTTATTGGATCCACCCGATGCCAGCGCACCCATCTCAATCCGGATGTAATCAGCATCGGGTAATTCATCGCCGGGACGATTGAATAATTCGCCAGCAAAACCATCAATAAATAAACCCATCGCCTCAACCATCTCATCGATACGTCCAGCACGTTCAGGTTTATTTGTTTTCAAATCCGCGAGCGCATTAATCACATCCTCTGTGAGCAAATCTTTTTTCCTGGCAAGTTTTGCTGCTCTCGCCGAATTTAAAATGGCGGTCTTAATCAATCCCACATCCGAGCGACTCATTCGCGCTTCTTCCATGACCTCACCACCAGTTACCATTAAGCGACCGATAATAAGCATTTCACCCAGGATATCGCGTTGCGAATTGTCTAACTCATCAGTCTCTTTTGCAGCAGACTGGAGCTCTGCAGAACCATCCATTACCTCTTCAATGACAGAATGACTCTGTTTTAAATTTCCATCGTCATCAAAGAGATCAAGTGCAGGTTTAAACGGAGGGATGGACGGAGCTTGTCCAGGTCGAAGAACAATATCAACAACGCTCTTGCCCCACAGTTTGAAAAACTCGGAGAGGAGGTTAAAACTGTTACCTGCTTCAATCACCACCCATCGAGGATTGTGTACGGCGGTGATTAACATTTGCAGCCACACCAACGTGGCGGACTTACCCGCACCAGTAGGCCCAAATAAAAATAGATGTCCGTTCTTCGTACGATCACCCTGGAATAATGGATCGCACGTAAATGCCTCACCACCCCGATTAAAACCAAGAATGCCTGGATTTCCAGTACCCACACTGCGACCGTATACCGGTAATAAATTTGCCAGGTGGTGTGCGTAAACAAGGCGCTGGCGAATCTCGACTTGTGCTAGTGCAGGATCATAAGCACCGGGAATAAATCGAATGTAGCGATCCAATCGTACTTCGTCGTATTCAGGATCAATCAGCTGTAACCCATTTGCACTGAGCTTGGTATCGACCTGCATAATGATGTTATCCATTTCATCATCATCTACCGCACGCACAGCAATTCCGATGCTGTAAGGATAAAGTTTATTGCCTCGGGCAATTTGCGCCCGAGCATGTGCAACATCGTCTCGTGTTGCCTGGGCTTCCGGCGTATCGCCCTTTGAATTTTTCGCGAGTTTTTCCAAATGTTTGCGCACAGCGCTTTGCGGCTTCACGACAAAATTAGTGATAACCATGGAGCCTTCTGGAAGCTCATCAATCAAACATGTGATGCGTGCATTTGCACCGCTCACCTCTTCCTCACTGATATAACGCTCCGCTGATAGCTGTCCAATTTTGGGAACCTGACTCATTTGCTCAACAGACAATACCGTGTGCGGCATGCCATCAAAATACCAACAGTTGGTAGATTTATCAGAGCGTACATCGCGAGTCATAATATCGTTGGACAAATCGTATTCAGCGGTTTTCTCATCCTCCGTATGCGCGTACGGATTCATTTTCAACCAAGCTTCAACATCGCCTTTCGTTTGTTTTGGATTTGGATTGAACCATCGAAACAACCAGTCACGAATGGCTTTGCCCTTTAAACGCCGCCCATTTAATCCCGCTGCGCGCAGCATTTGATGAACACGCTCGCACTGCGTATCCAATTCTTTTTCTGGGGTCATGCCTTTACGTCGGGTACTGGCGCCGGTGTGTCGACGATAAAACACCACATAGGATTTTCGTTTTGAACCACCCCATGGACGGTCATTTGCCAATGGATCTGTAAACAATCCACCTTTGCGTGACATATCAGCAACATGGGGTCGTAAAATATTTTCGATGAAGTGATCGGTGTATTTATCAACTACGGTATCGCGTTGTGCATGCACATTAATCGCATGCGCTTTTACCGCATCAGCAAGTGACGTAAATGCGGCCGCATCCAACCAGGAGTAGGTTGATACAACCCAGGGACATACCGTGTGCTCTTCAAAAGCCCCCGTAATAAAATCGCGAATCTGATTGCGTTGCTGTAATAGAAACTCTTTTGAACGTGCCTCGGTGGGTACTGGTTGCAATTCAAAAACAGCCGCAACACTGCGTCCATCCTCCAATAGCAACTTATCGTCATCAATAATATCCAGCCACGGCAAATAGCCCGCAATGGGTGATCGATAGGTGTAAGCGCGTTTGACATCCGTTGCGGTAACCGGTTTGCCATTTAAAGGCGATCCACGTAACAGAAAATCGCGGATGCCTTCAGATACTTTCATAAATGGATCTGACGTCATTCGTGAAATAACTCCCGTGGTTGTGATTTATTGGCTTCTTTTTTCTGTGCGTCTTCACGCTCTTTTATTTTTTTTACACGGTGATCAGTCACAATTTTTGCCGCATCCAAGGTTTCACCCGGCAATGCATAGGGCTGGCGTTCGTACATGGAAAAGCGTGTGATGTACGCCGGAATGGGTGCACCGGTTAACCCTACGGCATGCGGACGCACGTACATAAACAAATCCGGATTGGGTAACCGTGGATACAAATGATCCAGACGCGCAGGATATGGCGGCAATTCCAATTGCAAATCGTCATCATGCAATGCAGGACGCTGGAGTAATTCAGCCTGACGTTTATCGAGCTGCTCGGTGTTGGTACCGGTGTAATCCTCATAAACCTGTTTCATATTCGGTGCATCAGGATTTGTTACGCCTTCCAAGGACGACGCGCACCCGGTGCAAAGCACGATAATAAAACTTGCGATAACGCGATTAATCCATGCGATTAACATGATTGCCTCCTGTGGAATAAGCGAGCTTGCGCGCATCGCTGTGATAGTCGATGTACAAATCCTGGGTAATGTTGAGAGACACTTTGGCCGATGGGTCGACGTAGATTGCATCGAAAGAGTCACGCATCCGTTTGCTGTAAAAGTCAGTTGCTGCCGCGATGGTGTCGGAATAGGTTTGGTTATTGATAAAGGCTGATTTATTGCCTGTAACTGAGGTCGAGCCACCACCTAACGGATTGTCAGTGGTCGTAGTCTCTGCAGCAGCTTTAGCTTCAAAATGACTGGCAGCTGCACCGAGCAGCCCCATAGTGAACATTTGCTTGTGCGCATCGGTAACCCGCTTCCCAGGGATGCAGGGAATACCCTGCGGATTGGTCACATAACCAATACTTGCCGACGCCTCACCTTCGGCAAAAGGAGATTGGGATTTACCCGCTTTGGATCCTGAACCACCTTGCTCTTGTTCATAACCCATATGGTGAACACGGCCATCGGTAAATGTGTAGGTGGCCTTGGTTAAGCTCACCGCCGCGCACGACAAGTTCCAGTTACCACGTACAATGCCTTCAAAAATAATTCCTTTTAAACCTGGAATGCGCAAACCGTTGGTCGCCAGGTTTTCGTCACCGACAATGAATTTTGCGGGAAATGGATCATTGACCTTTCCACCCAGCGGTACAGTACCGATTAATGCGGTCATTGCCACCGCTTCGAAAATAGTGCCACGAGCGGGGATCGTGTAATACGGTTTAACGTCTGCCAGTACTTTGCCGCCGGATTTTTTTAACGTATTGGTTAATTCAGTTTTTTCCGCTTGTTGTGTTATCGCACCTGCAGCAGATTTCACATCACCCAAACCGTTACCCAATTTTTCACGCAACATTTTTTCCGCTAATTTTGGATCAGTGGTAAGCAACTGGGTGCGCGTCATCGGACGAACAACGACATATCCTGGTAACGCTTGCGGCTCCAATGAATACCCTTTTTTATTTTTACTACTTCCACCTGAGCCATCCGAATAACCTAAATCGGTCGTAGTGACTTCATACCCATTATTTTCAGCCGTAGAGTCGTCATTCTGTTTCACCACATTTTTAGTAAGCGTATCAACAGCAGTTTGCATTGACGAAAATTGTTCAAGAACTTGACTTACCCGTGGGTCTGTTACGCTGGTAGATCCCCCACTGTTTCCCTTATTCTGCAGCGCATTCAATTGACGTCTCATTTCATCCATGTCTTTATTCAATTTTTCATTTTTTGCTTCGGATTCGACAAAGCGAGCCTGAACTTCACGAATAGTCTCGGCAACCGTATCGCCATCTTCAGTTTTGGGAGCATTCCCTTTCTTTTTCCCTGTATCCTTTTCAGATTGAACAGTTTCGGTTTTCTTCCCCGGTTCCTCACTGTCAGAATTCACGTAGGCGACAATCACAATGGCCGCCAATGCAGCGACGCATACCCACACCAACTTATTGCTGCTCATACTAGTAGCCATAACCGTCCTCCTGGATTGCTGCATTGAAGGGAGCGGAAGAAATCAGATATAACGTTGTCCGGTCTTCAAGACTGCCTTTAGGCCCTAACTGGAGATGTTGCGGTGTGATGTGAGAAAAATTGCCCTGTACTAATCCTGGATTAACCGCGAGATTCAATTCGCTTTGGTTAATCAGCAATACGGCGGTGATATGCAAACCATAACCTGACCAGGCACCCACTACACTGAGACGGTATTGCTCACCTTTCTGGCTACGCATTAATGGAAAATTGGCAGGAATTTGAACCAATGGCATAGTCGCAATATCCGGATTAACCGGCATCAATCGACGCGGCGCATACAGCGACTGCGAGGCGAAACGTGTGAGCACAATTTCTGGTGGATCTAATAGATCCTGAACACCTTCCAACAAATCCCTGGGCGGTTCATCATTGTGTTGTGCAATAACACGATCCGGATCTTCGATTACAAGGGATTCCGCTAATGCATTTTCCTGCGTAACCAGGTCAATTAAATACACTGTTTGGTTATCTGCGCTCGGGGCGACGACTCTCGCTTTATCGAACGGCTGGGTCGCTTTCCAATAAACAATTTGCTGATTGGGTGCAAGTGACTCAAGCGAACTAATCAATGACTTGGGTATCTGCAACGTGACATCAGTTGGAAACGTCACGCGTACTTCTTCACCAACTGGCAAAATAATCGTAATGGGATTCTTATCCCACACCAGCATACGGTCTGCATAAGCAAGCAATGGAAAACTACACAGAAGGATTATCAACAATGATTTCTTCATGACTTATTCGCCCTCTCTTTTTTGCTTTTTTCTTCGGCTTCTTTCTCCGCGCGAGTCGGGTCTACCATGAAGCCGTCCACCGCCATACCCATTTCGTTACAGTTGCGGAAATCAGGCACAACACGGAGCGAATAATTCATAGCAACATTTTTGATGACCATTCCCCCTACGCGCTCCTGGAGCTTCATGACCATGGCCACACTAAAAACATTTACACCCACATCGCTGACAAAACCCTCTTGGTAAAAAAGCTCTTCCGTTAACACACGGGTTCGATCCAGTTCACCTGCCCGACTTTTCTCAGCCATGTTTTTCTTAAGCCACGCCTCAAACTCCGGCGTGATCAAGCATTTGTATTTTTCAATTGCTTTTTTGTAATCCGCCTTTCCTGACTCCGGCCAATCATTGAGCCCACGCCATACATAATGCGCAAATGAATAGGTGTTAGGCTTCTGAAGCATCCCTGGTTTTAATGTGGCACCTCGGGATAAATCCGGCGGTACATGTACCGTAATTTCACTTTGCCGCTGGTAATTTACATACGCCTGGAAAAACGCCAGGCCGAATGCAAAAACTAAAGCAATGCGTAATGTCCAAATGTGAGAATCGCGCGAATGAAGCGCGTTGCGTGCATCACCCACGGCGCGCTCCTTTTCCAAAACGTCTGGATTCACCGATGTATTTGGTGTTTACCAAACCGAAATTTATCTTCATCAACAGCACCTTTTCTTTAAACCAGGTGAGGTAATATTTCTGGCGAATGTACTTCAGCCATTCCAACAAACCCCACGTAATACCAAGACCGATAATCAAACCAATCACAATGCCGAACATGATGATTCCGATAGCGACACCGATCATCACGCCGATAATTAATCCAGCAACAGCGCCAACCAAAATTGATGTCATCAATTCGGTTTGCGTGCAGTCGTAATAAACGATGGGTTCCTGATTGACCGCGTCCGCCAAGGGATCATCATGCTCTGACATAGTGGCCTCCAGGTTTAACTCATGAAACGTAAAACCCAAGTGCCAACGGCGATCACAAAAATCACCATCACCACGCTACCCAGGGAGTCGCCGATCACAGCACCCCAACGGCCTTGGTCATTCGATTTTTGTTCGTTCCAGGATTTCAAAATGGTTTTGAGTGCAACGAAACCGGCGTACAACATTGCACCCCAAATAGCGATTTTTCCGAGAAATTTGAGAATGATGATAAGAATGTCTGCTCCGTCGGAATCTTCATCAATGCCGTCAATATCAATTTCCGGCATGGTGATATCCTGGGCATATGCAGCATTAATGCTGAACAGACCCACGAGCAGTAATAAGGGGAGATTGAACAGAGAGACCCAACGTTGAAATTGAGCGCGCAGGCGAGCCATCACCATCCGTGAAGGCGGAACTAGTTGTAACATAATTAACTCCGATGATTTAAGAGAACATAAAAATGGCTACCAGAAACAGCAGCATCACCAGTCCTCTCAACACCACCATGAACACACTCATATCATCTTTGTTTTTCTCTTCGCTTCTATCCTTGAAAGCTTTAATAGTTATATAAATCCAAACCAGCGCTGCCAACACAAATAACGTGACTGCCAAACCTAAATACAATCGATCAACCGCGCCGAAATAATTTAGAAATACCTCTTTTGCATCAGAATTCATTGCGCGGTATTACCTGCAAATGCCAATTCATTAATTTTTCTCGGGCTGCGCGATGGCTTTTGCAAATGCGCCTCCAGCGCTCTACGCATTTCCTGTAAATCATCTCGCAATGCCACATAATCTAATGTAACCCGTGCATCTGGATCTGCATTAGTCGCTGCTTTCGCAGCCAACTCATCAAGATGCTTTAGTTCTTGCGCAACCTTTATTAAATAACGTTTTTCTGCCTCCGTAGTGGTATCTACTTCTGCAATTACTGCTTGGCTGAACATGAGTGCACAACCCATCAACGTCGCTAACATATGTTTCATTGTTTGATATCCTCTTTATCAATCAATACAGGGTAATGATGTATGCCGTAAATACTGGCAATGTCATCAATAGGGACTGCACTTAGCGTTAAACCGGGCGCACGCGCTCTTAGAAAATCCATGTTTTCCTGCGACGACACATTGGTAACAATGCCCTGTGCACCAATTGCCTTTAAGTGGGCTTTATTGGCGATTAACCATTCGATAGATAAACTGTCGACACCAATGATGAACATCGGCTTGGTGACCTGGTACGGATGTTTAGTCTGCTCAACAATCCCAACCGTCAATTCCGAGCGAATAGGAAAATGATCAGGTGCTGTTGCAGGCACGATATTTTCTGCGAGTGATTTGCGATCAAGGAGTTGCTGTTTAATGTTTTTCTTTTTTGGAAACTCAGTGTCGCGCCCACCAAAATCAGCAATGACCTCGGGCTGCGCAAAGGACCAGGAAGACGACACCAGCAGTAAGCACACAGAAAATAATTTGCGAATCATCCTGCCCCCCCTTCCTGGCGAGGCGCCATTGATTGACCGTATTCGTAACAGCGCTCACTAAATCGCAAGCAGCGGTTAAATACCATTTGCCGATAGGACGCTGCCTGTGCCCTTCCCTTGGGCCCATCACCTGGACTGTAGTACTTTCCGACTGCCACCCACCAATCAGGAGAACCTTGTTCAACCGTAGAGAGATAATGTTTAACAAGCAGGTTAGCCGCGTAATTTAAATTGATCGTTGGATCGAGTGCTTGCAGTGGTGATTTAAAATTGTCTACATGCGCAGGCATATAAATTTGACCTAAGCCCACCGCAACTTTTCCGATGCGTCCCTGACGCGCAGCGTCAGTCATTGCATTAATCAATGCAGCTTCGGCTTCCTCACGTGTTTCAAAAAAGAATGGCTTTTCATCAATATTTAGCGTCCAGGGCCAAGGCAATAATTTTCCATCGTTCGACCTACCGCTTTCCTGCATGGTTACTGAAAAAAACACATCAGCTGGCATGCCGTAGTAGTCGGCAATAATGCGATAGGCACGCGGAATTTCCGCGATGCTGATACATGAAGTTCCACTCAGGATTGCTAACAGCAATACGCGCAATTTCATATCGCCACCACCTGGTTACCACCGCCCGTCGTTTGCTTGAACAGTGCGGGCAATTTCGGCGTAGGGATAGCCATGCTCTTTGATGCTGCGGCGAAAATACCGTTATCAAAATTGAGCGTTATCTCTTTGGTTTTTACACGCTCGACGGGAATACTGGCGCTTTCAGCCCACTTGAAAATAGCCTTTTCATCAGCCGCACCGATGATGAAAATATCCACCTTTGCCTGGGTTTTTAATATCCGGGTTACCAATGATCGACAATGCACATCACAATCACCGGCATTCACAAACAGGCGCAATTTGTCGAAGGGCTTTAACGTCGCCAAGGTCGGCATACGTCTTTGTATGTACTCGACGTAACGTTCCTGAACAATGGTGCGCTCTTTGTCATACAGGGTCTGGAATTCCGTTACCGAGTATTGGCGCCATACATCCAACTCTGCCTCGATACGGGCGTAACGGCGTTTCTCCTCCATGGAGGAACTGTAATAAGACAGCATCGCAAGCGGCGTAGAATGGTTCTCCCAAACAGACCATGGCGATTTCTTTTTCAATTCTTCGTAAGTTGTCCACTCTTCGTCTGTCAATTGCCAATACGCATTGGGTTTGCTGTGCATTTTTGAATAACGATTCAAAAGCGAATCAGTCGTTGTTGTCGGGGTATAAACAATTGGCGTCTGAGGCAAAAACTGTGCGAATGATGGCATTGCTGAAAGCAAAGTAACAACGAACCCTATGCATATACCAATCAGATGCTTAGCCATTACAAACGAAGCTCCTGTTGCTTGCCTGCCACGGTAAAAATGGCTGATTTCGTTGCGGTATCCGCTGTAATGAGCGTCCATCCACGCCAGGTATCACCAGGCATTAATAAATCGGAATCATCTAACCCGTCACGGAGGGAAACGTATGACGTTCCGGCGATGTTGCGTATGGATATCAGCACTACCGGAATGATGGGAACGGGTTTGGGCGCCGCTTTAACTACCGGTTTAGCTGCAGCGGCTTGCTGGACTTTTTTCTGTTGCTCAATTTTTTGTTCCAGCGATGAGGAGAATCGCTCTAAATTCTCCAATCTCTGCGTTGCTTTTTGCGTGGCGAAATTTCCAGCGTTAATATTTTCCTGTAGTTCAGATTGTTTTAACTTGATCGTATCCAGATCGTCTGCCAGCTGCTTGACCGCTCCACTCATTTCTTCGATGGCCACCTTGAATGGATCCGGTTTTTTGGATTCTGGAGCAAGGCCAAACATTTGCAGTATTGGATCCTTGCCCAACATTGCAATCGTCAGAGAGATTAGTAATGCAGCAACAATTGATAACATAACGGCTATAACTGTTGTCTTCGTCGATCCATTGCGAGGATTGCTCTGCGTGTTGTTACGACGGCGAGTCGTTTCATCAGGATCAGCATGCAAACTGTTGACTTCAGGTAACTCCGGAAACTCGTTCATAAAATCCTCAAAAATTGTTACTTACAAAAATTTCTTGAAACTTTTTGCTGTTACGAATACCGCAACGGCGAACACTGTCATTACAGGGAGAAAAACCAATGTTGGGTGAATGGATATGGGAGCAGTGAGATAACCACCGAATGACAAAAATAAAGTCGGTACCACAATGCGTTTAGCACGGTGATAAAGCATTGCTGATTCAATCCCACCACACGCCTTCCGAATATCACGCTCAACCAGACCATCAATGAATGCCACTAGTCCAACCAGCACAAATCCCGACATGGCGCTAATGCAAATAGCACTGCGCACGGCGAAAATAAAAATGGTGTTGATCATGGCATCAAGCCCGTAAGCAATGACCTGCGTAACGCTGTTTACATCCCCTGCAAACCAGTTTGAAACTTCACGCAAATGTAAAATGGATACGGCTTTATCCGCCCACGTCATGAAGGTCACAGCAACATCTTGCGGATAGAGGCCGGTAATTAAATTACGGTTGTATGCACCTAAATACGTAATTTCCAATTCCAAAATTTTTCGTGAATGGTCAGGCCCCCAAAATTTGACCATACCCACCCATTCGACAAGGATCGACACCCCGATAGCGATTAATGACCATCCGATAAAACGAAATACATTGCCTACCGTTGTCTGCATCAGCCAACCCCAGACACCAACCCGCTTTGGTCGAGGCGGCCGCGTTGTATGCTGTGTTGTCATGCTGCCACCTTCAAATCTGCGATAGAGAACCAGTCATCATTCGCACTACCGCTGTCATAGGTCTCGCGCATTTTTGTGTAGAGGAAATCGAGATCTTCCGGTAATTCTCCCGTCGCTTTAAATTGTGGAATACGCAATTTGTAGAGCTTTCCACCCAGCATTGCGTACGCATGACCTTTTGGCAGGCGAGTTAAATCACCCGCTGAAACCAGTGGTGTTTCTTTGGTAGAAATACGTTGTTGAGTATTAGAGGTAAAGTCATTCGGGCTATCAGGATTCGTATCGTCTGAAGTACCCGAGACTAACGTGAGATGATTCACTTCTACTTGTGGTAACAGCTGCGTCAACAATTCAGCGGTTGCGAGCTCCTTCACGCGCAACATAATAAGATTACCCAGGTTACCGATCACTTGACCGGCTTTTGCGTCATCACCAAATCGCGCTTTGATATCGGATAATGTTTGCGTATAGACCGTTAACTGGAATCCAGCACCACCCGCTTTGTTCGCCATTGGGACAAATTCTTTACCCACCAGCTCGTTAAATTCATCGGCGTGAATACAGATTTTGCGAGTCGTTGCGAGTGCAGCCAACTCAGGCGATAAACCTTGTGTCTGACCAAATTTATAAATTGATCCTGCGGTCGACGTTAGGTCGGCAAACATCGAACTGCTGACCGCTTGCGCTACTTCTGCATCGGTCAATGCATCAAAGCCGCAATATACAATCCCGCCCGTGCGAATAATTTCATCCCACGTAAACGTAGGCCGTGGATCATTCAAGTCATCGTAATTCGGCGAAAGCAATTCGGCGGTTGGGCCAGATGTTAACTTTTCCAACAGCGGGAAAAGCGATGCAACCAATTTATCGTAGAATGTTTTTTCGTACTCAAACGTTTTGATTAGTGCGTGCGCAACGGGATCAACCAATTTCGCTTCTTTATAAACTTCAACAGCTGCCCACGTTTTCCGATCACGTGATGCTTGTGCTTTATCTGATGGCTTGCGATCAGATTCAGCGATAGCTTTGATTGAATTATTCCAATCACTATGCCCTGCTCGATGCAATGCGTTTTCTGATTGTGGCTGAGTAAATACAAACGTGAGATATTCAAGCAGTAACGGATCGATATCTGCGCCATACATCAACAGGTTTTCGTAAGTGATTGGCTTACCTAATGCCGTTGCCGCTTTGGAAATTACATTGACATAACGCCATGTAAATTCCCTAAATGCTGCCGAGTTACCCTCACCTGGTAATTGCCCGGCAATACGAGATGCAGGCTCAGTGATCCTGCTGAATGAACCAACAGGGTTGTAGCGTGCAGAAATTTCCGGGTAACCCAGATGGAAACAATAAAATTGATGACCACGGCCCGCTTTGACAGCCTCTGTATATGCGCGCTTGAGTAAGTCCGGGTCTCCCTTGGGGTCAAAGATAATTACAATTTCGTTATTGTGGATGTCTTGGGTGATGAGAACTTCGGCCAATCTCGTTTTTCCGACACGGGTCGTGCCGACAACAAATTTATGCGCAACCCGTTCAGATTGACGCTCATAGATTGGGACTTCACCCTCCCACAAACCAACCGCGTGAATTGCAGGATTTCCTTCAGTGTAAGGAATGGGTGCAACCGGGTTATACCAGGCCTGCGTTGAACTAACCCATGCCATCCATGCTGTGAGCGCTGAACGGCGTAGAATTTTTTCAAGTGCGCGTGCAGTTTTGTATTTTCGAGTTTGGTGCCTGTATCGATGCCAATCAAATTCCTGTCGATCAAAATCCACGCGGCGCTGTGTGTGTCGCGCAGTCCATTCAAAACCTAATCCAAGATATAAATCGTCTTTTGATACCGGTATGTCATTACTGTCAATTGTGAAACCCGGTAGTACATGCATTTCATATTGGTATTTCAGCAATTTACGCGATTGCATAAATCGCTGACCACAACGCGCAAATAATCCCGCCGCAATCCCATAGCTTAATGATGGCGTGCTCAGTGCACCCATTAACACCGCTGGTGATAACAACGTCAATGCGCCCGCGAGACCATAAGCAGTCGCTGACATGGTTTCGTACGCTGGGCGTAATAAATTTTCTACGGGATGTTTTGTACTCATGATGGGCGCGAATCATAACGATCAAAAACTCTTCGTCAGTTATCAATTCGAACTCGCCATGTGCAATTTGATTAATGCACTAAAAAGCCAAAACCATTACAAAGCGCGCAAGCAGGGTCAAGGGGCTTACCCAGGGAAAAAGCCCGCGCCTCCTCCTCGTTTAATCGTCCGGAGGCGCGGGCGCGAAAACGCTAGGGCTAAAGGATTAGAAGGGTTAACTACAGAAAGGAAAAAAGCCGTGAAGGGTTAAAAAACCAAACCGCAAAAAGGCCAAAAACGTAATGACTGAATCAACTTCCACTTTTGAAACTTCCCTTTCAATCATTCTTGAACAATTAGAAAAAAAGGAATGGGCGAGCCCATTAAAAGGCTTAGAACAAAAATTTCGCCAGCTTCCGGAAGATGAAACAAGCTTCGGCACAGAAATTATTAACACTCTCCATACTCTGCATCAAGCAATTGAATTAGATGCCAGCTTACCGCTGAGTCAATTGATGGCTATTCGCTTAGCAGGTTTAACATGTTGGACTTATCGCTTTTTCCATGTTGAATCAGGACGGCATCATTATCTGGATCCATTGAATACGCCAATTCCCGATTTTCAGAAAAAAATAACTGTTCAACAAAGTACATCCTCCTACCCTTCGACTGACATTATCAAACGCTGGGCTCGGGAGAATTTACGTTGAGCCAGGTGTTACCGATTTTATCGGCTGCAAAATTATTTGAACTTTGCAAGATTGATAGCAAGTTTTCTGAACTTCGAACAATTGCTGGATTTGATACCAATATTTTTAATGTATTAATCAGCGAACCGCTTCAGCAATATGCTGAGCTTGTCCAATTGGCTCCTGCTAGCGAGGCCCACCACCACAGTGGTCCAGGTGGTTTGTTAAAACACACCCTGGATGTAACTACCCTCGCCCTGAAAAAACGTAAAGGATATCAATTACCTCTTGGCGGTAGTCTCACTGATATTGGTAAACAACGTTTACTGTGGACATATGCTGTGTTTGTGGGATGCCTCCTGCATGACATTGGAAAACTGAGCGCAAATACTCGTCTCGTTGCCATACATAAATCTGGTAAAGAATTACCGTGGACTCCCAGCAGTGGTCCTTTAACCAATCTGGTTGATAAAGATGGAGCGAAAATTCCTCTTGAGGGTTATCGCATTGAATTTCGTAAGACACCTTACCGATATCACGAACACCTAGCGTTAATTCATTGGGGCGTTTTGCCAAAATCCGGACGAACCTGGCTTATTGAAGCCTCCCATATCATGGCAGAACTGACCGCGTGGTTATGGGGGGACAAATTTGAGTCTGGAACTATTGGGCAGATTATTGAGTATGCCGACCGAGAATCCACCGCCAAGAATTTGCAAGTACCGCCTGATCATCGCTTCAGTAATGTCATTCCGGCAATTGATCGCTATCTCAAGTTGTTGCGTCAGTGGATTCAGGACGGAGCAATTCGTATCAATACCAATGGGGGCATGGGCTGGGTTGATGAGCATGGTCATTTGTATTTGGTATGCCGATCACTCGCCGAAAAATTGATCCAGGAATGTAATTCCCTCGGGCTTAAAAATTTGCCTCAGGATCCTGTGCGTGTATATGACATTCTCCAAGAACATGGGTATGCATTATCCACTGATGATGGCAAAGCGATATGGACCATTTCTGTAGAAACAGGAACTTATCATCATCAATTCACTTGCCTGAAATTTGAATCACGTCGATTAATTCCCTCATCACGCGAATTAAAACCATTGGATGGTGTTATTAAATTTGTGGCGCCTGGCGAACAAGCTTCTGCAAAAATAATCCCTGAATCTGCGGCACAGGCAAATGAACAATCTCTGCAGAATGTGACTACCGGGGGGGAAAATGAGGATATTGAACAGACTCCGGAACCTGAAATGGGTGTGGAAGCTGCAGCAATAACATCTGAAAACTCACGTGAGAAAATTGATAACAAAATTTCTGAATCTGAAATTAGCGAGGTGCATGACGAAGTCATCCAGGAAACTGCTGAACCTCTGGATACTGTTTCAAACAATCAGGAGGATGTAGGGCCCGTAAAAACCTCTGTCAGCATCATCAAAAATTTGGAGTATGAAGCTCCGGAAACTGCGCAAAAATTCCTGTCATGGCTTCAGCGAGGACTGCTTGAAAAAACGATTCTGATTAATAATCCCGATGCAGAAGTTCATATTGTCGAGGACGGTATTTTTCTACTCGCTCCCGCCATATTTAAAACGTTTTTGCGATTGCATGGCGTACCGGAAGAGAAACACAAAAATCTAAGCAAACGCTTCGCCAATTTGCGCAAGCATATTCGTTGTAATGATCTCAACATTCACCCGTATTGGGTGAGCTCATCTAATCGCGCTGCAAAAATAAACGGCTGGTTATTGCCCTTCAATGTCATTTACGAGAATGACTACCCCATCCCGAAGCCCAACAAATTCATCAAGAAGAAACTGGGAGGCGACGATGGCTAATAATTAACTTATACCCAAATATTATGAGACAAAAATCACACTTTGTGGCGGCAAAACCTATATTTCAAAAATGTTACTGAGTATAGTGGCGGCGCCTAAATTATGATCATAGGTATGCTTAAACGCATACGGATTTATTGCATCACGGAGTGAAAAATTATGATGTTTTCTGATTTAGCACAAGAATATGCGGGCATGAGATTGGTTAACTCATACACCCAACAACAAGTCCTAACCATCGCAAAATTATTTGTAAAGCGGTCGGCTGTCTTAAGGACCTCCGAGATTAACCGTTTGGCCTTGATGCGATTTAAGAATGAATCGCTCAAGGAGATTCAACCGGTCACCTATAACGGGTACCTGAAATATCTACGCCTGATCGCCAGCTATGGTGTGGAGGTTGGTTACCTCACTTCAAATCCATTCGAAGAACTGAAGCTCATTCCAGTGGGCACGATTCCCCCCAAGACAATTGAATTGGAGGATATCGGCGTATTGGATTATGCACTTATGCTGGAGGAGGAGCTTTACCAAACAGGATGGTTTTGGGCAGCAGTACTCCGCTGTCTTTACTACACGGGGATGCGGCGGCGCCAGCTCGTGAATCTCCGCCTCGATGATCTCGATTTTAATAGAGAAACTATCCGCCTCAGCTACCAAGGATCGAAGACACGGCGCGAATGGACTGTACCGATGCATAGCGGATTGAAAGAGACACTGCAGCTCTTGATTCGGAAAACCGAACTTCGACGCGGTAAGAAACTATTGAGACGTGATTACCTGTTCCGAGCGTTTGATTTATTCCCTCGTTTTAAGAAAGACCCCCAGGGACGTATGCCTCCGGAAGCCATTACCAATTATTTCAAGCGATTGAGTAAAAAGTTCGATATCCGTGTGGGAGCTCACAGGTTTCGGCACACCTTCGCAACTGCGTTGTGCAATCCGGAAGATGACACTCCGCCAGACGTTTTTGCAGTGCAGCAACTGTTAGGGCATACGGATTTAAAAACGACAAGAATATACGTCCAACCCAGGGTTAATCACCTTGGTAGGGTCGTAAATCGTCTGGGAAAGCTTGGAAGAAAAGAAGACAGGTCAGGCAAAAAAATATGGATAGCTTGACAAAACAAAGAAAAATGCCTGAAACTCAATAGGTTATCAGCTGAGCTATAGCCCCAAAAACGGGATACGACTGTGTCGTAAGTGGCGCGCATTCTATGCAGCGATTGGGGGAGTGTCAAGCAATTTTTACTCCGCCCTGCGCGCCGATTTTGTATGTAAATCAACCAGTTAGTTAAAACCTACACAAGGTCTGAGCGCAACACTGGCAGTGTTGCGCCCTCTTCTATTACTGGGCAGCAGGTTCTTCCGGGGCTGCGCCCAGTTTGTCGAACAGTTTTTCCAGGTCCTTTTGTTTGTTTTTGCCGAAACCACCCAGCGCATTAATCGCATGGCGGATGCGGGCGCGGCTCATGTCGGGGCCGATGATTTGCATGGAGTCCACTACCGAGAAGCTCGCAGTAGTACCGGCAATAGCGACAAACACAGGGGCCAGTGCATCTTTGATCTTGATGCCCATTTGGTCCGCCAGCAGTTTGAGTTCGGCGAACAGGTTATCGCGCTCCCAGGTGCGCAGGGCTTCCAAACGCCAGAGGGCGAATTGCAGATATTCTTTTTGCTTTTCGATATCCAGCTTGTTGCCGGCGAAGCTGGCTTCGGTCAGAGGCATCATGCCGCTCACCAGGAAACCGGCCAGCGGAGCGAAATCGCTCAATGTAGTCATACGCGATTGGGCGTGTGGCAGTGCTTGCAGCAGGGTTTCTTTGTTGAGAGCCCAGTTGTGCAAACGCTCGGCGAGTTGTTCGATAGTGAAGTTCTCGCGAATCCACAGGCTGCTGAGCGAGTTTCAGGTGCTTGGGCGCGGAGTTGATCCACTCTTCGCCGCGAATCACGTGGGTGATTTGCATCAGGTGATCGTCCACCACGTTGGCGAGGTGATAAGTGGGCATGCCGTCGGCCTTGAGCAGCACTTGCATATCCACTTGCGACCATTCAATTTCGATCTTGCCGCGCAGCATATCGTCGATTTCACACACACCCGCTTCCGGGATTTTCATGCGAATTACGTAGGGCTCGCCCGCATCCAGCTTGGCCTGCACTTCAGCCGGGCTGAGTTTTAAACCGCGACCGTCGTACTTGGGCGTTTCACCGCGCGCTTGTTGTTCGCGGCGCATTTCGTCCAGCTCTTCTGCGGTGGCGAAGCAATAGAAAGCGTGGCCCTTTTCAATCAGCTCGAACGCGTATTTACCGTAGATATCCATACGCTCGCTTTGGCGATAAGGGCCGTGCGGGCCACCCACATCCGGGCCTTCGTCCCACTCCAGACCCAACCAGCGCAAACTGTCCAGAATCGCTTGTTCAGATTCCGGAGTGCTGCGGGTTTGGTCGGTATCTTCAATGCGCAGTAAGAATTTACCGCCGTGCTGGCGAGCAAAACACAGGTTGAACAGCGCGATATAGGCGGTACCTACGTGGGGGTCGCCAGTGGGCGATGGGGCAATACGGGTGCGGATTTCGGACATAAAACGGCCTTTTGTGCGAATCAGAAGACTCTGATAACAGGAAACGGGAAATGATAAAAAGGCGCGCATTATAAAGGAGATTACGCCAAGCGCCGAGTGCCCACAGAGCCCCGATAAGCATCGCGACCATGCCCAACCTGCACCCAACCTGTCTATATTTCACACTTTTCTTTTGATAATTTAAGCGACAATCTCTACAATCGCCACCCGCTCCGTAAGCCCCCTTAATACCTGCACGAATCCAACACGCTAACTCATGAGAAATATACAAATAGACATATTACGAGCCCTTGGACTGGCAATGATCATCCTGGCTCACATTTCCCCACCCGCGATTATTCATCAGCTGCGCAACTTTGACGTACCCTTGATGGTGTTAATTTCTGGTATGGCATTTGGGCTCTCGTTCAAACAGGAGGCTTACAGCAACTATCTCTGGAAGCGCATCAAGCGTCTACTATTCCCGGTATGGATTTTCCTTACCGGCTACTTTGCTACTGTAGCTCTGCTAGACCTGAATATTGAAACATTGTCAGCCAGGAAAATGATTCGCTCTTATTTATTGATCGATGGGATTGGCTATGTCTGGATTATTAAAGTGTTCCTGCTGGTGGCACTGGTATCCCCGCTGATTTATCGAATTCACAAAACAACATCCAGTAACAAAATTTACTTTTCTTACATAGCATTAGCATTTGTGGGTTACGAAATGGCAAGGCTGCTCTCGCAAGAGCTATTTAACACTGAGTCAGGAAAAATCATTGAAGCCATTAGCCACTATTTGATTCCTTATTCGTTAGTTTTCGCTATCGGCCTCCGTCTGCCATCGCTGCAAAGGAATGAAATTTTTTGGAGCGCCAGCCTATGCTTCATACTTTTTGTCTCCCTGGCGCTATTTTTGTTTATTCAAACCGGGGGATTTGTTCCCACCCAAACACACAAATACCCACCGACTCTTTATTATTTTTCTTACGCATTAGGTATAGCACTAGTAGCCTGGACACTAAGTGGGACAGTGCAACACTTGCTGGATAAAGTAGCCACACTAAAAGCAATCACATTATTTATCGCACAGAACAGTATTTGGATTTACCTGTGGCATATTCCTTTTGTAAAAATAGCCACCGGACCGTTTCCTGTTAAATACCTGCTAGTGCTTACATCCGCCTGCATTTTGACCTGGGTGCAAGTTTGGATAGTAAACAATTGGGCCGCCAAAATACCCAAAGACACCAGCAGCCAGCGGAATATCAAAATATTATTCACTGGTTGAGAACTAGCGCAAGTGGCTGCGCACAATTGTTACGCGACATGCTGCTTTAGTGCAGCAAATGCCTGGAACCTAATAAAGGCAGGTGTTTAAGACGATGGTATTGCAAAGCTAGCCCTATGCAATGTTTTAACTGTTTGACCGGGATTAATTCCATTTGCGTAAAAATAATCGCCCGCTTGCCTTCATAACAAAATAAATGGCCATACAAGGCTTCAAAGGTTTCGATGAGCGAGGTATTACAATTGAAATAAAGCGCGTAGCGTTCCGGGTCGCGCGCCTTCCAATCCATGCGAATTGCACTGCCCTGTTTGGCAATATAACTGGGTTCGCCCCACTTCAGGGTTTCTTCGATCTCACCCAGTTGTAATTCCTCCGCCGTTTGCAACACCAGGGTGCGCAAAAACAATAAGCGTTTGCGCATCTCGGGCGGATATTGTTTGAAGACTTGCGCAACAGCTGGATTGTGGATCTCTTGCATCACAATACACTCCTGCGTTTTTGTAAACGCATAAATACCTGCACAGCATTTAGCATAGATATTTCAAACAAAAGTGTTGTGCAGATATTTATCGATTGGCCCTGGAAACTTATTGGGAAAGAAATTTATTGGGATAGAAAGTGATTGTAGTAGAAATTAATTCCCATAAAGTTTCGCCGCTAATTCTTCATCCCAAAATGCGGCTTCAATTTTGTGACCATCCAGATCGCGTACAAAACAACCATAATAAGGTTCGCCGTACAGCGGGCGCGGGCCAGGTGGACCATCGCAAGTTGCACCGGCAGCAATTGCAGCATCATAAAATGCGTGCACTTGTTGTTTGTTGTCCGCAATAAACCCCATATGGAAGCCATTACCGATGCTTGCGGGTTTTCCATCGTGCGGAACGCATAACCAAAACTCGGGAAATTGGCGGCCATAGGCAATGGCGCCCGGGTGTTCCATATGCACTTTAGCACCGACACTCGGCATCACTGCATCGTAAAATGCGCGCGCCTTATCAAAATCATTGGTACCAATAGACACATGGGAAATAATACTGGGGGATGGATTGCTCATAATTCCTTTCTCCGAATGATTAATGGTAGGTACACTTTTTAGCGAATGCGCTGGTAATTAACGAATACGTTGGTAATTACCCAATTCCGCTTTAATTCCCAGGCGCGCAATGGTCTCTTGCGCGTTAAAACCGATTTTCTGGTGCATTTCCTTAACCACTGCACGCGCACCGTCAATAAAGTTCGCATTTTCCCACTCTACTACTGTAGCTAAGGCAAAGGTTTTTTCATCAAGCGGCTGTTCCAGTAAAAAATCCTGAATAAACCCCGGCTGTTCATTTAATACCTGATGGGTAGCTTTCACGCGCGCAAGAAATTCTTCGCGTGCAACATGGGGGACAATAAATCGATCAAGACGGTATACGCGCTGGGATGAATTGGGGGAATCTGACATAACTCTACTCCGGTAAATTGCTGTTGCTTTGTATTTTCAGCACTACCAGAGTAAACCCGCTACCGACCCAAAGCTGTCAGTAGATGGCAAATAAAAAATCAAAAAAAAGCCCCGGTGATTAGCCGGGGCGAAGACAGCTATATATGACCTATATAGCAATTAAAAAAGTGGCTATAAAAGATCTTTATTACCGAATAACTATTACAAGGATTCCAGGAAGCGCAGCACATCCTGTTTTTGGGTGGATGACAATGCCTGGTAGGCATTTTTGGCCGCTTGCCCTTCGCCACCGTGCCACAGGATTGCCTCTTCAATGGTGCGTGCGCGGCCATCGTGCAAATAGCTGTGCACCGGCGTACAGACTTGCGCGCCCTGCGCAGCTTCGGTCACACCACCGGTTACGCAGGCTGACAAACCCAATCCCCACAGCGGCGCCGTGCGCCACTCAGCGCCGCTCGCCTGACCTTCACCCAAATTGTCGGCCATATCAGTGCCCATATCGTGCAGCAACATATCGGTATAGGGCTTGATGGTTTGGCTGCGCAATTCGCCGAGCGGATGGTATTGGCTGGTTACCTGTTGCGGTGTGTGGCAAGCAACACAACCGATAGTTGCGAATTGTGTTTCGCCGCGCTGTACAGCCGCATCATTAATATTGCGTTGCGGGCGCACACCAAGCGTTGAAATATATTTCACTAAATTATTTAAATGCGTATCCGATAATTCTGCACCACTCGCACCACAATCGGTTTGCGCCGAACCGCAATCAGGATTTGGCAACACACTGGTCATCACCCCCATATCCGCATTAAATGCCGCAGCAACCTGATGCTTCACACTGGTGGTTCCCGCTTTGTAACCAAAACGACCAAGGCGAGTTTGACCGGATGGATCGGTGATGCGATTGGCGCGGCCGGAAATGCCATCACCGTTAGCATCGTTGATATCTTCTTTGGCGAGAATTGCCGATTCTGGAATTGCTTCCAACAAACCCATACCCACTAATTGCGGCGCAACGCGCGCAGAGAAACGCGCTGGCGCTACGCCAGTGAATTGATAATTGGGTTTACGCAAACCATTTGCTTCGCTCCAGAATGCAATTGATGCCTGGCCTTCACTCGCAACACCATTGGTAGATTTTGGTTGCAGTGAGCGGCCAAGGTTTGGATGTGGATTGCCATTGGCATCGGCCACTTTAAAGACCCATTTTTCCAGCGGTTGACCAACCGGTGCAGGTGCCGCGCGACCATTGCGCACATGGCAACCGGCGCAGCGATCATGCACATAATGCGGACCAGCTTTGCCGACCGTATCCGGGAAAATGCCGTTATCGGCAACGTGCTCATCGTGCGAACCGTCAACAAAAGACGCGTGATGCACACGACGACCTAACACAAACGGCTGGCCATTTTGTGACGCGAGATTGGTGGCCATCTGGATGAAATGATTATCCGGCTCATTGGAGTGGTTGTAAGGCAAAGTGGTTTTACCGCCGAGCCAGGCTTTCTCCGGAATTTTCACCGAATCTTTGCGGCCACCAATGGTGCCGAACGAACCAGTAACATCCCAGGGCACCAGACCTTCACCAACAATGTATAAATAAGTTGTGCCGTAATACGCAGAGCGACCATGCGGAACTGTGTGATCAAGGAATTGGCTTAATTCAAATTCGAGTTTATCGCCGATTTGAATATTGCGGCCTTCGCGTGCGTTGTAACTGCGCTCTTTGTAGTAATTTAAATTATCGATCACATTCATGGTGCCGTTATCGTAATACTCAGCCACTGTGCCCACACCGCGATAGAACCAGCGATTTTCCGCTTCAGTATCATTTAATTTAAATTGCGTTTTTACATTCATGCGCACAGTACTGCCGCCTTTGGCAACGTAATCGACAATTTCAATTTCGGCGGTGCGATGCTCCCAATAAAAACTGAGGAAGTGATCGTACGCCTGGAACTGATCTTCTTTCGCGTGGCGATCGCGGCCGCGATCGGCAATGCGGGTAACTAACGCATCACCGCGGTCAAATTGAATTGCACCTTCAAGCAACGTCGATGAATTGTATAAAGGAACAATATTCCCAAGGCTTGCAGCCGATGAGCTGGATGGTGCCACCGATGCAGCCGTAGAACTTCTCGAAGAGCTTGATGGTATTACTGATGTAGCCGTCGAACTGCGCGAAGAACTCGATAGCGGAGTGCTTGATCGTGACGAGCTGGATGGTGCTGCACTTGAAGGCACACTACTGGAAGGAGCAATACTTGACACAGCACTGACCGAATAATTTTGTGCGGCAGTGTCCTGCCCTACGCCCGCACGAATAATAGTGAAATAAATACTCACTACATCGGTGGATTTTAAATTGCCGATGTCGTAAGTCCAGTTGCTACCGGAGACATTCATGCGCACATTTTGTTGCCCGCCACCATTAATGCGGTAATGGATATCAACGATATCCGCCTGGTTAACCGTTGCGCGTAGCGTGGTGCTATTGAGTGTGGTTACACAGCCCTGATTGCAATTGCCCGCGCTTGATGAAGAGGTTACCGGCAATGAACCAAACACATCCATTTCAAAAATCGAGTAGCCCCAGTTATTGCCCGTGCTGCGTGTTAATGCATTCATACGCACATAGCGATAGGTGCCGTTCACACCGACAGTATCTGTGCGATTGCCAAAGACGCCACCGGTGCGCTGGCTCATTTGGGTCCAGGTGGAATTATTATTGGAGCCGAGTAATTCATAACTCGCGGCGTTGGCTGCTTCCCAATTAAGCACCACTTGATTGAGCGCATAGGCCTGGCCCAAATCGAGCGTGAGTGAACTGGGTGAAACACCGTGACTGGATTCCCAGCGCGTTGCGGCATTGTTATCAATTGCAAAACTGGCGGGTTGTAAATTGGTACTGCCAGTGGCGCTGACAGGATTGATATTAATAGTTTGTGCGTTTGCAGTTTGTACACAAAGGCCGGTACTGGCCAATGCCACAAATAGCCAAACAGCCCTGGAGCTGAGCGGTAGTATGCGCATGTGATCTTGCCTCTATTTTAGATTTATTGTTGTTAACTCGAGGTTGCCCTGCGGACAGCGAGACGGGAGCAACGGTTGATTACATTCAATCCGCATTTTTATTTGCAGCTTCCTTTGCTGGTATGCACTACCCCATCCAATACAAGCCCCACCAGAAATAGCGCAGGATTGGTTAAACAGGATTTTTTAAATTTATCTAATAGCGCAGCAACAGAGTTTAGGAAGTGCAAATAAGGGTGTCGTCCCACTATTAGGATGACAATAAAGTGACTATTAAAAAGCAGAGTGGGCACTGCAAAAAACTGATCTGGTGCACAAAAAATATCGCGCTTACAACCAAAATCAATAACTTAGGCAGCAACCGCCGTAACGAATCAAACAGGTGCCAGTTGCCATTAACAGTGAAGTGGCACCGCACGAGCAGCTATTTTTTAATCAACCTGCATCCAGGCAGCACAATTTTCTGCTGTCATAAAAGCTCAACACATCCATGGTTTGATTGATGAGGTTTGAGAATTCTGCGGAGACGCCATCATGCAACCAACTACTTTTACCCCGGAAAATATCGGCGTGGTAATTACCACGTACAACCAACCCGAATGGCTGGAAAAAGTGTTGCGGGGTTATGAGGCGCAGACATTTTCTGACTTTCGTATTTTGATTGCCGACGACGGCTCTGGCGACGCGACCCGCGCCGTGATTGATGCAGCAAAACTGCGCGGCAAGCTGGCCATTGAACATTTGTGGCATGAAGACCAGGGCTTTCGCAAATGCCAGATTCTCAATAAGGTTATTTTTAACACTGACTGCGATTATTTGATTTTCACCGATGGCGATTGCATCCCCGAACCGGAGTTTGTCGCGCAACACCGGCTACTTGCGCAACCAGGCTATTTCCTCTCGGGCGGTTATGTGAAATTAACCATGCCAGTTTCCGCTGCCATTAGCGCCAGCGATATTGCCGCCGGCAATCCTTTCTCCATGAATTGGTTAACCCATAAAGGCCAGCCTGGCAGCCATAAACTATGGAAACTGGTGAAGTCCCAGTGGTTGAAAATCCTGCTGAACGAAATCACCCCCACCAAAGCCACCTGGAATGGCATGAACAGTTCCACATGGACCGAAGCAATTCGCGCCTGCAATGGTTTTAATGAAGACATGCAATACGGCGGGTTGGATCGCGAACTGGGCGAGCGTTTGTACAATCTGGGATTAAAAGGCAAGCAAGTGCGCTACAGCATTAGCTGCCTGCACCTGGATCACCCACGCGCGTACGACAATCCGCAAACCTGGGCAAAAAATTATGCGATTCGTGCGGAAGTAAAACGCCTGGGGCTTTATTGGACACCCAATGGCATCAGCAAAACGTCACTGCCTGCCGCCGCCTTTGCTGTGAAGCCTCCGGTTACCAAACCAGCCCTGGCGAATACGCACAAACCCAAAGCGGCAACGGTTTAACCCACCATCCATCTTCTGGCGCTAGCCAGTTACTAGCGCTGCGAATCCCTAGCGATAGCGTTGTAAAGCCCTAGCGATAGCGCTGTAAATTGTAGTATTCGTAGAGCGCACGCCACTGCTCGGTATTGCCTTCGCGGCGCACATTGGTGCGCTTCAATGACACCCGTTGAGTCCCCCAAATGGGTACAGGCTTAAGCCCTGGTGATGAAGAACGGCGCACCTCGGTTCCTCGCATTAGGGACATGGCTTTAAACCACAAATCGTCAGCGCGCGGTGTTAACGCCAAAAAGAGTTCACGCTGCTGCACATCGTCATGCAAGGCACCCGGTGGATAAAGCACACCACCGTAACCAATCGACATAAACCAGGGATGACTCAAGTCGCAGCCCTGCTCTACCGGCCATTGATTGTAGGGCTTGGGTGTACCGCAGGTTTCAAACTCAATTTTGCGGCACTCATGGGCGATGATGGATTGCGGGTAGCGCAGGTGATCCTGGTACAACCGGCGCAACCAATCTGACCGGTACATAAGATCATCATCGCAGGTCACTATGACCTTATTCGGATATTGCACGAGGGTATGGATCAATTTGCGATGGGGGCAAGTGAGGTCCACATAGGCGATGCTAAAAATATCCCCCTGCAAAGCCCCCAGAGCGGGCGGGATTTGAGTGCGTAAATCCTCATGCAACCAAAGCACAATTTTCTGCGCTGCTATATCCTGTGCCAACAAACTGCGCACCGTAAGTGCAACCGCTTTTAGTCGCGACGGGATGGAAGTGAGCGAGATAATTACCGGCAGTGCCGGGTCCCCGCGGCTGTTCAATGCCCCGCTATCCATTCCTTTCAATCGATGTGCCATAAGTAGCGACGCCGGCAGATGTTTTAACTTCATTGCATGTCACCCGCTGATTACTTCCGGCCACAGGGCCAATTTCCGCCAACCTACAAGCCTTATATTTCATTTAGATGACAAGTGCCCGGCAACTGGAATTTTATGTATTAGCAATTATTAAATTAGATATTGCTAATTTAATAATTTCTAATACAATATTCCCTAACACCCCATGACCAACGAGATCCTTATGGGCACAGCCACCACCCAATCCCTACAAGCCATGCAGGAACATGCGCAGGCTGCGGCAAATTTGCTTAAGGCGCTAGCCAACGAAAACCGCCTGATGATTCTGTGCACCCTGATTGGCGGTGAACTATCTGTCGGCGAGCTAAATACCCGCGTGCCCCTGAGCCAGTCTGCCCTCTCACAACACCTGGCCAGCCTGCGCGAGGCAGGCCTGGTAGCCACCCGCAAGGAAGCCCAAACGGTGTACTACTCGCTGCTGGGCGATGACGCACAAAAGATTATTGCCGTGTTGCAATCCATTTATTGCCCGGCCGATTAATTAATCCCGCCCCACCAAGCCATTTAATTGTCGAGGTTTTTATGAGCCACAAATCCATCTCCCCACTGGAATTAACTGCTGCTAATTCGACTGATATGTGTGTGCTGGATGTGCGCACGGCGGCGGAAGTAAAAGCGCTTAACCTGCCCGGTAGCCTGCACATCCCCCTGCACGAATTGACGCCCGAGCGCTTGCAAAACGAAATTGCGCAAAGTGGCAAAAATGGTCGCAGTGTTTACCTGCTCTGCCAGGGCGGCAAGCGCGCGCAAATGGCAGCGGAGCAACTGCAAGGCAAAATTGATGCAGAGTTGATTGTGATTGACGGCGGTATCAACGCGGTAAAAGCCGCCAATATCCCGCTCAATGAAGGTAAAGGGGCAATGTCACTGGAGCGGCAAGTCAGGATTGCCGCCGGCACTCTGGTACTTACCGGTGTGATACTGGGATTTCAAATCAGCACGAACTTTTTCCTGCTATCCGGTTTTGTCGGCGCAGGCCTGATGTTTGCCGGAATTACCGATACCTGCATGATGGGTATGTTGCTCGCGCGCATGCCCTGGAATCGCTAATGTTGCTGTCGATTGGCCTGGTTATCGGACTGGTATTGGGGCTGACTGGCGCAGGCGGTTCAGTATTTGCAGTACCTTTATTATTAATGGCGGGCATGTCACTGGCAGAGGCCACCGGGATTTCACTCGGCGCCGTGGCGGCAACAACGTTATTTGCCAGCCTGCGTAACAGTTTTCGCGGTAAGGCACTGCTATGGATGCCGGGCCTGATTCTGGCGTTAGCGGGTGCCGTTACCGCACCAGTTGGGCAGTGGTTAGCCATGCAACTACCTGCGGATGTGGTGCTCATCGGTTTCTGTGGGTTGGCGACAATTATCGCCTTGCGCATGTGGCAGGCAGCGACGCGTAATCCGGAAAGCGCCAACTGGGTGCGCGCCAGTAACTTTACCCAGGTCCCTGCACCGGATCTGGTGTGTAACCTGAATCCATCTGGCCAGTTTGAATTGCGCCCACGCTGTGTGAGCGGGTTACTGATGGGTGGTTTGGGCGTGGGGTTGCTGTCAGGTCTGTTTGGCGTGGGCGGAGGCTTTTTAATTGTGCCCTTGCTGCTGGCGTTAAGTGCAATCAGCATGGCGCAAGCAGTGAGTACATCGCTATTTATTATTGCGCTGGTAAGCAGTTCGGGTTTTATCAGCTATTTGTTTATTCATCACCCGGAGAATTTCTCCGCACTCGGCTGGATAATTGCGGGCGGTTTATTGGGTATGTTGCTGGGCCAAAAAATCAGCCGCAAGCTCGCCAATGCCCTGCTGCAAAAAAGTTTTTCGATCAGCTTGTTTATTGTGTGTGCGATCACCCTTGCGAGGCATTACTTATGATTTTCCGTCAGCTGTTTGAACGCGAATCGTCCACTTACACCTACCTGATTGCCTGCCCGGAAACCCGTGCGGCAGCCCTGATCGATACCGTGAAAACCGAAGTCCCCAAATACCTGCAGCTGTTGCGTGAGTTGGGGCTAACCCTGGCGTATGCACTGGACACCCACACCCACGCCGACCACATTACCGGTGCCGGTGAATTGCGCGACCTCACCGGCTGCCAAACATTGCTGGGGGAAGAAGCCCATTCCGCCTGCGTATCCCATGGGTTAAAAGATGGAGAAAAGATTCAGGTAGGTACACTGACACTCACCGCCCTCTACACTCCGGGCCATACCGATGACTCCTACTGCTATTGGCTGGAACACCGGGGTGAGAGTTACCTGTTTACTGGCGATACCTTGCTAATCCGCGGCACCGGCCGCACCGATTTCCAAAACGGCAACGCGCGCGACCAGTACCACAGCCTGTTTAACAAATTATTGACATTACCGGACGCGACTCACGTCTATCCCGGCCATGACTATAAAGGCTGGAGCCTTAGCAGCATTGCCGAGGAAAAAGCCCACAACCCACGCTTGCAGGTAGCTGATGTTGGTGCCTATGTAGAACTGATGAACAACCTGAAACTGCCCAACCCCGGTTTGATGGATATCGCCGTACCGGCCAATCGGGCCTGCGGTAAAGCCTAACCCTCCCCTTAATTTTGAGGGGGGGGTATTTCTTCATTCGCTACATCTACATTGATTTGCTAGAATCGCGACCTCAAAAAATTCCGCAGAGAACGCACCCATGCTGATCCAGGCTCCTATTTCCCTCGGCGAACTGATCGATAAAATCACCATTCTCGAAATCAAAGCCGTACATATTGGTGATGAAGCCAAACTCAAAAACGTGACTCACGAATTGAATATCCTCAATGATAAGGTAAATGAGCTGCTGGATGCCGCCGGCCAAGCCAAGCTGGCACCGCTGAAAAAAGCACTGAAAGATATCAACCAGGAGCTGTGGGTGATTGAAGATGACATTCGCGATTGCGAGCGCGACAAAGACTTCAGCGATAAATTTATCCAGCTGGCGCGTGCCGTGTACTTTACCAACGACAAACGCGCTGCCGTGAAAAAAGATATCAACCTCGCTTTCGGCTCTGAATTGATCGAAGAAAAGTCGTACAAAAATTATCAATAATTCCCGCTCAACACTGTTATTTTTGCCATTGTTTTATTGAAGACTTCGCCCATGCGCATACTGCTCATCAAAATGTCCTCCATGGGCGATATTTTCCACACCTTCCCTGCAATTAGTGATATCAAACAACGTTTTCCTGATGCAGTTATCGACTGGGTAGTAGAAGACGGTTTTAAAGAAATTGTGGATTGGCACCCGGCCATTAACAAGGTCATTCCCATTCACCTGCGTCGCTGGGTAAAAAGTCGCACACGCACTGACTGGCGGGAATTTATCGCCTGGCGACGCGAACTGCGCACACAAACCTATGATCTGATTCTGGATGTGCAAGGCCTGCTTAAAAGCGCAGCTATTGCAAAGTGCGCAAAAGGCACAACGATTAGCGGTTACGACAAACTTTCGGCGCGTGAGCCGGTGAGCCGGTGGTTTTATAAAGAAACCTTTACTGTCGACAAAGAACAACACGCCGTAGAACGCACCCGCCAATTGGTTGGTAAAGCCTTAGGGTACACACCCGGCAAGCGGTTGAATTTTGGCATCAACCAAAATTTCACTCATATCCAAAAAAATCCGCGCAAATTAATTTTTATTATTGGCACCAGTTGGGTTACCAAACTCTGGGCCGCCAGCGAATGGAAAGCGTTAACGCAAATTGCTATCAACGCAAACTATCAGGTGGAAATCATTTGGGGCAGTGCTGAAGAGCAAGCTATTGCTGACAGCATTATTGCCAGCTGCCCCGCCGCTTCGCGTCCGGAGCAACGTTTGTCCATCACCACTATTGCTGAAAAATTGGTAGAGGCCTCCGGCGTGGTCGGCCTGGATACAGGCTTCTCCCATCTCGCCGGTGCATTGGAAACACCAACCATCGCACTGTACGGAGCAACTTCTCCTACCAAAGTGGGTTTGATTGGCGAGCACACCTGCAATTTACAAATGCCAGAACCTATGGATTGCATGCCCTGCCACAAACGCCATTGCAAATGGTTGCCCGAGCACAGTATAGATACCCCACAGTGCATGACCAGTATCAACGCCGAATTGGTCTGGACAGAATTGCAAAAGAAAATCCAGCATCACTAATTATTTACGCCTTATCGCTTCATTTATGCATCATCGCTTTAATTACGCGTTACCGTATTATTTAAAAGGAAATTCCTACTATGTCTTTAGCTCTTTATGAAGCTGGCGCCCAGCCTTACCTGGGGCGTCGCTGGCTGGCCCCATTTACCAGTATCAATGCACTGCTTATGGCTCTCATTAGCCTCTGGCACAGCCAATGGCCAGATACCATCGGCGCCCAGTTTTATTTAGTCGCTGGAATGATATTTCATTTTTCAGTCCTATCTTTCGCCATCACACTTTGTGTACTCGTAATCAGTTTTGTATTTCGCCTGAAAAAGCATCGCTTGAGCTTGGCAATTTTTTTATTTGCGGCCGCACAATTAATCGTTATCACCAATATAAAAGTTTTTAATCTCTATCACTTCCATCTCAATGGCATGGTGATTAATTTATTATTTAGCGGAGCGCTGCTGGAGAATATCGCCTTCTCATGGATAATGTGGTTCTCTATTGCAGCGATTCTGATTGGTGCACTATTTGGCCAACGATTACTGCTGGCCGTCAGTCATAAAATTTCACTCAGGCATAAATTCAGCAATCGCCATCATTTCGGTTTCTTCTTCTTAGGCTATATAGTTTTGCAATTGCTGAGCGGCTGTGCCGACGCCTTTGGCTGGAATACCCTTACTACGCAAAACCGCTATATCCCCTGGATGCCCACCACCACCATGCGCTCCTCGCTGGAGAAAATGGGTTTTGAAGTTAAACAGCAATCAGAAAATTTACTGCCCGATTCAGCGGATGGTTTGAACTACCCTATCGCTCCACTGCAATGCGCACCGCAACAAAAGCTGAATGTGTTGATGCTGGTAGTGGACTCATTGCGCTTTGACCAACTTACCGCAGAAGTGATGCCAAACAGTTTCCGCCTGAAAGAACAGGCAATTTCATTTGACAACCATTTCAGCACCAGTAATGCCACCCGCTACGGTTTATTCAGTATGTTTTATGGCATCTCGGGTAGTTACTGGAAACCTATGCTGGCCGCCGAGCGCGGTACAGTGCTGTTTGATGTCACGCAACAACTCGACTACCAACATTTTATTTACGGCAGCAGCACACTCACCTTCCCCGAGTTTGATCGCACCATTTTTTCTGCACTGCGCGATCAGATGCGTTCTGGAAATTACAAAAATAGCGCTGAAAATGATATAGATATTACCCAACGCTTTATTAGCGATTTAAAAAAACTGCCCGCCGACAAGCCCTTTTTCGGCTTTTTATTTTTTGACGCGCCCCATGGTTTTGGTATTCCGAAAGATTACCCTCACCGCTTCGAACCCATGCTGGAAACCGTTAACTATTTGAGCCTGGATAATAATTACGACCCGGTGCCGTTTCTTAATCTCTACAAGACCACTGCGCATTTTGTCGACGGATTAATTCAACAAGTGCTGGACGAGCTCGCCGCTCAGCAGCGGCTGCAAAATACCCTGGTAATAATTACCAGCGATCACGGCCAGGAATTTAATGAAACCCATAAAAATTTCTGGGGCCATAATGGCAATTTCAGTCACTGGCAAACCAAAGTACCGCTGCTAATGCTGTGGCCAGGTAAGCCCGCCGCCACCATTAACCGATTGACCAGCCACGAGGACTTGCTCCCCACTTTGCTGAGTGAGGGCTTTGCCTGTACTACCCCCATCCAGGATTACTCCACCGGAGAGCTTTTGCTGTCCTCCAACAACCATAGCGAGCCAGCTAATCCGCGTGGTCTGCTGATGGAGACTTGGACAGACAGAGCAATACTGTATGATAACCACCTTTATCTGATTGACCCTTTGGGTGATATCGATGTGGTAGACCAGAATTATGACCCGGTAGATAACCGCGAATTGCCACCTGGAATACTTACCCACGCAATAGAACATATGTCGCGCTTTCTGAAGAGCAAATAACCGCTCGCCGGCACAACAATCGTTTGGATCACTCTATGAGCAAACACTACTTATTTTATGGTTCAGAGCGTTATACCCAGGCGATCATGCGCCCCATTGACGCTGCCATAAAAGCCCGTGGCGATAAGGTCGCCTGGTTTTTCAATGGCCCGGGAGCCGAGGATTTGCAGGATGGTGATCAACTGCTGAGCAGTATTGACGAGGTTATGCGCTGGAATCCTATGGCCGTAATTACACCCAACAATATGGTTCCGCATTTTTTCCCCGGTGCTAAGGTACAAACATTTCACGGTTTTGATGCCGGCAAACCCCGCCACATTTATATTCGCGGCTTCTTTGATTTGTATTGCACTACCGGCCCAAGGGACACCAGTCAATTCATTGCCCTCGCGAATAAATTGCAACACTTTGCCGTAATCGAAACCGGTTGGCCCAAACTGGATTATTTTTTTTCGCAACTGCCTGCGCAACTGCCACCAGTCAAATCGACGCCCACTATCTTATATCACTCCACTTTTTCACCCTCATGGAGTGCAGCAGAAATACTTTACCCGGAAGTAAAACGCCTGAGTCAAACCGGTGAGTGGAAATGGGTAGTAACGCTCCACCCTAAAATGGATCCGGAAACTCGCGCAAAATTTAAAGCACTGGAAAATGAACACCTGATCTTTTCCGATGCCGACAACATTCTTGAACTGTTTGCCGAGGCAGACATGATGTGCTCGGATACATCATCGGCACTGAGTGAATTTTTACTGACACGCAAGCCAGTGGTCACATTCAAAAATCGCAGACCCGGCCCGCAACTTATCGATATAGATAAGATTGAAGATTTTGAACCCGCTATTCGCAAAGCCTTGGCACGTCCTGCAGAGCTGATGAATGCCATTGACCAATTCGGAGCTGAAATTCATCCCATGCGCGATGGCAAATCGGCCGAGCGAATTTTGGATGCAATTGACACATTTATTACGCAAGGTGGGAAAAACAAAAAGAGCAAGCCCTGGAATTTATGGCGCAAGTTCAAATTGCGCATGAGCATGAAACACTGGGGAAACTAGACATAAGAGTACCGCCACTGGCAGAGATAACTACTTATGTCTCCCCAGATTAATTGGCAGCAAGCAACTCCGCCAATGAACCTATTCTACGATTTAACCAGGCGACAATGTGTTGGTGCAATGCCGGTGGAGCTTTCTCTAAACTCTGCACACAAATAAATGCGCAAGATGGATCTCTATCTGCTTGATCAATCATTTTGCGCAGCTCTTTTTCTGATTGATCGGGCGGATCAATTTTCAAGGCCATCAAAGCGTCCTCAATTAGCGCTGTGCCGCTATTTAACTCTAAATAAGCAGCCAAAGCCTCACAAATAAATTGATTCGGTTGTCGCAATTTGGGAGCAAGGTTTCGCTCAAATAAATCCTGATGTTGATCAAAGAAATTGCTTATGGTGGATTTACGCCAGGGATGTGGCTCATGTCGTATCCAAAAGTATTTATCGGTAAAGCCAGCCAAACGTGCGCTATTTTTTTGCGCTTCACGATGCTTAGCCCGATCGAGCAGTTTTTGTTGGCGCGATGCAGATACATACTTAAACCAGAAACTACGCAACCTTGCGATCAAACGTACATCTTCCATTGGGCGCCATTGTCCCCTTATAACAATCATCTGATCACGAAAAAAATCCTCTGGTTTCACTGGCTGTATTAAAAAGAAATCATCATTTAAATACAAAAAATGTTCAGCCAAACCTGGAATACGCCAAAGCACCGTCATAATACTGCGAATATTAAACGTCGGTAATACCTGCTCATAACCAGCAAATATGATCCTATGATCAATTAACCTTACTTTTTTTTCCCAAGGGGTGCCCTTTAGCTGGTTAAAAATATCCGGCACCTGATCATCCGTTACAATATAGATGTACCGCAGCCACGGAGCGAACTTAAGTAAAGACACAACACAATAATCAATTTCACCATCATTGTGAAAACGTGTTGGGTCAGCAGTAACAGGCCTCTTTCCGCCAATTTCCGCTATATAAGCATTTAATTTGTGTAGGTGTTTTGGATCTTGCCCATCCACCCAGGTAATAACAGCATCGATAGGATGATTAAATTTACTAGCCATACCTTAACAAACACATTCCTTTAATTTTCCAAAAAATATAGGGGCGATGCGGATAACTGCCAGCTATCCAAAATATCACCATCCCTGCCCATCACACTACCAAACAAAAATTCAGGTAAGCTGTCCACAGGCTCGCCATGCACCCACGCTACCCGGATTTTTTTTTGCTCGCGCTCAAACTCAAATAGGTAAAGCGATTCAGCAGTTTCCCATTTGCGCACAAATACCGCATCACCTAGCGAGTGCAATAACACCTGCAATGCCTTAAACGCTGGTCGCAGGCGAAAATTATCTACATCATCCACCAAACCATATCCATGCGCGGACAAACGCCACCAATACACTTGTTCTATATGACCCGAACAAAGCGTAATCAAATAAAAACGCACCAGATAATTGGCGTACTCATCCTCGGTCTCACCCGGGCGGAAATGACGCCATTTAGGAGTGACATAAGGGCATGTTATAGGGGACCACTCGCCAGTATCTTTTACCGGCCAATTAACTTCAGAAATAATAACTCGACTTTCGGTGTGCATCGAAGTCATTGCCACCGCACGCAACAACGCACTTTTTTCTAACGTAGAAAAATAGCCCTGTTTATTTTCCGGTGCACCGCGCCGGTCAACATATAACAGGTGCGACAGTGCGGAAAATCGCTTCCCCTCGGGGACAGCTGCTAACGCGGTCAGCAATGGCATATATTCAAAATCAATGCAGGCCGGGCCAATCCATTTCACGTGTGGATAGCGCGCTTGCAATGCAAATGCAGGCTGCAGCAACGCAGCAAATTCACGGTCACTCCAAACTCCCCATTTCACCCTATTCATCGCGTGGGTAATTTCAATTTGGATAACTTTATCAGCAACTGCAGATACTACAAACTCAAGGAAATCGCTCCAAAGTGAGGGGTTTGTGATCGCGCGTCTATCTTGCAGGATAGCAACGGTTATAGCGACACCATTTTTATGCAAGCGGTCAACAAGCGCTATGCCTCGCAACCAATCAGCAGGAGTTTCGTGATGGCAAAAGCGAATTAATACCGGTGGATTCCCCAAGAGCGCCAACAAAGATAACTCTTTCTCTATGTATTCAGAATGCGGGTGAAGAGCAACACCTATACGCTGCTTTAACACAACCGGTTCCTGATAACTTGTAGTTAGTAGTTGGCGGTATTGTCGATAAATTCCCGGCAAATAGTATAGCGCTCGGCCAAGCATACGCAGCAAATACCCCAGCTGGCGCTGCTGACGCTTTTCTCGCGCATCCAAGGCAATCATAGGTTGTGCTGATTTTTCATCCCACAACCAAATATCGTTTAGGGGAGGATAAACTGGCCGCTGATTTGTATTTTTTTTATTTCGTAGATAACGCAAAGGGCGACGGAATTTTCGCGATGCCCGGTGCCGCTCATAACGAACACGATATTTTTGCTCAAGCTTATCCAGAGCAACAGGAACATCATCATGCCGAGAATAAATAAGCTTAAATATTTTCAAATAGGCACCCGGTAAAATCATACGCGATATATCAAAGGCGCAATCTGCTACCGATAGCCCGGTCGATGAAGTTTTGTAACGATTCAAATCGATAAACTGCGGTTGCGCCCAGCTCCCATCTGCATTTTTAGGCAGCAAAATATTTTGATTGCCCATATCACCGTGCTTAAACCCCACATCATGCATAGCCCTGACTGCTGGCGCTACCAACTGCATCAGTTCAAGTAAAGGGGCATTATCGCGTTGATCATGCAAGATTTCCGACAACAAATCGCGCAAGCACACAGCCGGCTCAAACAGACAAAGGTAATAACTCTCCAATAGACGACCACTGCTCCAGCGTTCCAACCAGGCAATAGGCGCAGGAGTACCTATTTGATGTTCTTGTAGATAACAGGCAGCTCGGAATGAGCGCTCTGCTTTGGAGCCATGGCGTTGATCGTACCAATCTTTAAAAAACCCTTGCCGTTTAAAAATTTTTAACGCAACCGTTTGCCCACCCACAGCCTCAGGCAAAGTCAACTTGACCACATAATCGGGGCCATGTGAAAGTCGTTCACACAAGCTCTCTTGTAGGTTAAGAGGCAAATCGGCCAACCAGGAACACATCGCAGGATGCGCAAAATCCGGATGCACAGCGCCGATGTACTGCCCCAGGCCTTGTTTAACAATACTTATTTGAGAGGACACTAAAAATTACCTAATATTATTTCACGGCGGGAACTCATCCACATAGGATTTGGGCTTACAGCAACACTTGAATGAGCCCGCCATTGTACCAGCCAGGGAACTAATCAGGCACAACCTGAACCAATTTAAAATACGCGGTCATACTACACTATCGCCCCCATTTTCTCTGAATCAACCTTGACTTTATGCACAACCATGCACTTAAAAACACTATAATAGTTGACCCTTATATTCCTTGGGTCCGCCTTCAATAACACTGCCCCAAGTAAATAAACTGATCCAATAACCGGATCAAGTACCGCAAAAAACCAATGTAGATATAACCTAATCATGATCAACAATAACTTTTTCAGCGCACTATTTTCCGGCCACCTGCGCTTTTTACTGCGTATGTATATTCTGGGGTTGTTACTACTTAGCATTAGCCGCGCCTTATTGATCGCATGGCAATGGGATAGAGTGGAGCCAACCGGAAAGCTGCTGCAAATGCTTATCCAGGGTGTCCGGGCGGATTTGATTATGGTGAGTTTCTGGGTGCTGATTCCAGTGCTCTTAATGCCACTATGGAAACCAAATCAATGGCAACAAGCCTGGAATAAATTTACTTATGGCTGGGCTGTTGCCGGGCTTGGCCTGCTGATTTTTATGGAGCTGGCAACACCAGCGTTTATTCAGCAATACGATATTCGTCCCAATCGATTATTTGTCGAATACCTTAAATATCCGAAAGAAGTATTTGCAACTTTGTGGAATGGTTTTCGCGCTCCTTTTCTCGGCGGTATTTTCCTGACCATTGTTTTAACCCTGGTGTCCAGCAAATTAATCAAGGATCCTGCGCAGCGCAGGTATCGCATTTCCTACGTTTATTTAGTAATGATTTGGCCAGTATTAATTCTCGCATTGGGAATGGCAATCCGCTCCACCACTCAACATCGCCCGGCAAACCCTGCACTCTTTGCAATTACTGGTGATGCATTAGTAAACTCGCTCGTTATTAGCTCCAGCTATTCCGTTGTATTTGCCATGTACAATATGAAGCATGAAGCCAAATCAAGTGAGATTTACGGCAAGATGGCCCAGGCAGATGTGGTGCAGCAAAACCTGCAATGGCCATGGTTACAAAACTATCAATTTTCCAATAAAGACTTCCCTACCCTGCATCAACACACGGCGGCAATAGCACGCGAAAAGCCATTGAATTTGGTGATAGTGCTGGAAGAAAGCCTTGGTGCAACCTTTGTAGAAAGCCTGGGGGGTGTTGCAGTTACACCAGAGCTGGAAAAACTTAAAAACCAGGGCTGGTGGTTTGAGCAGCTCTATGCCACCGGAACCCGATCAGTGCGTGGAATAGAGGCGGTAGTTGCGGGATTTATGCCCACGCCGGCACAAAGCGTGGTAAAACTATCACTGTCGCAAAAAAACTTTTTTACCATTGCCGATATCCTTGAGCGCCAGGGTTTCCATACCGAATTTATTTATGGCGGTGAAGCTCACTTCGATAATATGCGCAGCTTTTTTACTGGCAATGGCTTTGAACAAATTATTGATTTTAAAGATATTAAAAACCCGCAATTTGTTGGCAGCTGGGGGGCAAGTGATGAAGACTTGTTTAATCACGCACACAGCCACCTGATGGAATTAAACCAAAAAGGACAACCCTTTTTTAGTTTGATTTTCAGCTCATCCAACCATGCCCCTTTTGAATTTCCGGATGGTCGAATCCAGCTACATGAAGAACCCAAGGCGACAGTGAATAATGCCGTTAAATACGCAGACTATGCATTGGGGGAATTCATCAAAAAAGCGCAAGCCAGTCCCTACTGGCAAAACACTGTATTTTTGGTTGTAGCCGACCATGACAACCGCGTCTACGGCGACACATTGGTACCGGTAAATAAATTTCATATTCCCGGAGTGATTCTAGGTGCAGATATTCAATCCAAAACCATTAGCCGTGTAGCCAGTCAAATTGACCTGGCTCCAACGCTGCTGTCACTGATGGGAGTGTCTGGCAAACATCCTATGCTGGGCCGCGACTTTGCTGCAGATGAGACAAGCCCTGGCCGAGCACTGATTCAATTTGAAGATTATTTCGCGCTGATGGAAGAAAGGGATACCCAACACAAACTCACTATTTTAAAACCGGATGAAACCGCTATTGCAGCCACTTACGAACCTCAAACCAAACATGTGAGTCTGTTAACTACGCCAGCGGAAAAAGGCGATCAACAAAAAGCGCTGGCGCACGTGCTGTTACCTTCTATTTTATATCGCAAAAGAATGTACCAAATGGAGCAATGATCAAATCTACTCAGGGAAGAGTGCCTCAACAACTATTTATTCTGCAACTGATCAAAAGTCCCAATGCGTTGATCCAGCCACTGAAAAATTAATCGCTGCTTTTCTTCCGGGGCACTTTCAATACTCTGGACACACGCAAAAATAATATTGCTCTTTTTTTCTGCCGCCCTCAACTTAGCCTTTATTCTCCATAGTGATTGCTCGCAGGGTTTTAGTTGCATATTGGTGCGCGAGTTATCGACCTCCACCAATTGAAGCTTATGATGGTAATGTGCAGATAACCCTTCTGGAACATACTGACTGGCACTACGCAGCTGTCCACGAACATTACACTCTATTGCGGCAGGATACTGGTCATACAATTGTACCCAACTGCTTTTTTTCCATGCGTGTGGTACATGAGGCAAACGAAAATAATTGCGTTTGAACCCCAAGAGTTCTGCGCAACGTTGCTGCAACCCCCAAAAACTAATGCGATCTTTTTTGTCTTTTGCGCGCAGCTTATTGCGCAACTGCTTAATCCAGCGCTTGAAAATATTTGCCGAGTCTAATAGACGCCAACGCCCGCGTAGCACCACTTTATCACCACGAAAAAAATCTTCCGGATAAACCGGGCGAATCAACATGAAATCATCATTCATATAAAGAAATTGCTCTGCCAATCCAGGAATTTTGTAGAGCAAACTGCTAATTGCCATACTATTAAAGCTGGGCAACCAGGATTCATAACCTTTAAATATCTCAGTGTGATCAACAACCTTTATTTTTTGTTCGAATGGTGTACCTGAAATAAAGTCCATTAATGCTGGTCGTTGATTGTCGGTCACAATAAAAATAGTGCGTAACCAGGGAGCGAATTTGAGCAGAGATATAACGCAATAGTCCAACTCACCTGCATGATGAAAACGGGTCTTATTGGCGGCGGCAGGTCTTTTTCCTCCGAGCTGCTCAAGGTAACGATTCAGCTTCTTAGCATGCGCCGGATCCGCTCCATCCACCCACATAATTACTGCATCAATTGGCTCAGCTAACGTATTTATAACCATAATGCTATCGCTTCGTTTACTGGAAATGGCCGCTATATTACACCAGCGCAATAGCTCCCAACCGCAACCCCGGAATTCCTAGGCCTAAATGCGTTAAACCGCTATAATCGCCCACCAATTTTTGTTCATTTTTTCCGCCTTGTGATCAAAATCCGGCGGCAGTCAACGAGAGCCAGATATCGCTATGGATAAAACCTACCAACCCCACGCAATCGAACGCCAGTGGTACCAAACCTGGGAAGAACAAGGCTATTTCAAGCCAGCAGGAGGGGAAAAGCCCTACTGCATTATGATTCCTCCACCCAATGTAACTGGCAGCCTGCATATGGGTCACGGCTTCAACAATGCGGTCATGGATGCACTGATCCGCTATCGCCGTATGAGCGGTGACGATACTCTATGGCAAGTGGGCACCGACCATGCCGGTATCGCCACGCAAATGGTGGTAGAGCGCCAATTGGCTGCACAAAATATCAGCCGCCACGATCTGGGTCGCGAGAAATTCCTGAAGAAAGTCTGGGAATGGAAAGAGCAATCCGGCGGCACTATCACTCGCCAAATTCGTCGCCTGGGCTCCTCAGTAGATTGGGCTCGCGAACGTTTCACTATGGATGATGGCCTTTCTGCTGCAGTACAGGAAGCCTTTGTACGCTTATATGAAGATGGTTTGATTTACCGCGGCAAACGACTGGTGAATTGGGACCCTAAATTGCACACAGCTATTTCCGATCTAGAAGTAGAAAACCACGATGAAAAAGGCAGCCTGTGGAACCTGCGCTACCCATTGGCTGACGGTGCTACTACCGCGGAAGGCAAAAATTATTTAGTCGTTGCTACGACTCGCCCCGAAACCATGCTGGGCGACAGTGCCGTTGCCGTTCACCCGGAAGATGAGCGCTATAAATCATTGATTGGAAAATTTGTACTACTGCCATTAGTGAATCGTTTAATCCCAATTATTGCGGACGATTATGTTGATCGCGAATTCGGCACTGGCTGCGTAAAAATTACACCAGCTCATGACTTTAATGACTATGAAGTCGGCAAGCGTCACAATTTACCCTTGATTAATGTGCTCGATAAAAATGCTGCCGTGTTAGCAGCCGCACAAATTTTTAATCTGGATGGCAGCCTTAACACGCAACTAGATGGCACCCTGCCCGCGCACTATGCCGGACTCGATCGCTATGAAGCGCGCAAGCACATTGTCGTCGCATTTGAAGCCGCAGAATTGCTGGAAAAAATTGATGACCACGGTTTAAAAGTGCCGCGCGGCGATCGCTCTGGTGTAGTGATCGAGCCCTGGTTAACTGACCAATGGTATGTCAGCACTAAACCTTTGGCAGAACCTGCAATCGCTGCGGTTGAAGATGGCCGCATTCAGTTTGTGCCCAAGCAATACGAAAATATGTATTTTTCCTGGATGCGCGACATTCAGGATTGGTGTATTAGCCGTCAACTCTGGTGGGGCCACCGCATTCCTGCATGGTACGACGCAAGTGGCAAAGTGTATGTCGGTCGCAACGAGGCCGAAGTACGCAGTAAATATAATCTGGGCACCGACGCAGCCCTGAATCAGGACGAAGACGTATTGGATACCTGGTTCAGTTCAGGCTTATGGACCTTCTCCACCCTCGGCTGGCCAGAGCAAACCGAATTTTTGAAAAAATTCCACCCAACAGATGTTTTAGTTACCGGCTTCGACATTATTTTCTTCTGGGTTGCACGCATGATTATGCTCACCATGCATTTGGTAAAGCATGAAGATGGCACACCACAAGTTCCGTTTAAAACAGTTTATGTACACGGGCTGGTGCGCGACAGTCAGGGCCAGAAGATGTCCAAATCCAAAGGCAATGTGTTGGACCCGCTCGATATCGTTGACGGTATCGATTTGGAAACCCTGGTGCAGAAACGCACCACTGGCTTAATGAATCCAAAAGACGCCGCAAAAATTGAAAAGCAAACGCGTAAGGAATTCCCCGAGGGTATTCAGGCTTACGGTACCGATGCATTACGTTTTACTTTCTGCTCACTGGCATCGACCGGCCGCGACATTAAATTCGATATGGGTCGCGTTGAAGGCTATCGCAACTTCTGCAATAAAATCTGGAACGCAACTCGCTATGTATTAATGCAATGCGAAGATCAGGATTGTGCGCAAGACGGCTCTACTGATTACGCACTGTCAGTTGCTGACCGCTGGATTATTAGCAAGTTGCAACTGGCAGAGAAGCAAGTTGCTGAAGCACTGGACACCTATCGCCTCGATCTTGCTGCGCAGGCAATTTACGAATTTGTATGGAATGAATACTGCGATTGGTATCTGGAATTATCCAAACCCATTCTGTTTGATAAATCCGAAGGTAGCGAAGCAAGTAAGAAAGGCACTCGCCGCACACTGATTCGCGTACTGGAAACCGTACTGCGTTTGATTCATCCGCTGATGCCATTTATTTCAGAAGAGATCTGGCAGAAAATCAAACCGCTTGCTGGCGTTACTGGCGAAACCATTATGCATGCGCGTTACCCGATTGCCGACGAAAACAAAATCGATCAACAGGCCTTGAAAGATGTTGAGTGGTTACAAGCGGTAATTTTAGGAGTGCGCAACATTCGCGGCGAAATGAATATTTCTCCAGCAAAAGATCTCAATGTGCTATTTAAAAATGGCAGTGCAGATGACCAGCAACGTTTACACACCAATCAGCAATTCCTGAAAAAATTAGCCTCACTGGAGAGCGTTACCTGGTTACATGCGGGCGATGCAGAACCTATGTCTGCAACCGCACTGGTAGGCCAAATGGAAATACTGATACCCATGGCTGGCTTTATCGATAAAGACGCTGAAATTGCACGCCTGACCAAGGAAAGCAACAAATTGCAGCAGGATATCGAACGTACCGAAACCAAACTTGGCAACGCGGCATTTGTAGAAAAAGCACCTGCGGAAGTTGTAGAGAACGAGCGCAAGCGTGTAAATGAAAACAAAGCTGCCGTTGAGAAGCTGCGCGAGCAAATTCAAAAAATCAGCGCCCTGTAAAAATTACATTTTTACAGCCAATAAAAAAGCCGATGTTTTTACATCGGCTTTTTTATTGGGCGAATAAATTATATTCGTAAATTATACTGATTGATCGCGTCGGGCATCGCTGCACTCAGACTACGCGTCTCGGCACAACCTACAATAAAAACTTAACATTCCTCTCGCACAAAAACAAAAAGCCCAATCTTATGATTGGGCTTTTTGTTTGAATTCAATGGCGGAGAAGGGGGGAGTCGAACCCCCGATACCCTTTTGAGGTATGCTCCCTTAGCAGGGGAGTGCCTTCGGC
>JAGKWY010000257.1 GCA_021151625.1 Gammaproteobacteria bacterium | reverse complement strand
GATCTGGACAATTACCAACGACAATTTGAATCTCGCCCTCAGCAGAATTAATTTAGGTGCCGATGCAGAAAACGATATTCGCAATGCGGTGAATGCCGGGAAGATCGCAACCGCCCACGAAGCGAGAATTAATTTTAATGGGTGGGTTGGTGAGGGATATACGCTGGTTGACCCGAATACGGGTGCTGGAGCGTATATGATTTCGGGTGGGGGGAATGGTGGGCACCTTGCAGGCCAATTTGCGGGATATTTTGGAACGGTAGCAATTATGTCTGCATTAATGTTAACCGGCCCTGGTGCGGCCCTTTTGATTGGGGTAATGGCTTATCTTGCTGTAATTTCTTTAATATATGCAATAACTGCCGCAGCAATAAGTAACGATATGTCTAGCGTTGTTGTGGATGTTCTTTGTGGCGCGTCTATGGCATTAGCACTATTCGGCTCGATTGGTGGAGTCTTTGGTGTCATAACAGGAAGAATAGCAACTATTCTTCTTTCTATATTAGGTGGTGGATATGCTGTGACCAATTATGCAAATTTAACGCCTTGTAGCTATCCAGAATAAGGAGATAAAGAAAAGTGCATGATTTAGATAGATTTTTAATTATCCATTTGGTAATTATGGCTTGTGTCGGTGCATATTTCCCTGAGTTATTCCAGCAACATAAATATGCAATTCTAATATCGCAAGTGGCTCTAATTTTCGGATGGATTTTGTTAAGGCCGATGACGTTTAAAGGATTTGAATTTAACCTTATTACAGCGAGCAATAAAATAATAATGAAACCTTTCGTTATTATTTTAATATTGCTTTTCTCATATAAAACTATTTCAAATTTTTTCAGTTAGTGATGCTTAAAATATTTTTGCATTACCTAAATGATTATTGTTATTTGCATTTTTCAGTGAAAGTTGGTTTGCGGAACTAAAAAATGTTGCGGGGCTAGTATCGGCCATCCAACCGCAGGTTCCTATCGCGCAATTGGTTTGGATTTACAAGGCGCAAGCCCTGAACAAGCTGCGCGGTTAAAACAACAGCTCGAAGCCACCAAAGCAAAACTCGAAAGCAATAACGAGGTTCAACTTGCAACCCTTACCAAACACAACCTGGTGGGTGATTTGCTCTACGGTACAGTGTTTAATTAT
>JAGKWY010000256.1 GCA_021151625.1 Gammaproteobacteria bacterium | reverse complement strand
TTTTACCCACTTGCCATACACTTTGGTTTGCAGTGAGTCGTAGTTGGATGAGTGCGCGTTGTGGTTGAAATCCACAGACACCAGCGGCTCATCAACATACGCCAATACGCCTGGCATTTCTTTTTCTGCAGCTTCTTTCATAGCCGCGTTGATCGCTTCAACGCTAACGTCTTTTTCAACCAATACGTTCAGGTCAACCAGAGATACGTTAATGGTTGGAACACGTACAGAAATACCATCCATTTTGCCTTTCAATTCTGGCAATACCAGACCTACTGCTTTAGCCGCACCGGTAGTGGTTGGAATCATGGATTGGGTTGCTGAACGCGCACGGTAAATATCTTTGTGGAATACGTCAGACAACACCTGATCGTTGGTGTATGCGTGAATGGTGGTCATGGAACCTTGCACGATGCCAAACTTGTCATTCAATACTTTAGCAACAGGCGCCAAACAGTTAGTGGTGCAAGACGCGTTGGAAATAATGGTGTCAGTTGCTTTCAATACTTTGTCGTTTACACCGAATACTACGGTTGCATCAACATCAGTACCTGGAGCAGAAATAATTACTTTTTTCGCACCAGCAGTAATGTGCGCACCTGCTTTTTCTTTGCTGGTGAAGATACCGGTACATTCGTACACCACATCAACATTCAACTCACCCCAAGGCAATTTTGCTGGGTCGCGCTCGGCGGTGATGCGAATTTCATCGCCATTTACAAACATGGAGCTGCCTTCATATTTCACAGTGCCATTGAATTGGCCGTGAACAGAATCGTACTTGGTGAGGTGAGCATTCAGGTGTGCATCACCCAGGTCATTAATACCAACGATTTGAATTTGGCTGCGCTTGCCTGATTCATACAACGCACGCAGAACATTGCGACCAATACGACCGTAACCGTTGATTGCCACTCTAATAGTCATTGCTTTCTCCTAACCTTTTTCACTGATTCTTTTGCTGTAGGGGCACAATTACTTGCACCCATGGGATTTAAAAATATAGGGGCGCAATAAATTGCGCCCCTACGGATTTTTCATTTAGCGCGGCAGGCTGGCTGCTTCTCGCGCAAGACGTTCAATTTCGTCCCAGCGACCGGCTTTCATCAATTCCTTTGGCGCCATCCAGGTTCCACCGACACAGTGCACATT
>JAGKWY010000165.1 GCA_021151625.1 Gammaproteobacteria bacterium | reverse complement strand
GAGTTATCTGGATGCACTGACGGCTTCCGGCAGCTATGACTACAAAGTGATTAGCTACACCGACAGCATTCCGGCTGCGGCTACTACTCCGGTGACTGTGACTTTTACGGGTACAGAGACTACGTCAAGCAGTTCGAGTGTAACGACTACAACCAGTAGCCGTTCTTCCGTAAGCTCATCAGCAGTAACTACAACATCCGCAAGTTCACGTAGCTCAAGCAGCGCCGCTTTCGTAGGCGATGCCACCACTGGTAAGAACCTGTTTGGTACTGTTGGATGCCAAGGCTGTCACAAAGACAGTGACGGAGACGGACGTTTCACTGACGGTGTTGTGAGTTTTGACGTTAACGCCTGGAAACACCCTGCCAACTTCCCTGCAGGCAACTACTCGGGAACCAGCGTAAGCGAACTGGCTCGTTTCATTAATCAGCAAATGCTCGGCTCTTACGCCACTTGTACTGCAGCAAACTGCGGAGAACATCTCGCAGCTTACCTCTGGTCACAAAGAGGTAAAAACCAAAACAACGGCGTAGCGTGTGATACATCAACGCCTGTTAAGTACGGTATGCGTTCCGTCAAATTGCTGACCTCTTTCGAATACCACAACTCGCTGCAAACGCTGTTTAGCAAAGCATTGCCTGCGAACTATGCCTCGAAAGATCTGGCGAATCCGGATAAGACAGTTGCCAGCCTGCCCAACCATACTACCGAACCCGTGTCTGAAGCGCGCTTGCTGTCCTATCAGAAGAACGCATCAGATATCGCTACCTGGGCAATTAACAACAGTGCATTACCGTTCACTTGTAGCGATACCACTTCTACGACCTGCGCTACCAGCTTTATCGACAATTTCGCGTATCTGGCCTTCCGCCGTCCTCTGACCAACGAAGAAAAAACCGAATACACCGCTATTGTTCGCAATAACGCTACTGGCCTGCGTTGGGCAGTTCAAACTGTGTTGATGTCACCACAGTTCCTGTACCGCACAGAGTTAGGTATTGCCGTTAGTCAGGCGCGCTCGCAGTCATGGGGCTCAGGCACAATCTTCCAGCAAGCAGATTCAACCGCTTATGCATTGGATCCTTATGAGTTTGCGTCAGCATTGGCCTACATGTACACCGGTAGTGGTCCCGATAAAACCTTGTTAACTGCAGCGGCGAATGGTCAGTTGGAAAATGCCACTAACCTCGGACAGCAAATTGATCGCATGCTTGATACAGACTTGGGCAAAGCACAAATTGGTCGCTTCGCAGGACTCTGGTTCCGCACTGATGATGTAACCAATGTGACTCGCACGGCTGGCAGCAACTTCACACAAGCGGTGAAGGATTCCATGGCGCAAGAGATTCGCGAAGTTTACAAATACGCGTTCTATAACAACTTGCCGTTCACCGATATTTACACTGGTGACTACACCATGCTGAACAGCACTCTGTCGTCTTACTACGGCATATCCGGTGGCGGCACCAGTGCTACCGATTGGCGTATGGTTAACACAGCCAACTCCAAGCGTGGCGGTGTATTGTCTTCTGGTGCGTTTATGACTTTGTACGCCCATGCGGGCCGCACATCGCCAATCAAACGTGCAGTTCACGTACGTCAGGATATGCTCTGCCAAAACATTCCTCTGCCCACATCGTTTGTGGATAACACTGGTTTGCGCGATAAAGCAGCTGCTGACGCACAAAAAGCATTGGAAGCCGGCAACCTGACAACTACCCAGTTCTACGACATGCAAACTGCTGTTGAAGGCACACCTTGCTATCAATGCCACAACGCCATTATCAACCCACTGTTTGGCGTGGATGACTTCGACAATGTTGGTATGCCGCGCACAGTAACCAACGGAAAAGTGGTGCAAAAAGCCATGGATCTGAATGGTAATGAAGCACGCACCAACCTGGTAGAAATTGCCATGGTTAACAACGGTGGTCGCCTCTTTGGTGCAAATGGTGTAGGCACTGTTGGTTTCGCAGAAGTTAACAGCGAGAAAGATACTGGCTCACCTGGTTTGCCATTCAATGGATCAAAAGATCTCGGCAAAATTATGGTTGCTAACAGTCTTCCTGGTGTGAATGCCTGTTTGATCCAAAAATCATTCCGCTTCGCAACCGGTTATGCGTTGAGTCGCGAATTCCAGGACGATACTGCTGAAAAAGCACTGACTACCCAGCAACAATCGCAATTGGCTTGCGTAAATGACACACTCAAAACCAAGTTGAGTGGCAGTAACGGCAACCCAAGAGCAATGTTGAAAGAACTCGGTATGTCTAACGTAATTCGTTTCCGTCGCTAAGGCCGATTGGGTGGGGCACGCCTCACCCTTTACGTGGAAAACCAACAGAAAAAATTCTAAATCCAAGAGGTTTGGTTATGAAAAAGATTGATAGCAGATTCCGCCACTTGCCTGAAGACGATGCGCTTGAGGCAATGGAACACGTCAAGAAACTTGAGGCGGGACCAGAAGCACTGAAAACTTATTTTAAAAATGACGAGAAGCACGATAAACATTATCGTGAGCAATTTGTGCAACAAGATCGTCGCCGCTTTATGGACCTGATTGCTAAATCGGGAATTTCTGCCGGGCTGTTGCGCGGCTCAACATTGCTCGGCGGTGTCCTTGCCAATCGCCATGCAGTTGCGCAAAGCACAGTAAATAAGCGCGTAGTATTTTGTTACCTGAATAGCGGTGCAGCGGCTGGCACCTGGATGCCATCCAGCGCAACCCAAATGAATCAGATCACTCGTCCTTATGGCCCGGATGGCTACAACGTTTCCGGTATTTGCCACTTCCGTCAAATCGATGTGATCACATCAGGTCACGCCACTGCAATGAACTCATTGGGCGTAACAGATTACAACTCACCAACCATGGATAAACGCATTGCCGGTGTATTGGGAACCAGTACTCCACGCGCGTCTATTTATCTGGGAGCGAAAGCCACAACCAACGGTACACTCTGCAGTAATATTGGCCCCTGTACCGATAACCCAACGCAAGCATTGTCCAATATTTTTAGTGGAACTGGCGGCGGCGGAGGCGGCACTACTGATAACACTTATGCATTGTCTTATGATGCACAATTGCGCGCACTGGACGTTATCAAAAATAAACTCAGTGCTGAAGAATATGCTCGCTATCAAGAGCACGTTGATTCGCTGAAAAAAATCAAAACCAATACCGCAGCAGCTAACAGCAGCAGCGGCTCCACTACCACTAATTGCGGCAGCAATATCACGCCAAGCGTTGCCAATATGCAGGCAACAGGTAAATCGCAAGCAGACATTATTGTTGCAGCATTGGCTTGTGGTATTACCAAGGTAGCAACGCTGCAGTTAGGTAACCACCAGGGCGACTGGCTTGGTCACAACACATCATGGACCCAAGATGCCCACCAGGCATGTCACGGTGCTCCAAGCAACGCTGCATTTATTGAAATGTGGCGCTACCTGAATGATGTTCCTGCATACCTGATCGACAAGTTGCGCAAAACAGCAGGGCCAGATGGCCAACCGCTGATTAACTCAACAGTAGTTGTGCAAGTAACCTGTATGGGTAATGGTATGGACCACAGCTCAGGTAATGGACCATTTATTGTTGCCACACAAATGCCCGGCTTTGTCAGCGGCTATTCAGCTCGTCAAGGCGGCAACGTCTATGACCTGAACGGCGCAATTCCAAAAGGCATGGGATTAACCGGTATTACATTAGGTACCAGCACATTAGGCATAGTGTAATTGGTTTAAAAGCATTACCCAAAAAAGCCTTCTATCAATTTTTTGATAGAAGGCTTTTTGTTTTCAAGGAGGCTATTTTGTTTTACATACAAGTCATTTAGGATTAATCATTCTCACGTAATAAATTAAATCGGTTTTATTTATGTCTACGCAAATTGCAACACCCCCTCAACTTATCAACCAATTTTGCTGCCCAAAATGCTTTGCAACATCCGAGGATGGTTTTGTTTTTGCAGACTTGAAATGCAATCGTTGTGCAACCGATTTTTTTGTGCTGGGAGATATACCCTGTTTTTTTCCGGCAGGAATCCATCAAAAAACTATCTGGCAACATCAGACAGCAACGTTACTTGGCAACGCCGTGCAAGGGTTAAACAATATTCGTGAATCACTCGCTCGTTATGATCTGAGCGACGCCACTCGAGAACGACTTGCGGAAATATATAAAGCCAATTTAATCAACCGCGACAGTATCCAATCACTTCTGGAAAAAAAATCATTAATCCCGGAGCCCAATGAACAACTGAGCAATATGAACCCCGGTGATTTGGGTGAATATTTTGATTTGATTTTCAGGGACTGGGGATGGGATTCCGCGTCTTCGCCAAGCGAAGAAAATCACACTGCATTTTTGCGAATCAAATCGCTGCTGGGCAAACTAACTGAAAAACCAAAAAAAATTCTTGTTCTAGGCGCCGGAGCAGGAAGATTGAGCTGGGACTTGCATCACTACTTAAATCCAGAATTTACCTTGGCAGTGGACAGTAACCCGCTACTCCTCGCTGCTGCTGATGAATTGATTAGACAACAAAACCCTCTTCAATTCAGTGAGTTTAAACTTTTCCCACAGGCTGCCTTTCCAACAACAAAAACTCAAGCGATTACACCGCCGGAAAATGCAGCTTCCAATGCAGGCAACTGGTTCCTGCTGGGCGCAAATGTTTGGAACTTACCGCTACTTAAAAATAGCTTTGATTTAATCCTCACCCCCTGGTTTATTGATGTCAATGGCGGCGACGTGAGAGATTTAATTGGCATAATTCACAATCTATTAGCTCCGAAAGGAAGCTGGCTAAACACTGGGCCGTTATTGTTCACTCGCCATCTCCCGCTGCAACTTAAATATTCACACACTGAAATCAGGGAATTTATTGGATTAACAAATATGGAGATTCTCGAAGAGAGTATTGATCAAGCTCAATATTTAATATCGCCCATGGAGGCAAGATTCAGAGAAGAGCAGGTATGGAGTTTTATCGCAACAAATACCGACAGCAGTAAATCAGCACCACCTACGCCGGGAATTCTTGCACCTTGGTTGACCATGCACCATTTACCTATTCCACACATGCATTTCCCTGTGACACAACCACATCCACTCATCGAAGCCATAATCGCAATGATTGATGGTGAAAAGTCAATCAACAGCATCAGCGCCATCCTTATTCCTCAATTACCACCAGGTACGGCGGTCACAGATGTCGTCGTTTCAATTCTTGGACAATTAGTCCTGGACCAGCAGAATCACGCGCACACATAAAGTCACAATAAACGAAACAAAACACCATAATGAATACATAGGCGCCACCAACAAGTACCAGCTCTTAAACAAACAGCTGCTTAATTACCATAAATAAACAAATTGTCGTCTATCAAATTTCAATCAATCACACTTAAAAACAGACTTTATCAATGATAAAAAACCGCCCTGATTGCCCTCGTTAGTACAGATAATTATATCTAGCCAGTAAAAACCGCCTTGTATATTAAAAAATGTGAATTGATCGCGCTGTCAACTTACGATACTGTGGAACAATAAACATAAGATACTGTTTTAAGTCTCAACACCATAGTTTTAGCTATAAACAACAAGCGCCAAATGGATAATTAAGGCGCCAGAATTATAAAGGCCGTGATAGAACGAGGGAAACAAGTGCCTGTAACCAGCAGGTTCAG
>JAGKWY010000072.1 GCA_021151625.1 Gammaproteobacteria bacterium | reverse complement strand
TTTCCAGAAATTGGCTATAGGCGCCCTGAATTTGCTTTTTCAGCGCATCCGTTAGCATTCGGCCAATTTACTCACAACGGGATTAGCATAAATGCCCAGTGCGATGTCGCGCTGGCCAGAGGGAATTGCATTCATACGCACTTCAAATTCAGTGCGTTCAGCAATCAATTTTTTCGGGTCATAAGGGGTATTGTTCGCGCCGTAATTAACAGCCGGCACTTTGCCATGTAACATTTCATAAGCAATGCAATTGGTCGCATGCAATACATAGTTACCCAGAATCTGGTGATCCAATGCAGCGACCAATTCATCCGTATCCTGATAATCGCCATCCAGCACATCGCCAAAGGCCAAATGGATATTGCCTTTATTACCGGCGATACCCATAGCAATGCTGCGTACATCTTCGTGCTCTTCTTTTTGATAGCTACCTTCAGTGCGATGCAAATAAAGTTCGCGCGCCTTGGCGGCATCGCACGGGTCAAGCTCGTAAGAAATGGATACGGGCACTATACGCAGTTTTTTGGCGTATTCTGCCAGCTCTTCAGTTTTGGGTTTGTTGAGCATAATCATACCCAGTACCGCAGAATTGGTTTTGTCATTGCCGTCTTTAGCGCGACCCTCGCGCTGTGCAATCCAGATGTTGGCATTTTCATTCACAATCGAATGATGGATGTAAGCAGACAAATGTTTTGCCGCTTTTAATTTTTCGCGCGGTGCTTTGGCAGAGCGATTTACGATAAAGCTCTTATTCAATCGCATCAGGTCCGATACAAATGGCTTGGTCAACAGGTTGTCACCAATAGCAATACGCAAGGTATTGCAACCGTTATGGAAGAGCACCCAGTTAACAAAGGCCGGGTCCATCGCAATGTCGCGATGGTTGCTGATAAACAAATAAGCACTGTGTTTATCCAGTTTTTCCAAACCGGAAAAAGTGAGCTCTTTAACGCGGCTGGCCATCATCCCCGACAGGTATTTTTCCACTACAGCCTGGAACCCCTGCACATCCTGAATACCGGCAAGCTGCTGGGTCAATTTGCTGCGCACCAGCGGTTTTAATAACCAACCCAACCAGGAGTGTAATTTGGGGAATTTCAGGCGCGTCACTGCATCGGTTAGTTCAGGATCGGCAAGAATACGATCCAGGGTTGAACGCACCTCATCATCGCGGTAGGGGCGGATATCATCAAATTCGCTCATAGTGAAAACTTTACTCGAAGGCTATGCATTTAGTGCGGGAACGCTGGAACCGGGCGCCAGACTCGGCGAGAATTGGCCCGGCCAAAAACAGGCGCACAAAATACCGAAAAGGGCCAAAAAATGCCATCGAAAACACCTGCCGTTAATCCCCAATCCCCCTGTCCCTGCGGCAGCCAAACGCTGCTGGCCAACTGCTGCCTTCCGCATATACAAGGTCAAACCTGGCCGGAAACCGCTGAGCAGCTAATGCGTTCGCGCTACTCTGCTCATGTAATTTTAGCCATTGACTACCTTTGGGACACCTGGAGCCCAGAACAGCGCCTGCGCTCCAGTAAAGCGGATATCCTCCAGTGGGCGCAAAGCTGCGACTGGCTGGGCCTGCAGATCCTCTCAACCAGCAAGGGACTTGCAGCAGATCAGGAAGGCACCGTGGAGTTTATCGCCCTGTTTCGCCAGGCAGGGCAATTACAACAGCACCATGAACATTCCCTGTTTCGCAAAAACCTGGGCAAGTGGCTGTACGTGGATCACCAGGATTAACTCGCACTTTCGCTGTGAACCAGGCGGCGCTGCGGATAAATATCCAGCAAGCTGCTGATATTCCGTTCGACAGCAGAAGTCCATCCACGTAAAATAATGTTTATTTTGACGCCAGACCTGGTTCTGGCCACCGACAACAATAATACTGGCTACACTCAGATGAACTTTTTGATCATCCGTATCTTCTCGTTGAATCCTTAATCGGCTTTATGAAAATCCTTCTGGTTGAAGACAGCGCAACACTTCGCTACGCCATGCGCAACTACATCATCGACGCGGGCCATGAGCCACTAGTTGCCCGCAGTGGCGAAGAAGCCCTGCAACTGCTGGAAAACACCCCGGTCGATATGATCATCATGGATGTGGAAATGCCCGGCCTGAACGGCTTTGAAACCACCCGCCTGATTCGCGAATGGCTGGCCGGCCACTGGATTCCCATCATTTTTGTGACCGGGCTGAATGAGGATGAAAATTACCGCGAAGGTATCGAAGCCGGCGGCGATGATTATCTAATCAAGCCAGTCAGTTTTATGATCATCAAGGCCAAAATTCGCGCTATGGAGCGGATCGCAGAGATGCGCGACCAATTGAGCCGGCTGAACTCCGAACTGGAAGCCCTCAGCCAACTCGACAGCCTCACCCACATCTATAACCGTCGCACCTTTAATGAAATGGCCCAGCAACAATGGGCATTGGCGAAGCGCCATCAACAACCAATCAGCGCACTGATGATCGACGTAGATCATTTCAAATTATTTAATGATCACTATGGCCACCCCGCAGGCGATGCCTGTTTGAAAAAGGTCACCCAGGCAATTAAAAGCTGCTTGCACCGCACCACCGACATTCTGGGCCGTTACGGTGGCGAAGAGTTTGTCGTACTTCTGCCGGAAACTGATGCCAAAGGCGCTATGTGTGTAGCCCAATCCATTGGCGAGGCCATTAGCGCATTGCAAATGCGCCACGATGTCTCACCTACTGATTCCCATGTTACCGCCAGTATTGGTGGTGCTACTTGCTTGCGCACCACCGGCCACGACCTGGAAGAGTTAATTAAAAATGCCGACCGCGCCCTCTACAAAGCCAAGCGTGCGGGCCGCAACCGCAGCTGGGTAGACGAAGTGGCAACCCACAAAACCCTGTTGCTGGCCGACAGCAATCCAGACTTGATTCGCCATTTCACTTCGCACCTGCAAACGCATTTCAATTTATTAACCGCCGAAACCCAGACGGAATGCCTGGAGTTGGCGGTCGATTTACACCCGGATTTAATTTTACTCGGCACCAATATCGCCAGTTCCCCGGCGGGCGCCGACCTGTGCAAAATCCTGGCACGCACACCCAAAACTGCCGGGATCAATCTGGTGCTGGTCAGTGATAAGCAGGATGAACACACCCTTGAATTAGGCAATAGCCTGGGCATCAAACACGCGTTTGATAAATCACTCAATGGCCCTGCACTGCTCAACAAAATTGTTGAATTCATTCACTAGATTTCAGAATTGCTCAAACCCGATTCACTTATAACCAAACAGTGTTAAGTGGCTGCAGCATCCGCTTGACTATACAGCGCCTCCAAGCGCTATACTGTATTTAAATACAGTATAGCTAGCTTGCCATGACCCAATCACTTCCTCCGGACCTTGAACAATTACTGCTGCGCGGCGACATTTGGCGCGGCACCAAAGCCTATGTCCAAGGTGATTATGGACAAGATACCGGCCATCCATTACTGAACTCTTGCTTGGTACATCAGGGTTGGCCACATGGGTGTTTAATCGAAATAAGCCAGCAGGAATTTGGTCAGGGTGAATGGCTCTTACTAACGCCCAGCTTGTGCAAGAGCACGCAAGGATTACAAATATTAATTAACCCGCCCGCATTACCTTTTGCACAAGGATTATTGCAAGCTGGTTTGAATCTGGATCGGTTATTAATTATTAATGCACCAGCAAAAAATGATTTCCTCGCCGCCTTTGTAGAAATTGCCCGTGCAAAAGCTTGCAGCCATTTATTAGCCTGGCAACCACAACAAGCCTTGAACTACACCGATGTACGCAAATGTGTGTTGGCCAGCAGTGAAGGCTCTGGCCTTTACTGGTTGCTACGCCCTGCGCGTGTTAGTACGCAACACTCACCGGCGCATTTGCGTTTGCACACACGTATGAGCGCCGATACATTAGAAGTCACCATTACCAAACAAAAAGGCGGCGAGCAATCACTGCTTAACCGCCCTATCTCACTACCACTACCGCGCGCATGGCTGGGTTATCAACCTCATGCCCATTTGGATACAACCCCAGATTCTCGCCCGGCAACAACACCGGCAACAACCTTGAAAAAAACTGCAAAAAAATCCACCGACAAAAACACAACTAAAATTACACACTTGCGGAGCCGCTAATGGACAGCAAGAGTGTGTTATCGCCACCGGCACTACGCCTGTGGCTTGCTATTCGTTTAGCCAGTACGGTAAATACCTATCCTGCAGTTAATAATTGGCCCGCAGCACATAATTGCCCAGCGGTAACTCCGCATGACACTAAAACCATTGAAAATAAATTAATACGCTTATGCGAACTGTTGTATCAATTTACACCTCATGTGCAAATGTATATTTCAGAGTTTACCAACGCCCATGGCGTACAACTGGAAATATCCCGTTCCCTAACCTTGTTTGGTGGCATAACCGCACTGCTCGATGCAATCAAGCAGCAACTGCAGAAGGAAGAGATTTACTACAACTACCGCAGTGCAATCGCGCACACTGCACAAGCGGCCTGGTTGCTGTGTAGCACAGCAGCCCAATCCGATAATTTTATCCATCAACTGGATCAGCAAATCCGGCAATATTCACCCGCACAATTGCGCCCTGTTTTTCACGCACAATTGCAGCCATTACCACTCGCTTGCCTGGAGGAGTTTCCACGCATAGTCATTGCATTACAGCAAACCGGTTTTGTCTCGCTGGGCGACCTAATGCAACAACTGGATACCAGTGGCCTGCGCAGTTTTACCAAACGCTTTGGCCATGAATTCAGTCAATATTTGTGCGATACGCTGGATATCAGCCAGGACATGCAACAACCGGGTTTATTTTCTGCACCTGTTCCAATGTTTCACCCGGAACTGCAATTTATTGAACGTATAGAGATGGAGTTTCCGGTTGCGCAGTTGGACCTGTTACAACCTGCGCTCGCCTTGCTCCTGCAAAAACTCGGGGAGCATTTACAGCGACGTCAACATCAATGCCAAATGATTGAATGGCAACTAATTAGTATTTACCAGGAACGCGACCTTATTCGTGTACATTGCGACACGCCGCAACAACAGGGAAACTTATTGCTGGAATTAAGTGTCATCCAATTAGAGCAATATGCATTTCGTTTTGCGGTGGATCAACTGGAATTGCATTGTCCGTTTACGTCGCCCCTCCACACACAAACCGGTCAACTGGATTTTTCACAACAATCGTATAGCTATAAAACCACACAGGATTTCACCTTAACTACCGCCAAATTAAAAGCGCGCCTGGGTGATAGCGCCATCTATAAAATAAGCTACCGGGATGATCATTTACCCGAACTCAGCAATCACGTCATCAGCTATCAAAAAACAGCCTGGCAAGTTTTACCTGAAAAACAGCAGCAGGCATTGCGCCCCAAATGGTTATTGGCCACACCACAGCACATTGAACAAACACCCGCAGGATTACACTGGCGAGGCCCACTGCAATTACTCGCCGGCCCCGAGCGAATTCACACCCACTGGTGGGACACACCCAGCGCACGCGATTATTTTATAGCGCAACGGCACGATGGATTGCGCTTATGGGTTTTTAAGGATTTACAGCAGCAGCGTTGGTTTGTGCAGGGAGTATTTTGCTAATAATGAATTACACCCAGTTGCACACCACCACCAATTTTACTTTTTTAACCGGTGCATCCCACCCGCAGGAAATGGTAGCGCGCGCCGCCGAATTGGGTTACCAGGCTATCGCTATTACCGATGAGTGCTCCTTAGCTGGCACAGTAAAAGCATTTGCCGCTGCGCAAGAATATAAAATTGATTTAATTATCGGCAGCCGCTTTTTATTGTCTAATGGTATTACTTTACTTGCTATCGCCCCTACTCGCATTGCTTACGCCGAACTATCCGGTTTTATTACCCTTGCACGGCGCCGTGCCGATAAAGGTAATTATGAGGCCCATCTGGAAGATTTGCGTTTTCGCTTGCAACACTGTTTGATTATCTGGTTGTGCGAACCTGTTGACCACAACAACGAAAGTGCCATTTCTTTGCACGCGGATTATCTAACCCGCGCATTTAAAGACCGGTTATGGCTGGGAATCAACCATCAATTACACAGCGGCGAACAGCAACACTTTACAAACTGGCAGCAATTGGGAAAAACCTGGAGCATTCCATTAGTGGCGGCCGGGCAAGCATTAATGCACAGCAGCAAACGCAAAATGCTGCTGGACTCACTCACCGCCATTCGACTCAACACGCGCATACAGGATTTGGGGACGCAGGCCTGCGCTAATAGCGAGGCCTATTTAAAAACGCTTGGGCAGTTGGAAAAACTCTATCCACTTGCATTGTTGCAAGAGACAGAGCGGATTAGGGAGTTATGCAAATTTTCCATGGAAGAATTGCAATACCAGTATCCGCAGGAACTGGTTCCCGCCGGTTATTCACCCACACAGTATTTACGCTATTTGGTACAGCAAGGTGAACAAGAGCGCTATCCACAGGGAACACCGCCAGACGTGACCGCAATTATCAAGAAAGAATTACAACTCATTGAAGAAATGCGTTACGAATTTTATTTTTTAACGGTTCACGACATTGTGCAATATGCACGCACGCAAAATATTCTATGCCAGGGACGCGGCTCTGCAGCCAATTCGGTAGTGTGTTATTGCCTGGGAATCACTGAAATTTCCCCCAGGCAAATCCATGTACTGTTTGAACGATTCATCTCCAAAGAACGCAATGAGCCACCCGACATAGATGTGGATTTTGAACACGAGCGACGCGAAGAAGTCATTCAATATATTTACCAAAAATATGGCCGTGAACGCGCCGCACTCGCGGCCACAGTTATTAGCTATCGCCGCCGCAGTGCGCTGCGCGATTTGGGTAAAGCATTGGGATTTGAACCCGCACTAATCACGCAATTAGCAACCTCTATTGCATGGTGGGACAGGCGTACAGAATGGGAGGAGCGCTTGACTCAAGTGCATGAACAATTACGCAGCGATAATCCATTAATAGCGCTACCTTCCCGGCATATGCTGCAATTATTTTTTCAACTGCTGAATGAATTACAGGGTTTTCCCCGGCATTTATCGCAACATGTCGGCGGCTTTGTCATAGCACAGGATCGCATCAGCGACCTGGTACCGGTTGAAAATGCCAGCATGCCTGAACGCACTATTATCCAATGGGACAAAGAAGACCTGGAAACCATGCGCTTATTAAAAGTGGATGTGCTGGCATTAGGCATGCTGACCGCGCTGCGTAAAACATTGGAAACCATTCAAACCTATCAACCACACATACAGGCCATTAAAGATATTCCGGCGGAAGACCCGGACACTTACAAAATGTTGCGCATGGCCGACAGCATTGGCGTGTTCCAGGTGGAATCGCGCGCGCAAATGTCGATGTTGCCGCGCCTGCGGCCTGCCACTTTTTATGACCTGGTAATTCAAATCGCAATTGTGCGCCCCGGCCCAATTCAGGGCGGAATGGTACATCCTTTTTTGCAGCGGCGAAAAAATCCCGCTGCGGTCACTTATGAACATGACGATTTAATTCCGGTATTGGAACGCACCCTGGGCGTGCCTATTTTCCAGGAACAAGCAATTAAACTCGCTATGGTTGCCGCCGGTTTTAGCGGCGGTAAAGCCGATGAATTGCGCCGCGCCATGGCCAGCTGGGGAAAAAACAGCACACTGGAAAACTTCGAGCAGGATTTTATTGGCGGTATGTTAGCGCGCAATTATTCGCTGGATTTTGCGCAGCGATTATTTGAACAGATTAAAGGGTTTGGCGGTTATGGTTTCCCCGAATCCCACTCGGCCAGTTTCGCATTATTGTGTTATGCCTCCTCCTGGTGTAAACGCCATCACCCGGCTGCATTTTATTGTGCGTTGCTAAATAGCCAACCAATGGGCTTTTACTCGCCATCACAATTACTACAGGATGCAAAGCGTCACGGCGTAATGGTACTGCCAGTCGATATTAACCGCAGCGTTTACGAGAACCAGTTGGAAGAAATTACTTCCAATAAATTAGCATCCGATTTTTTTCCCAACCCACAACCTTTGCTCGCCATTCGTTTGGGCTTTAGCCAAATTCGTTCGCTGGATTCTGCGGCAGCACAGGCTATCGAGCGCTGGCGCGGCAGCAAGCCATTTAGCTCACTGGAAAATATTTCGCGCCGTACCCCACTCACAGCTACGGATTTAGGCCATCTTGCTGCCGCCGATGCTTTTGCCCAGCTCACCGGCCATCGCCATGAAGCGCGCTGGCAGGCGGCAGCCATAAAACCACACATCGCGTTATTGGAAACGAGCGAAAACCAACAGGATCTATTAAGCATGCCAGCACCCTCGCTGGAAAAAGATATGCTGGATGATTACGCCAGTATCGGTTTAAGTTTGCGCGCACACCCCATGGCGTTATTGCGCAGCCAGGCACCATTTAATCGCTGTAAAACCCAACGCGAACTGGCAGGCATTGGCCACGGGCGTTTTGTGCGCGTAGCCGGGCTGGTCACTGGCCGACAAAGACCCGGTACCGCAAAAGGCACTATTTTTGTAACCCTGGAAGATGAAACTGGAAATATCAATGTAGTCGTCTGGCACCAAACCCAGGTTCACTTTCGCGAGCCCTTATTAAATGCGCAACTATTAGTCGTGAAAGGTGTGCTGGAAATTAACGCACATGATAGTGAAACACCGGTAATCCATTTAGTGGCAGGCCACTTGCAGGACTACACTCACTGCTTGAAAACACTCAGCGTAAACTCGCGCGATTTTCATTAGACAAGGGACGGATTAGTTTTGGCGGCAAGCACATGGTCCTGCCATTCACCATTAATTTTCAAATAGCGCCTGGCATAACCCTCCTGCTCAAACCCTAATGATTTAAGCAAATTACCCGAACGGGTATTGTGCGGCAGGTAATTGGACATCACACGATTTAATTGCAATTCATCAAACGCATAATTCACCACCTGCTCGCATAAAGCTTTCATCACTCCTTTTCCCTGATAAGACTCTGCAACGGCATACCCCATATAACAGGCTTGGAAAACACCGCGCACAATATTGGTCAGGTTACATACCGCGATTACATTCCCGGCATCATCTACCGCAACAAAATAAGCAGCCCTTCCCTCTTGCATCTCAGCAGCACGATTTTTTACCTGCTCTTGCCAATACGCGAGTGTATAAAATTCTTCGCTTCGCTCCGGTTCCCAGGGAGAAAGGTGCTGGCGGTTGTCGGTGTAAAAATTAAGTAAGCCCCGCGCATCATCCACAGTCGTTTTTCTGAATTTCATTATTGTCTTCCGAACGTTAAATTCGGCCATAACCGGAAATGGGCATTAATGTAGGCTGGGCAGTAATGCCCAAGATGTTAATGGCGTTATGCATGTGGCCATGCTTCAGCGGGTGATGCAATTTTCTTGGGGCCATCCTGTAAATGTTCAATCAATCCTTGTGGGTAGTGGTCATTCATTTCACTTCGTGTATGCACAAACTCCAGGTTAGGACCGAAAAAACAGGTGTTCTGTAAACTTAAGAGTTCATAAATAATTTCGGGAAACTTTACGTTAAGAATTGGCCGATCAAATGTAATTCCAGTGATACCTGTGTCTAAATTTCCCGTTAATGACACGCAATCAGAAATATCGCCAACTTTAGATATGAACTCCAACCCAAAACCCCGATCTACAATCTCTCCATATTTTTCTAATATTCCTACGAGTTCGTCATAGGGAATACTTGCAGAATCTCCATTTTCAAATTTGTGTAAATAAACCTTATACCCCATACAACTCACCAACTAGCTCCTCGACTGTTCAATGTCTTTCAACTACTTTACTTCGCAAATCGGCCAATACCGGAAGTTAATGATCTGTTGCTCGTGAGCAATCAACTTCCAGCATCATAAAGCTAATGCCGTTTACGGCATTAAGCCATTTGAAATCGTAGGTTCCGTTAAGTGATATAGGATCACCATATGGCTTGGGAGTTCTATACTTCAATTCTGTTCCAGACACATATCTTGCGTTGTTTCTAAAATCAAAATCCGCAGTGTCTTTAGAATACTCATGTTTAGATATGTAGTGCTCATGATCTGAGGCTACGAGTAAAACGCCGTGGTCAGCGAAATCACCATAGTTTTCGAGATTGCTTATATCCTTAAATACGTCATATCTGTTATTCGGCTCTCTTTGATTTGCCTTTTTAAAGAATTTAATTTCAATTGCGCAACTATTCTTTTCTTTGTTAGAAAGATTTTCTATGGAAAGAAATACATCGATCTTAGCCTTAGATGAATTGCTTTTCCCAAAGTTTCCACTTGTAAGCTTTACAGGCTTTTCTAGTTCTAACGAAAATATCTCATCCCTTCGATAAACAAACAAATCGCCAATTGCTTTAATGATTGATGCAAGCTGAAGTTGCAATGAGGCTTCATTTTCAACAGTTATTAGCCCACCATTGATTTTTTCGTAAAGGCTTTTAAAAGATAGGTTAACAATTTCTTTTAATCTTGATTTATACATGGTTTTTGTTTGTGATATATCAATGGGTTTATGTCGAAATTCGGCCATAACCGGAAGTTGGCTTTATGCCTGCTAAGTCGCGGTTTCAAATCTTCAGGCTAAAGAATCGCCGCATTACTGACATTACCCTGTCCATTAAAGGAAATTGCAATGCGGACATTTCCACTCGGATCAATAAGGCGCGACATACTGTCATTAATTGAATTTCGTAGGTTCAAGTAATTAACCTGTTGCTCATAACCGATTCGATGATAATCGGAAGCCATTGCTCTAAGCTTATCTTTCCGTAACTGTAGAGTTTCACTTGAATTCCAGAACGCTTTCTTCATGAGCGTAGACTCTCGATCAACGACCGCGCTCTTAAAGCTCTCAATGAGTTCAGTCCACTTGCTCTCGTTAATAGAAATTTTAGAATACTCTCGTTGAGCTGGATCAAGATAAGCTGTTACGAGGTTGATTGCTGAAGCAAGATTAAGTAAAAGCTCACGTCTTTCAAGTAACGGCTTTACTCTCTCAATAAGCGCCTTCAATCGCTCAAATGTATTACCTGTTCCAAACGTGTCTAAGTCAATGAGACTCGATATTTGACGAATGAGCGAGCTAGTGTCTTCTTCTAGCTTATTACGCCAAGAATGGAAATCCTTGATTATCCCTTCTATCGTATTTCTCTTTTGTTGCGGTAGCTCGTCAGGGCAACGCAGTTTCTTCATATGGGCGGCAATTTCGCGGAGATAGTCGAAGGCGCCAGTAATTCTAGCCCTGTCTTCGTTTTCATGTCTTTCAAGCACTTCAGTGATAATATCTTTAATTGCACCTAAGCTTTTCTCAATATCTGCCAGATGTGACTGTGCGACTGCAATGCTAACAAGTTGAAATGCACTTCCCGCAAGTTGCCGCGCTTTCCCGCCTTGAATTAACCGCCCCTTTCCAACAATTGTTCCAGATGAATCAACAGCATCCGCTAGAACCTCTCCAGTATTAGTCTTCATTAAGGTGTATGTACCATCAGCTAAACCTTGATGAATTTCAGGCTTAAAAACAACCTCAACCGTCTTGTTTGGAATACTTGCGGCTCCCTTAAAAATATCAGAGGCCAGATGCGTAACACGGCCAATCGCACTGCTGGATGATTCTACAAGAAAAGCTCGGTCTGGAATTTTTTCGATCTCCTTCGATTCAAATATTTTGAATCCGTTTTCATTAAAAATTGCCAAATCTAATCCTGAATCTTCTATCAACTCTGAGTTGTTATGTGACTCTCGTTCCATCTGTTTAAAGGCATTGCGGGAGCCAATGTCAATAAATCTGCCCCTCCGAATTAAAAACAATAGAAGGCATGCGGCCGCTATTGCAATAGAAACAATAACAATGGTTATGTTCACAGAATTCTCTCCATCTTTTGCTCAAATGAGTACTTATACCCAACGATGCAACACAAAAAAATCAGCAGTAATTCAAAATCACGCTGACCCATTAATTCTTTGCTCTCTATTTTCGCCAACGCTCGATAACCTGTGCGAAGGCTACATCACGCCACTGCTCCTTCCACTCCTTATGAACTTTAACGCTTTGGGAGTGCGGTTCGGGAACCGGTAACGGCATTTTGATCACGGCTGGAAGCAGAACGGCGTCACCAACCACAACGCACTCACCAGGAGCGAGATTGGGCAAGATTTCCGTAATCGAGTTGGCGTTGTCGGGAAAGAGTCGTCGCACATAGGCTTGATCAGCGTCGTTTGTTAGACGCAGGGACATGAAGTTGTTGCACTGTGCGAAAATCGTTTCCGATACCTCGGAGGGTCGCTGGCTCACGACCATCAGGCTCAGGCCGTATTTTCTCCCCTCCTTTGCGATCCTCTCAATGGACTTGCGTGACGCGCGATAGGCTGCATGATTATCCCGGGGAACGTAGTTGTGCGCCTCTTCGCAAACGAGCATGACTGGGATGTCATTGAGTTTGCCTTGTGCATGCTGCAATTTGGAGTAGTGAAAGCAAAAGTCAAAAATAAGGCGGGAAATCAGGCTGACAGTGATGCTCAGAACCTCGAAAGGAACCCCACTCAAATCCACTATGGTAACGTTTGCCTTGTCAAGGTAACCTATGAACTGCTTCATCAGAGCCTCAAAATCCGCAGTGACATGAGGCTGTCCATCAGGCTTCTTCGCGTTTAAAAGAAATCGAAGGCGCTTGTCCGCCAGCTTCGCTTCTAGACGGGAAACGAACCGGTTAAACTCTCCATTAAATGGCCCGTTAGTCGCTTTGGTCGCAGCTGCGCTGGAATTAGCAACGAAATCGTGGATCCTGTCGAAATAGATGTTCCGATCAGTCACCAGTTGTCCGTCAGCTAGTTTAGGTTTGTCTTCCTCGGGCAACCTTCCAATAACTTCGCGGTTCAGGTTCTCAATAAAGTAGTAAACCTCCTTAATCGAGAAATAAACCGGAGTATCGTAAGTGACGTCCGGAATGCCAGGGTTATGCTTTTCCTTATTTAAGATAACAGCATGTTTGAACTGACTAACCTGATTATGAGAGTTTGCTTCATTGCTCTCGATGAACATACTCTCCAGCTCTTCCGAATTCATCAACCAGTAGGGAAGCTGTAAGGAATCGATGTCGAGTCGACTTAAAGTGAAAGATTCTTCCTTCTCAAGAGTAAACGCTGCGGCATATTCGTCATGAATGTCGAATATCACCACATGAGAGTTGTTTTGCTTTCCCTTGTTCTTGTTTTTGTGCTGGGCGATACCAACAACGTCATGCAGCACACTCGCAACCGTACATGACTTACCAGACCCAGTAGAACCAACGACAGCAATATGTTTGCTGAAAAATCTGTTGCCATTGATCATGAGATCAATTGTCTTATTCATAGATAGCTTACCGAGCGGAAAATCGTGATCACTGTCGGCAGAGAAAATTTTATCAAGAGTATCTTTTTCTGCAATGAAAGCGTGCTCTGTCGGCACCGGCAAGAGAAGACTACCACGATCAAATGTCTTGTCGTCAAGCAAAGAGCCTATCGCTTGACATTCAATCTGAAAGTTCCAGATGGTATTTCCATCTAGGCCGATGGTGTTTGAACCTTTGATGTTTCGAATGACGGCGATTGTGAAATCATGATTGCCCTGCGCAATCTTTAAGAATCGGCCAACCTGTAGTCCTAATTTATTGTTCTCGAACGTCTGAAGATTATCCACTACAACAATGACAGCTTCTGGCGCACATGAAAGTACAGATCCAATCTTAATAGGCATTATCTATTCCCATCACGTATCTAATTTCATTAAAATTTTCGGCGTCAAGGATCTCAAGATTTACATCCTTCACATCCAAGTTCGTAATATCTCCATGGCCAATCACAAATAGATCATCCGCCTTGGACTTAACCTTGATATGTATGTAATCGTCCCAACGGATAAGCCTCAGAGAAAATTCTTTTTTTTCCTTCGTGACCATTGGCTCTCGCAAGAAATAAGTCTCGGAGAAGTTCTTTACCGGATACCCATGGTTCGGTATCACATCTTTCGCAACTAGCCGCTCCGCTACCTCATCGAATACATTTTGGGGAACATCTAGTGCGAATAGCGGCGTATGCGTATGCGCAACTTTGAAATGATATTTATCGATGAATGCCTTTATGAAAAGTACAATCTGATCATCAAAATGTTCCAAAAACTCAGGAAACACAGCCAAATGACGTAGACGGACATTCGTGTTTAAGTTCTCTTTAAGCTGCTTGCGCCGCGTCTCCAAAATTTTTTTTCGCGTCGTCAGCGCAAGTGTCCATTGAGACACTGCTGTGGTTCTTATTTTTCGCAATGAATTCAAAAAATCCTTCTTGGTAATACTCCTAAACTTTACATCGTGCCTAATACTTAAGTCGGCAATTACTTGAATTGCATTCGGGTAAAATAGTGTCTCCACCTCACCCTTACTGAAGCCCATATCCGCAAGCTTCTGGGAATTATCTTTAACCAAGTCGTCGTATTTAGGGGTGACGAAGACGGAAAAAACCTTTAGAAATCCATTGGTATCAACACCTTTCACCTCGCCAATTAAGTCTTTTAACTTCTTGTTTTTCGATTTGATCGCGGCATTGAGATCCTCCACCGATACTTTTATAGCTGGATTGTTGGGGAAATGCGCAAATAAGTGATAACTTATTTGCGCGCCTGGATTAGATTTAAAATGCTTCATCATCTGAAGCAACGGGTGATAGAGAATGCTTGGCGTGTAATTATCTTGCGTTTCATGGTATTTGCATTGGATTGCCTTGGTCCCTGCAAAGTTCGCCACTTCGATGTCTTCAACAATTCCCTCTATAGTAATCACGTCGTCATCCGCTGCCTTCAGTAGTTCTGAGAGCGTCTGATTAAATTGGTACAGGAAACCTTGAATTGTATAGTCTGCCGAACGGCCCATTTTGACTTCCGCAAGTTGTTCGCTAAATACTATTAGCGGCTGCAATTAATGTTACCCCCCATGTGAACGTGGGGTGTTGAATATTGATCCTGCTTCAAACGCAGTGCGATAAAGCATAGATCTCTAGCGTTCGCTTTGGGCACTAACCAGACTTTCGGCGGCTTGCTTCGCGAAGCGTGCCCTACAATTACTAATCCATCTTCTGGTGTGGGCACATTCCGGCCTTAAAATTTGTTGCGGTTCGCAAGCTCACCACCATCAACACCAATTAACAACTATCGCAAATCCAGACACCAGCGAGAATTACAACTTATTACTGCATTCGCAATGTAACACTACCCTGCCCTGAGCCATTTATCTTGCTACCAAACACTAGCACAAAAAAAATCCGCCGGTATTAAGCGGCGGATTTTTTTGACGCAGAGTAAATTCTTAATTAGCGCGCAGCGAATTATACCAATGCACTTCGCGCGCATATTTATCCACTTGATCAGCAACATCCAATACCAGTGCAAACAATGCCATGCGCACCAACACGCCGTTATCGGTTTGACGGAAGATGGCGAGATTGGGATTGGTATTGAGGTCGTTATCCAACTCGTTGGCATCCGCACGCGAATCGCGTGGGAGCGGATGCATAATAACGGTGTTGGGTTCGCAGTATTGGGTGTAGATCGATTGATTCAAACGGAAGCGTCCGCGGTATTGATCGGCTTCTTCCTTACTCGCGAAACGCTCTTCCTGGATGCGAGTTGAGTAAGCAATATCAATGTGAGTAATGCTGGTTGGCAAATCGTCAGTGATAGTTACTTTATGACCAACCTTGCGCAGTTCTTCAACAATGTATTCCGGCATCGCCAATTCTTTGGGTGAAACCAGGGTGACGCTAATGTTGTTAAAAATACACAGCAATTTGCACAGTGAATGCACAGTACGGCCGTGTTTTAAATCGCCAATCATGGCGATGCGCAAACCATCCAGATCGCGCCCTTTGGAGCGCAGCTCTTTACGAATGGTGTAGAGATCCAGCAAGGCTTGCGTAGGATGCTCGTTGGGACCATCACCGCCATTGATAACAGGCACGCGACTGCCTTCGGCAAATTCCGCCACCGAGCCGGATTGCGGGTGGCGCATACAAATGACATCGCTATAACCGGAGAGCACGCGCGCAGTATCAAATAGGGATTCACCTTTGGTTAGCGAAGAACTTTCAAAACCGGTGGTTTCGCGTACATTGCCGCCCAGTAAATTAAACGCTGCGCCAAAACTTACGCGGGTGCGGGTGCTGGGTTCAAAAAACATATTGCCGAGGATTGCGCCTTCCAGCACACGCGTAACTTTGCGACGCAGGGCATAGGGCTCCATAGTGTCGGCCACATCGAAAATACGCTGGATGTCAGCACGTTCAAATTGGGTGATAGAGAGAATATGGGCACCGGTGAAATTCACAGGAGAATCCTTAGCGGAGACCGCTGGTTGGGGTGGCAGGAAATCGGGCGCCATTTTAGCGGCAGATGGGGCTTAGACCAACGGCATTAATGAAAATAATCCGACTTAATTACAGGCTAGCCAGAATCAAACGTCAGGAATGATCAATGGTTACGATCAATGGTTAGGATCAATGTACTGGAAGCAAGGACACCAAGGCAGTATCAGCACGGCGTTCTTTGGTAGGTAAAGAAGGCATTAACCGCTGCAAGGCCTGTTCAGCGGTTGCACGATAGGTAGTTAGCTTACCACCCATCACCGATAACACCCGTGGATGCGCCTCGTTATCCACCGCAAACATAACCTCGCGCGGACGCGAAAAAGCCTGCTTTTCGCTTTTGGGCAACACACGCAAACCCGCAAAAGTCTCTACCTGCCCTTCCGGAATTGCCAGATTCGGAAAGTAGTGGCGCAAGGTCGCCAGTAGATATTCGCGCTCCTCACCGGAGCAAATAGCTTTTTCTGGCGCACCCTGATGCACTTTCTCTGTAGTTCCCACTAATAACTGCCCTTCCCAGGGCAATACAAATACTGCACGCTTATCGCTGGGCGCTTCCAGATAAAAGTATTGATCCAATAGAGGAGGTAACAACAGATGGCTGCCCTGCACAAGCTCAACACCCGGTGAAGGCAACGCTGGCGTAACCTTCGCAAGAACCTCCTGCACCCATGGGCCCGCGCAATTTACCAGCGCCCGGCAGCTGACCGATTCATGTTTGTTGCCTGTTTCAATCTCCACCTTGCAACACTGGCCATTGCGCTCAGCCGAGATAAAACGGGCGGGCATCATCAAATCGGCACCTAGTAACACAGCTGACTGTAATACCGCACGGGTCAATGCCGCATCATCCGTCTGAGCTTCGTAGTAGCGAAATACCGCTTTGAGATTATCCTGACGCAACCCGTCCAAACCAGACCACTGTTCTTTGGGTAACTGCCTGAAGAGGGAGTCTTTATTGAGCCCAGCCAGGAATGCGTAAAGGCTTAAGCCGGCGCGAATCGTTAAGGGGGAACGGGTTGAGTCTTCATAAACAGGAATATGCAAAGGCTTTAACTTCACCAGCTCAGGTGCCAGACGCAACAATAACGCGCGCTCATGCAAGCTTTCATGCACCAGACCAAATTGGGCAGATTCCAGGTAACGTAAGCCACCATGGATCAACTTGGAGGATTTACTTGATGTGCCCGCTGCTGGTGCAGTTTTTTCCACCACCAGCACAGAATAGCCGGCTGCTGCTGCTGCCTGAGCAACACCAGCACCCTGAATACCCGCCCCAATCACGACCAGGTCGTATTTCATTCTTGTTGTTCCGGCAAATTAATCAGTAAAGATCTGGAAGACTTGGTGAGTATAGTTCAGCGCTGTAAAAATGTTCGACAAAAGTGTCGTCTTTTTTCGCATTATCTTTTATTAAAAAAACAGCTCTTATCTCCGGACAAATTTTTATCCGGCTACAAAATTGAAACAGCGAAAGAGAAATGATTATCTAGAAAGCAGACAAGAGAGATGGGAGGTGCTTAATGGTTAGAAGACACCTCCTTGTGACCCGTTTTGTGACGGTAGGAATCAATATTCCATTTGCAACTCTTTGTGCATTATTGGAGTGCCACTCGCCTGGCGACCTTCCAGTACTGCCTGGGCATAATGCTCTGCGACAGCAATAGCGGCGCAGTTGATAATATCCAGATTGCCAGCGTATTTGGGCAGATAATCACCCAGGCCCTCAACACTTAAATCTATGCGAATGCCGCCATCAATAACCATGGGGCTAGACTCCAAACGATAGCCGGGAACATAGCGTTGGATGCGCAACAGCATTTCATTCAGCGGCCCCTGCAATGCATCCAGATCAGCCGCATCACACCAGGCAGTTACACTGGTGAACATGCGCGTTTCCAAATTCACTTCATCCACATGTAAGGCCACATCAAAATCATTAACGCCAGTGTATTTGCGCAAACCGGATTTAGTGTTGTGGTAATACTCATCGATGTTAGCCAGAGTGCCTGGCCCAATAGAATTGGCCGATACAATTGAGGAAACAGATATTTTTTTCACATCAGGAATACAGCGAGCCAACACCTGGGCCACTGGAATTGAGGATTGACCACCACATGAAATCATACTGATGTTGCGATGATTCAATGCCTCTTGCATACCCAATGCAGGAACACAGCACTCGCCAATTTGCGAGGGAGTCATATCAATGGCAAGAATTCCAAGCTCCTCAAATAATTTCGCATGCTCTTTGTGAAACGCAGCAGAAGTCGCGTCAAATACGATATCGCATTGATTGCTTGGTTCCAAAAAGGCATTAATCCCTTTATCTGACACTTTCACGCCCAGCTTTGCCGCATACATCATCCCTGCAGAATCAAGATTACGTCCGGCAAAGAGTACGCATTCCAAAAAATCGGACCGTTGCACTTTTGCCAAAAGATCGGCACCAATTTTTCCGGTGCCAATAATGCCCACACGAACTTTTTGATGTTGTTGTTTTGAACCAAACAGCGCCGAACTAAAAAATGTATCGCGTAACAGGGACTTAATGAACTGCATAATTTAATCCTTAAAAATTATCTCATTAACCGATTTCTGCGTCGGTGGGGAAGAATGCAGCCCAAAGATTCCACAGTCATTTTGAGGTGAAAATAACTGAAATTAATTTTCTTGAACCAGATCTCATAATCGAAAATTTAAATTACAGGTATTTTTTTTATTGCTAGAACTTAGAATTCTGATTTTTTTGCAGGAAGTCATCCGAACAATATGATTAATTATTATGATGCCAAAAAGAGTAAATATCGGCCAAACAGATTAATTGCACGTCTTTTAAGGATGTAGCGATCGACGAGAAAAACCGAGTTATTCAAATTGAATTGTCTTACCAGGTTGAAAAATCGCGCTTTTCCTTTTTCTCGAAAAACCCGGACACTAACAACAACCGTATTTCTGATGCAGGCTTTGCCAAACGCTGGATGCACACCGGCCTTGGTAACTACAACTGCCATATTATTTCCAACTTTTACGATCAAAGTATGAGTGGCTCGGGTATCGGCAAAGAGTCTTTGCTACAGCCTGGCTTTCTCGGCGACGCAAATCGTAACTACACCCACGAACTGCGCCAACAGGTTGCACTGTTCCATATTCGCGGCCTGACTCCGGATGCAATTGCCAACACCCTGCGAATTGAGCAGCCATTGGTGGAGGAAATTATCGGTGATATTGAAAAAACGCCCGAGTCCTACCGCATGGCAACCTGTTTGCCCATGGAGTCAGATCCGATTTGGGAAAGCATGATCTACGACAAGTTTCACCTGCGTACGCAACTGTTTTCACTAAAGCTGTTGTTATCGAAATTAAAACTCACCATGATCGACCCCAAGGTAGAAACCAAGCTATCTGACTCTGTTACCGAGTTGCGCAAGTTTTTTATCTCCCACGCCAATTCGCTCGATGCTGAATTCAGCCAAATCTGCGCTTTGTCGACCAAAAAGCAATCCGTGGAAGAGCGTCGCAGTACAGTCACCAAACTGGTACTTCCTTCGCTTAAAAACAGTATTTGGCTGAAATTAATCAGTGCCAAAATTGACCTTGGTTCCAACAACATGCCGCTCAATTTGTTTTTAGTGCGCTCTCGCCATGCCTTTCAAAATACGCATGACAACAATGTGCGCGTAGAAGTATTGAACCAGCTGCGCGAATTTTTCCGCAAGAATGCACGCAACCTGAAACAAGAATTAATTCAAATTAACCAGATAATGAATGCCCCTGAAGAGCATCAGGTGAGCCTGCCCGATGAACGCAGTGATGTGTGGAAACGCATCCTGAAAGACGACACGTTCATTCCCAGTGCACATATCGCCTATAAGCTGCTGCTATCCAATTTGCGTTCACAAATCCTGATGAACCCGGACCCTGTAGTTGAGTTAAATGCAGTCAGACGAGTCAGGGATTTTATGAAACACAACCAACGTTTTATGCAACAAGAGTTGCGCATGGTTATTAACAACGGTTATTCAAACTAATTGCCAGGAGAGCTTGTATGGCACAAGATACTGATATTCGTATTCGCAGCGCGCTGGTCACACGTGACCAGGTTGTTGAGAAAATCAATCGTGGTGAATACCTCGTCATTGCCGCCGACGAAAGCGTTTTGAATGACCTTCCCTCTGGCAACTGGATTGCAGGAACTATCCCCTACTTCATGACCACTGAAGGTGGAAAAGCAGATCGGGAACATGTGTTTGTCAACACTATCGAAGGGATTCAACCAAGCAATGCACCACGCATCACACTCTATGATGTCAATTCTATTTCACGCATTGCCCAGGAAGCACCCGAGCACGGTTTCACTATTGTAATTTTACCAGCCATGTCAGAAGTACATTCATCCTATGCGCAAAATGCGCCGGATTTCCCCAATATGTATTTCTCGCCGATTGTTGGCTGGATTTCAGGCGTGCACCTGGATGATATTGGCAATCGCGCTGCAAAAGTAGGCTTTGGCCCTGCGCGCGGCATGCTGTTCGATCAACAAGCTGTTGCCATGCATGTGCCTCTACCTTCACATCAATTGGCCAATATCAATATCGTGAACTTGTTTAATCAGGGGCACGGCCCGGAAATTAAATTCAAATCCACAGGCTTTTCAGTGAGCGATTGCACCATCAATGGCGAAGCTGCCAACCTCGCTGATTACATCAAATACGCCAAAATTGATACGCGTTTGCCTCTGGTGGCCAATTATTCCGGCGTAATGATTAATGTGAGTATCCAGCAGGTGGATGAAGCCAATCAGAAAGTGGATTTGTACGCACCGGTATTCAGCGACATCAGTTACAGATTCGCCCAGCCAGTAGAAAACTATATTGAAAGTTTCAACAAAGAATTATCAGCATCAGCCAGTGAGAACATCTCTTTCTCCTGTAACTGTATTTTGAATTATTTGTATTCAGAGCTGGAAGGCAAGAAAACCCGCGAGTTAACTGGCCCTATCACCTTTGGTGAAGTGGCCTATCAATTATTAAACCAAACCCTGGTTTACCTTAGCTTGACGGGCGGCTCTCGCTAATCATTAGGCTCGCTATCAATATTGCGTTGATAGCGGGCAATTTCTATACTCCATAAGTCCAATCCTCCTGCGAGTACTTATGGAACTTCTACGCGCACTCATCTCCCTTGTGCTTTTTAGCTGCGGTATCTATTTTTTATTTGATGGATTTAGTCCCGAGCTCGATTGGAAAGCATTAGCGCTTGCAGCATTCGTCTTTGTGCTTGCCTATTTTTTTTGGCCCAGCAGAAAGCGCGGCCAACGCGAAGACGGAAATCCCTGGCTAGATGCGCTTGAACTTATTGTTGAATTGCCTGTAGAAATATTCCTCTGGGTCTTTCGTCTGTTTGCACGCTTGTTTAAAGATGGTGATGCGGGAGTAGATCTCTAGCGCTATCCCCGCCCTGCCCCATAAGCCTGAATATATTGCTGCAAGGCTTTTTCGTTGCGTTTGATAAATTCAATATCACTGCGCGGCACTGCCAATACCGCCGGGTCAGCCTTTTCTTTCAATTGCTTTGCCTGCTCTTCGGTGACTTTACCCAAATCGCCAAACAAAAAATACGCAGCAATCGCGTTACCCAGCTTAGTGCTCAAGCGCATATATTCACCCACGGTTTTCCAACCGTACTTGTGAATAATTTGCTCTGCCGTAACTTGTAGATTCTTCGACTTTAAAACCGCATCAATTTTTTTATCCTGCTCAACACTGGGCAAGGTGTCAAAGGCCTTAATCTCGGCATCGGTGGTATTCATGCTATCAACTACTTGCATGATGGGTGCCATATCGCGGTTGGATTGCATCCAGCGCTGTACTGATTGCGCATTTAAATTGGTGTTACTGGGCAGTAATTGTGCATTAGCAACAAAGTTTAATCCCAAAATACCAATGCAAATAACAAGGGCTCGAAACATAACTAAATTCCACTCACACTAGTCAGGACAATTATGAATTAGGTACAACTCAAAAAAAAACGAACAATCAAGAAATCCGCAAAGTAACAGCCGTTGTTAATGACCAGATCCAGAAAAAGAAAAATACCAGAAATGGAGTCAATATCCCCAGGGACATACCTGCAACGCCCTTACCTTCATAGAATGGATAAAACACAAACAGTTGGATCAACGTTGGAATCAGCGCAATAACAAAGCTGCGCGCAAACAAGCTGCTGGCAAAAATGGGTAATAAAAATAAAAACCCCCACAAACCACCCCAGACAATACGTGGATACATCCAGTGAGGTGATACTGAGCCGGGCAAATTGACGTTTAGGGATTGGGTGATGCCATAGCGCCAAAACAACCACATCACCACACACATAACCAAACCACCCAGGCAACCAGCACCAAATACTGTCAACGCATTCTTCATAGTAACTATTTCCTGATAAGCCCTTCTGAGTATGAAGGCGAATAAAAACTGACCGAACATCTACTGCCAATAGCTGGCAGTTAACCGCAGACAGTTAATCCTAGACAATGGGCGACAGTGTAGCACCGCAAATTAACACTTGGTTACACGATACCGGCAGTGTGAGCTGCTACAATACCGGCCTGAATTTTATACAGTGAAGTATGTCATGTTCCGTTTTTTTGAAAGCCTGATTAAACCCTTCCCTCCTCAGGAGCCAACCAGCCCACCTAAAACGCTTTATGCGTTCTGCCGCCACTACAGTCGCGGAGCAGAGGCCTACCTAGTGGGCATGGCAATATTCACCGGCTTAATCGCTATTCTGGAAGTGTCGCTGTTTGGCTTTTTGGGCGACCTGGTTGATTCGCTCAATAAACATTCACCGGAAAGCTTCTGGACGGAATCCCGTCAGGAGTTAATCTGGATGGGTTTCATTCTGTTAGTAGGTTTGCCCGTTTCGGTATTAATGCATTCACTTCTAATGCACCAGACACTGCTGGGTAATTTTCCCATGCGCATTCGCTGGCAAGCGCACCGCTACCTCCTGGGCCAGAGCTATCAATTTTATCAAAATGAATTTGCCGGTCGCATCGCCACCAAAGTAATGCAAACTGCACTCGCGGTACGCGAGACCATTATGAAACTGCTCGATGTACTGCTGTATGTCATTGTTTATTTCAGCAGTATTCTGGTGCTGGCCGTTTCGCTAGATTGGCGACTCGCCATTCCCCTGGTGATTTGGTTTATCGCCTACTGCGGCCTGCTTTATATTTTCCTGCCACGCCTGTCCAAGATTTCTACCCGGCAAGCTCACGCGCGTTCGGATATGACCGGCCGTTTAGTGGATACCTACACCAATATCTCCACCGTGAAATTATTTTCCCATTCCAATCGCGAAGCAGACTATGCAAAAACAGGAATGGAAAATTTCCTCACTACGGTTCACCCGCAAATGCGCCTTGCCACTTTGTTAGGTACCAGTGTGTGGGTAATTAGTGTAATCCTGATTTTCTCTATTGCTGCCACCTCACTCTGGCTCTGGTCAAATGCTGCCGTCACCACTGGCGCCATTGCTGCAGCCATTGGTTTGGTGTTGCGCTTAAATGGTATGGCGCAATGGATCATGTGGGAAGTCTCTGCCCTGTTTGAAAATATGGGCACCGCGCGCGATGGGTTAAACACCTTATCAATTCCCCGAGAAGTACAAGATCAGCCAGCTGCGACCGACATAAAAATTTCCCGGAGCGTTATTGATTTTAATGCCGTGAATTTTAACTACGGTAAAAATTCTGGCTTGCTACAAGATTTTAATTTGCATATTAACGCTGGTGAAAAAATTGGTTTGGTTGGGCGTTCAGGTGCAGGGAAATCGACACTCGTCAATTTATTGCTGCGTTTTTATGATGTGGACTCAGGTTCAATTTTAATCGACCAACAAAATATCGCCGCAGTAAAACAGGAAAGCTTGCGTGCGCAAATTGGTATGGTGACCCAGGATACCTCCCTGCTACATCGTTCTATTCGCGACAACCTGCTCTACGGCAAACCCAACGCTACTGAAGATGAAATGATTTGTGCCGCCAAACAAGCGGAAGCACACGAATTTATTATGAATTTGGTGGATAACGAAGGTCGCAAAGGTTACGACGCTCACGTGGGCGAACGCGGTGTAAAACTCTCCGGCGGACAACGCCAGCGGATTGCCATTGCCCGTGTATTAATTAAAAACGCACCAGTTTTGATTATGGATGAAGCCACGTCTGCACTGGATTCTGAAGTAGAAGCGGCGATTCAAACCAATTTAAATTCATTGATGCAAGGCAAAACCGTTATTGCCATTGCCCACCGTTTATCCACTATTGCCGCGCTGGATCGTTTAATTGTGTTGGATAAAGGTCAAATTATTGAACAAGGTACGCACAATGAATTGCTGGCACTCAACGGCGTGTATGCGCATTTGTGGGCACATCAATCCGGAGGTTTCCTCGGGGAGTTTTAAATTCCCTCACTGTAATTAAATCCCTCCCAACCTCCCTTTGTTAAAGGGAGGAGCTTGCTCGCCCTTCTGGCTGCGTTTAAAGAGGGGTTGGGGGAGATTAAAATTAAACACTTACGCCGGGCTATCATCCGGCTTATCGTACCAAACACCATACCTATCGCCCTGCCAAGCCAACAAATGGAAAAAATAAGCAGTTAGCAAAAAAGCTAATCCACCCGGTAAGGCTTTGGGGTCAAACCACGCAAATACGCAAAGCGCAAACCCGCAGACATGACAGAAAATCATTCCCCGCAGGGTAGATTTTCGTGAAGGTTTGAACGTTAAATAGTTAAAGAAAAACCACCATTTCAACCACAATGGCAGATTGCGCCACACATCAGAATTTTTATCAATCATCACTCGCTCCTGGGTTAGGGTTTGAATATCCACTTCAAGCACAGCAGCGAGGCATTTCAAAGATTCAACACTGGCATTATGGCCACTTT
>JAGKWY010000164.1 GCA_021151625.1 Gammaproteobacteria bacterium | reverse complement strand
AATTGTTAGTGCTGAGTATGACGGCGAGTTACGCAAAGTCGAATGGCGTTTGCAAACTAATGGTTGGCTAAAGCTGACTTATGCTTATCAAATGAAGGGCGGAACCAAAGCAGATTATTTGGGTGTAACCTTTGATTACCCGGAGGATAAGGTTAAATCCATGCGTTGGCTGGGCAAAGGGCCTTATAGAGTTTGGAAAAATCGCACCAAGGGCGTTGAATATGGTGTTTGGGAAAAAAATTACAATGACACTGTGACGGGTTTATCCTGGAATTATCCGGAATTTAAAGGCTTTCACGATAAGGTTTATTGGGCGCAAGTAGAAACCGGTAAATCGCCTTTTACTATGCTGATAAATGACCCAAATCTAAATTTGCGTATGCTAACCCCAAAGCAGGCAGCAGGTGAGAACGAAAATCCCATGTTTACTAAAGTGGAATTCCCGGCGGGAAATATATCCTTTTTAAATGGATTTACGCCTATAGGTACAAAATTTGATGAGGCTGCAGCCCACGGGCCAGAAGGCGAAAAAAATACGGTGCCGCGTTTGGGGCAGTATTATCAAACTGAAGTGTATTTTTATTTTGGCACCTTGCCCGGCCTTTAATTAAATAGACTTGCATTGGATGAGCCTGGCTTGTGTTGGTATATAGGCAGGGAAGGGCACAATACTTATTGTGCTCCCCATCCCGCTTTCAAACTTTCCCACATTTCTTCAAATTGTTTTTGCTCGCGCTCGCGCAGCGCATCGTATTGATCTGGTGTTAAATTACTGCGCGCATTGTTCAGGAAGTTGTCTTTGTAATCGTGCAATGCTTCGTGAGCTTTTTCGATTAAGAAAGGTTTTTCTTCTGCAGAGGCATTTTGGATACTGGGGCCACTTGCCTCCATATAACGCATAAATTCCTGTTTTTGTTCGAGCTTGCTAATCAGCAGGGCTTCACGCTTTTCCATGGGGATAGGTGCAGAGCCTTGGGCTTCATCAAAAAAGTTATTCATTTGATACTGCTCATAGGCAGAATCTTTTAACAGCTCATAGGTCTTGCGATCATCCGGTGAACTAAGCAGCTGGGCAATTTGCCGGTCAATGTCTGCCAAGCCTTGTTGTTGTCGACTTACTGCTTCTTCTATTTCTTTTTGCGATGAGTAGTAACCAATGCTACTTGCATTGAGGATTTGTTCGCGTTGTTCCAGCAAGCTTTGCAACTCACTTTGCGCCAAACCGGATAAGCCCAGGCGCGACATCAACAAGCTGTATTTTTTCTCCAAAGTGCGTTTCAGGTTTTCCTGTTGCATAACACTCAATTCGCTTGCCTTGGCAGGTGCATTAGCTGCTTGAGCGGCAGGGTTGCTGATAACCGGGGTTTTGTTATTTTGGCCGAAGGCAATGAAATCCTGCAGGCTATCAATTTTCTTTTGATAGGTGACTCGCTCCTGTTGCAGGCGAGTATCGAAATCCGCTTGTTGCCTGGTAAGTTGCTGGCTAAGGGTTTGGTTATCCAGGTAAAGCACCGTGTAGTGCCCGCCTAATACCAATAGGGCGACGCTGAGTAGTATGCAGAGAAGTTTCATCTTTACCTCCGTGATTACGGAATCGTTATTGTGGTTGTAGGTAAATTTGACCGGAATTGCCTGAATGCGTTGGTTGTGTTTATAAGTATGAAATCTGAAGTGGGATTAGATTACATTTTGCACGGGGCTTCAAGCCTTTAATCAGGTGATGTGATCCAGTGTGGGTTTGCCCGCATTTTTACAGGCAAATAACACGGAAGTGCCGAATAAAAAATGGCCGCAGAAGCGGCCATATCAGGTTATTTTCTTACCCTACTAAATCGTCTCTGCCACAGAATCAGGGTTAATCCCGCAAGCATTAACAATAGTGGTGAGGGCTCGGGGACTGACGCATAGGTGAAGTTTAGGTTATCGATAGAAGCTCCAATGCGCATTCCATAAAACCCCTGGATGGTGATGTATTTAATCCCTTCAAGTGCGCGCAGGGAAACAAATTCATCAGGAATAACCGGTGTAGAGGTTTCTTCCCAGCCTTGCCAGCCGGAGGTGAAAATAGAATATAAAAATCCGGATGTGCCATAGACCTCCAGAAAAATTGCGTCGCCATAGTGGGATGTAACATTCATGCTGACTAATGATGGGAGATCGCCTACAAACTCCAGCGATGCCCAGTTACTGGTAAGCATTACATTTTCGTGATCAGCGCCATTCACCCAAGCCCCGTTAATCAGCAGCCCTTTATCCAGGTATTCGTCACTCAACGGGTTATCGCACCAACAGGGCCATTCCTCATCATAAACTGGATTAAGGTCATCAAAATCAATAAAAACGGCATAGGTAAATGGGGACATTAAGATGAAAGTAAGCGCTATTGTTGAGGCAATAAATAATTTTAGCTTTGCAAACATAAACACCTCCTTTGAAAACGACGAATTATTAACAGCAGTAAACGCAGCAGGTGATTGGATTTTTTAATCCATAATCGCAGCGGAGTCAGTGTGTTCTTCTAAAAAATTATTTCCTGCGCGACTAATCACACTCTGAGGTAAATTTTCCTGTCTTTGAAACTGGAAAAACTATTGGTGATAATTAAGGTGCCAACTGTAATGGGTTAATAGCAGTAATTTCAATATTTGCTGCTATTTAAGGGTTCCAGATTCCGTTGTAAAAAAGGGATTACCTCATTCTTAAACCGCTCTTCACCTTCCCAGTATTGATTCCAGGCATTGCCTGAATATTCTTCGGCTTGGTGCTTCACACCAAAGTCATCGAGCAGGCGAGTAAATTTCTGGTTGGCGTAAACGTGATCGGGATTGTCATCGTATCTACCCCAATCCATTTTAAATCCTTTTAACTGACGCAAATTATTGGCGCGCGTGGGTAGGCGGACATCCAGCAAAAAATTTTGTTGCAGGAGGGCAATTTTTTCGGCGTTGATTACCAAATTATCTTTATCTACATCAACCATCAGGTCGGCATAAAAGGGAGGTTTATTCGGGTTGGGTAAATAGGCCTGCGCCATCAGCATAAATACGCGTGAATAAATATGGGATTCCAGATCCTTCCAGCTTTTGGCTCGGTTCATTTGCTTCCAATCGGGGCGGGAGGTCATCAGCGTTTCACCCGTGGCAGTACCAAAAGGATGCATGGCGTAAACACTGCCAAATAACCCGGGGTAATCCATGGCGAGTTTGATTGCGGCATAGGCACCGAGCATATCCCCAATTGCCGCGCGTGCATTGGCGGATTGCCGGGTGCGAAACCGTTGATCTATGGCAGGAATCAATTCCCGGGTGATGTGATCCATCCAGCGGCCGCTGCTCGGGGCATTGCCATAAAAGCTCCCCAGACCAGGGCCAGAAAAATCGCCTGCCACCAGAATACAATCAGTCAGTTTTCCTTGCTGGATTGCTTCGTCCAATGTGTGTTGCACTCTGCCATCAGCAAAAAATTTCTCATTGCTCCAGCTCAGGCTGTGAAAGTAATAGATCACCGGATATTTTTGCTGGCCGTTGGCATAAGACTCAGGCAGGTAAACGCGGATTTTTCGCTCCGGGTTTAGCCCTATAAGGTTTCCATCAAGTGCTTTGGAGCTAAGAGTAAATTCGGTGATCTGGCTGCTGGCGGCCTCGGTGTAAGTGGTAAAGCAAAAAAACAGTAGCAGGGTTTTGATTAATAGATTTACGTGTTTCATAAGTCCTCCGGTTGTTGGGCAATAAGCGGAGGCTAGGTGAGTGCAAGCAAAATGGCGTCCGGCCCGATCGGGCCGTACTTAATTGCTCGCTATTTCCGGCTTTTGTTGGCGAAACTCACTGGGAGTTACCCCTGTGTATTGGCGAAAGGCAGCATTGAAGGTGGATTTGGAATTAAAGCCAACTTCTTCTGCAATCGTGAGAATGGTTTTGTGTGCCTGGGAAATTAATAACAGTTTGGCTGCGTCAATTCGATAACGGTTAACCCACTCGTAGAAACTGAGTTGCAAATTCTGGTTTAACACTTGCGACAAATAGTGCGGGCTCTCATTTAAATACTCACTCAGCTGTCGCAAATTCAAATTGGCTTGCGCATAGAGCTTTTCAGTTTCCATCGCATTATGCAGTTTTCCAAGTATGCGTTTGCGTATTGACTCATCCAGTGGTGAGTTGGCATATTTTTGGGGGGCTATATTGCTGGATGGAGACGATAACCCTTCAACTGAAGAATCACTTTCAATCTTTATGTCACTCGTTACAAAATCTGATGCTGGTTGCAACCGGGACAACGCGAAAAGTGCGCGCAGGGTAAAAACAATCTCAATGGTCATAAACAGATTGATGCCCAGTCCACCCACCGGCCCTATATACATGCAGTGAAGGGTGCGCAGAATAGCCATCAACCATTTCACCAGCAGAATCAGCAATAGCCAGTTCAATGCCTGTAGTGAGTGTTCATGCAGGTTAGAAAAATTCGCTGTAATTCGCTGTTCATATTCCTGTAATAACAAGCGAATCCTTACCGTCAACATAGGAACCTGCAAGGTAAATATTCCAATGCTGATCAACATAGTGCCGTGAATAAACATCGCCTGGTAGGTGGATACCGGCTGTTCTGTATTCCCAAAGAATGTCCCCCCATGGGCCGAGAGGAGCAGGGGAGCCAAACACAGGCTGGCTACCAGCAGTAACCATTTGTGCGCTAAGGGTAAAACAAAAGGACTGGGAGTTTGCTGCCGCGTAATCTCCAGGGTACATAGCCAAAGGCAAGGCCCAATTAACAAAGACAACAACATCAACCCGCCAAGCCACAAGGATTTAAATCCGCTCTCCGGGTGCAACATCAACCACTCAAACCCAAATCCCACCGCTTCTAACAACAAAAACACCGCAAAATACCGCAACCGCCAACGTGGCAACCAACTGCGCAAATTAACTGCACACAACAGGCAATAACCTATGGCGATGGCGAAGAGTGAAGTCTGGAGAATGTTCATAGGAGTTTAAATCTGGCCAGAGCACAAAGCCCCAATCCTACCGCGCAAAAACCCTAACCGCCATGCACAAATAACCGCCTTTACACTTCTCAAAAAATACTACCTGCTTGATATAAAAACCTATATATTCAGCAGCTTAGGTGAGCTAATGGAATGATAATGCGCACTGAATAGGGTGAATAACACGCATGCGTGGTTTAAACCCGTTAGAGCCAGCGTAATTTGCCGTTATTTTTCTTTTGCGCCAATGAGTTAATAATTCTTTTTAAAATTAATCTAAAGAGAGATATCGCGCATGCGCGGTATATAAATGTTAGCTATGGAGTGGAAGTCCTGAAAAATAAGTGGAAGTTGAAAAAGGGAAGTGAATTGCTTCGAGTTGTTACGTGGCAAAAAATCCCTCAAAGCCAACTTAAAACTCTAATTCACAGATTTGCAACGCGTGAAGCAGGAAATCTTAATGTTGGTCGTCCTGAATTCGGACTGTGGCGTATCCGCCGTTTGCGTGCAGTTAATGTATATGAAAAGCGTTTCGGTGGTGTGCCTGAGCTATTTAAAATGAGAAAAATGCCTGTATTGAAGTCTTACTATGTCATCAACTGTAAGTATATTTGGCCAACATAGTAAAAAGCTAACAAAGTGTAGCAACCCGCGCATGAACTTCCCCCGCTTTAGTGGACACCTCTTTTCAATATGAAAGAGGTGCTAACATGCCAAAGTACAACAACCCA
>JAGKWY010000255.1 GCA_021151625.1 Gammaproteobacteria bacterium | reverse complement strand
GGAGCAAATACCTACACAGGGTGTTTTTACAGGTTTTAATACAAGCATAATTTTTTAACGCAACGGGCCGATTACTCGGCCCGCTCAGGTTTACATCTTCAACAAATTAATAACTGTTTTTTACAACCGCTTTAATAAGGTGTGCCGGCTATTTAATAGGGCGTACCCGTGATGGCCAAATCAATTTTCCAGAGCGCACCGGCGCCGGTCAGGAACAGGGTTTTTCCATCAGCACCACCGAAAGCAACATTGGTTAAATTTGCATCCGTAGTGGCTTGAGCAATCTGCTGACCTTGCGGATCGTACACACGCAATTTGCGCGCGATATGCTCGGTCAAATAAATGTTGCCCAGACAATCTATCGCCATGCCATCAGGAATGGTTAAACCGGTAACCAGATCAGTGCCTTTTTGCGGCACACCATCAACTATTGGATAGGCACGCAATATTCCCTGCTCACCGCCACCATTTACATAAAGTGCATTTTCTGTCGGCGATAAGGCAATACCATTGGGATTGGTAATAGTGTCATCAACCAAAGTCACAACACCATCAGTTGCTACGCGATATACGCCGGTTTTTTCCTGACCACCGGGTGCTGCATCGCGCTGGAACGCTGGATCAGTAAAATAAATAGTGCCGTCTTTAGCGACTACTATATCGTTCGGCGAATTAAATACATTACCTGCGTACTGGGCGGCTACTGAGGTACGCTCACCCGTTTCAGGATTAAAACGCGAAAGACTTTTGTATTTGTGCGTGCCCGCAATTAAAAAACCGTTGTTATCAACAGCCAAACCATTACTGCCAGTATCATCAATTGCAGTAGTTACTGCACCACTGGCATCCAGTTTTTGAATGCGCGATGGAAAGCCGGGGCTGAACGTAAAATCAGAAAAATACAGTGAATCCTTGATCCACACAGGGCCTTCATACAACCCATCCTCTGTGCGAGTTGTATTGGCTGCTTCGATACGCACAGGAGTTAAATCACCTGTTGGCGCCGTGCCACTGCAAGCAGTTGTTGCGCTGGCAGTTGCTGCACTCGCTACCGGGGTTGCTGGAGATTCAACCTGGGTTTGTGCGGCGGGTGTTGCTGCCTCTTCTTTTTGGCCGCAGCCAGCTATAACTAATAAGCTGGCCATAAGGCCGGAAATCATGAGGTGATGCTTTTTGGTATTCATA
>JAGKWY010000163.1 GCA_021151625.1 Gammaproteobacteria bacterium | reverse complement strand
ATTGCTGGGTTGCGGGTTGTTCGGATCAATACGTGTAAGGGTATAGTCCATCGCTTAAGCCTCGGAAAACTGGAAACTCGAATACGGAAAAAAGTGACCCGCACAACGCTGGTCACACAATAAAAATCAGGACAGATTAGAGCGCTGGTTGGCCTCATCGCGAATGCGACGACGGCGGGATTCTGATGACCAGTCCAACGCACCCAGGCGCCAGATGTAGATCAAGCCAACCAACAGAACGAGTACAAAAATCAGTACTTCAATAAAACCCGGCCAGCCGCTTTCGCGTACGGACACAGACCAGGCATAGAGGAATAAGGCTTCAATATCGAAGATCACGAAGAACATCGCGATCAAATAAAATTTTGCCGAGAGACGCAGGCGCGCACCACCAACAGAAACGATGCCCGACTCAAAGGGTTCTTCTTTCGCACGACCTTTACTACGGCCACCCATGAACACAGGAATTGCCAACATAAATACGCAGACAAAAATAATGCCGAAAATATAAACGGCAAACGACCAATTGTGCGCAATTGCATCCAGGGATGACATAGGTAGAAAATCCTCGAGTATTTTTATACTCGTTAGCCGACACGGTGATAATAGTTCTTGTTGATGTGCGGTCTTTGCCTCTAGGGGCAAACTGCAATGACCAGCAAGCATCTGAATTTTTCTAATGTCCTTTGGCTTTTTCCTAAACAAATATCCTTATGTAAAGAAAGGTTATAGAAACTGGCGCGCATTCTCTATGGTTACGCACCAAAAGCATGCAAAAACAGCGTAAGAAACCTGCAAAAAACGCGTAAATTTCGGTACAAAAATAATCGGATTAAACCCATTAACCACATCAAGCTAGACCACCGAAAACTCGCAAATACTAGCCACACACTCGCTAGTCATGCGCAACGATTCAAGGCCATTCATTATTTGCAGTGAATTACAGCTATCGGGGCTAGAGCCTTTTAGCCAGACAGGTACAATACCCACAGCCATTGATTACTACTCCAGCCTAGTTCGAACTGGTTGTTTTTCAACCAGAAAGTGCTAGTTGTAATGCCAATTATTAATACGCCGCTATTGATACACCTTTGAACTTGAGCGCTTTAGCCAGATTTGACCCTATGACCTTATCCTCTTTAGCCAAACCTCCGGTATCAACTCGCGCGGGCAACCGCCAATCCTGGGGCCAGTTATACGGCAGCGCCCAGGCACTGGCGATTGCCAATGCCGCCAAACTTTATTCCGGCTTAAGCCTTATTGTGACTGCCGATACCAGCTCGGCCATTCGCCTGGAAACCGAGCTGCGATTTTTTGCTGGAGATGCAAACGGCTTACCAGTCTTGCAATTAGCTGATTGGGAAACGCTTCCCTACGATACTATCTCGCCGCACCAGGACATTATCTCAGAGCGCTTGCGCACCCTTTATCAATTACCTGCTGTAAAACAAGGCATTTTGGTGGTGCCTATCACCACTTTGTTGCAGCGCTTGATGCCGCAATCCTATTTAGTCGGTAATAGTTTGATGGTGTCAGTGGGTGAGCAAATTGATACCAATCAATTGCGGCAAAATCTGGAGCGCGCCGGCTATCGCTGTGTGGATACAGTTTACGAACATGGCGAATTTGCCGTGCGCGGTTCGCTCATGGATATTTATCCCATGGGTAGCGACCTGCCCTATCGCATCGATTTATTTGACGATGAAATTGAAAGCCTGCGCACCTTCGATCCGGAAAATCAATTAACCATTGATAAAGTCGAAAAAATCCAACTCCTGCCGGCCAAGGAGTTTCCACTCAACAAAGCCGGCATTAATTTATTTAAACAACAGTGGCTGGAACGCTTTGATGTTAACCACAAAGCGTGCCCGGTGTTCCAGGACATTAGTGCCGGCATTTCACCACCCGGTATCGAATATTACTTTCCATTATTTTTTGATGGATGCAGTACTCTGTTTGATTACCTGCCGCAAAACACCCAGGTCTATGCATTAGGCGATATTGAGAAATCGGCCGAGAGTTTCTGGGTAGAATTATTGCGTCGCTACGAAAGCCGCCGCGTTGACCCACTGCGCCCGCTATTGCCACCGCGTGATATTTATCTCGCTATCGACGAACTCTTTGGTAATTTAAAAAATTACTGTCGCACCTTTGTGGGCTCAGCTCCGCAGGACAATAAAGAAGGCCAGATCAACTTCGCCACCGAAGCAACACCTTCACTGCCTATACGCGCACAAGCGGAAAATCCGCTTGCCGCGATCCAGGCATTTTTAATGGAGTTTAACGGCCGGGTTTTATTTTGCGCTGAATCGGCCGGCCGCCGCGAAACTCTATTGGAATTGTTGGGGCGCATCCGCATTCGTCCTGCGGCGTTGGAAACCTGGGATGAATTTCTGGCCAGCAGTGAAAAAATCGCTATTACCGTTGCGCCTCTGGATCAGGGCTTATTACAAACCGAGCCCAAGCTTGCGGTAATTGCCGAATCGCAATTGTTTGGCGAGCGCATCCAGCAACAGCGCCGCCGCAAGCAAACGCAAGACAACGCTGATATGGTGGTGAAAAACCTTACCGAATTAAAAATCGGTGCGGCCGTTGTGCATATCGATCACGGTGTAGGTCGCTACCGTGGTTTGGAAACCATCACTATCGACAACCAAACCAACGAATTTTTAACCCTGGAATATGCGGACGAAGCCAAACTCTATGTTCCAGTCACCAACCTGCATTTAATTAGCCGCTACAGCGGTGCTGAAGATGATTTGGCACCACTGCACAGACTTGGCAGTGAATCCTGGCAAAAAGCGCGCAAAAAAGCCGCTGAACAAATTCGCGATACAGCAGCGGAATTGCTGGAAGTCTATGCGCGTCGCGCCGCACGCAAAGGTTTTGCATTCCCCAATCCACAAACCGCTTATGAAGCATTTTCTGCAAGCTTTCCGTTTGAAGAGACACCGGATCAACAGCGTGCAATTGAATCGGTAGTTAGCGATATGCTTTCAAACAAACCTATGGATCGCCTGGTATGTGGCGATGTAGGTTTTGGCAAAACCGAAGTGGCTATGCGCGCAGCGTTTGTCGCCAGTCACGGCGGCAAACAAGTGGCAATACTTGCACCCACTACCCTGCTGGCACAGCAGCATTACGAATCATTAAAGGATCGCTTTGCGGAATGGCCCATTACTGTAGAAGTGCTTTCGCGTTTCCGCACCACCAAAGAAGTGAATCAGGTATTGGAGCGTGTCGCCGATGGCAAAGTAGATATTGTTGTAGGTACGCACAAATTATTGCAGCCGGATATTAAGTTCAAAAATCTTGGCTTGTTAATTATCGACGAAGAACACCGCTTTGGTGTGCGCCAGAAAGAACAGATTAAATCTCTGCGCGCAGAAATTGATATCCTCACACTCACTGCAACGCCAATTCCGCGCACACTGAATATGTCTATGGCTGGCATTCGCGATTTATCGATTATCGCTACCCCGCCTGCGCGTCGCCTGTCGGTAAAAACCTTTGTGCGCACTTACGATGAAGCCACCATTAAAGAGGCAATCCTGCGTGAAATTTTGCGTGGTGGTCAAGTGTATTACCTGCACAATGAAGTCGATACCATTGAAAAAACCGCGCGCGATTTACAGGAATTAATTCCCGAAGCGCGTATTGCCGTAGGCCATGGGCAAATGCGCGAACGCGACCTTGAGCGCGTGATGAGCGATTTCTATCACAAGCGTTTCAATATTATGGTTTGTACCACTATTATCGAAACCGGTATCGACATCCCCAGCGCCAACACCATTATTATTGATCGCGCCGATAAATTTGGCCTTGCACAATTGCACCAGTTGCGCGGACGCGTAGGTCGTTCTCACCATCAGGCCTATGCCTATTTATTAACGCCCGATCGCCGCGCCATGACCGACGACGCAGTCAAACGCCTGGAGGCAATTAGTGCGGCTGAAGATCTGGGTGCGGGCTTTACACTGGCGACTTATGATATGGAAATTCGCGGTGCCGGTGAATTGCTCGGTGAAGAGCAAAGCGGTCAAATCCAGACCATTGGCTTTTCACTCTATATGGATATGCTTGACCGCGCTGTTAAGGCTATTCGTCAAGGCAAGCAAGCAGATCTGGAAAAAGCACTCAGTGAAGCTATTGAGATTAATTTACGCATCCCGGCATTAATCCCTTCGGACTACCTGCCCGATGTGCATACACGCCTGGTCATGTACAAACGCCTGGCTAATGCCCAAAATGAGGAAGCGTTACGCGATTTACAGGTAGAGATGATTGACCGCTTTGGTCTGTTGCCAGAGGCAATTAAAAACCTGTTCCGCGTAACCCAAATCAAAATTCGCGCGGAAGCGATTGGCATTATCAAACTGGAAGCCAATAGCCGCGGCGGCAAAGTGGAATTCGCCAGCGATACCAAAGTTGATCCGCTGCAAATTGTAAAACTGGTACAGAGCCAGCCACGGGTTTATAAACTGGAAGGTGCTAACCAGTTGAAGTTCTCACTGGATTTGGAAGCAACAGAAAAACGTATTCAGGGTGTTATGGATTTACTTGATTACCTTACACCGAAACACTAACAACAAAACTCTCATTAACACACTGAAACTATTTCAGGAATTTTATTATGAATTTTGTTTCGCGCTTATCGCATAACATAATTACCGGGCTGCTCGGTGCAAGCACACTGTTTGCTGCATCCAGTGTATTGGCGCAGGCACCCAAGTCCAATCATGAGGGTTGGTATCAGGTGGAGCTGATTGTATTTGCCCGCAAAGACGATGCCGGTCAGGAGCATTGGCCAAATAACATTAAATTGCGCTACCCGGGTGATTGGGCTGAATTAAAAGATCCCAATGCAACAATTGCCGCAACGAACCCTGACGGCACTAGTCCCGTCGATGCCAATAGCACTCTATCGGCACCTGCTGTTGATCTCACCAAAGAACCATTTTATTTATTACCCGCCGCTGAGCGCCAATTAAATGCCCAGGCAAAACGGCTGGAAAATAATTCGCGTTTTGAATTGTTATTTCATCAGGCGTGGCGGCAGGTCATCACTAATAAAAAAGCTTCCAAAGCAATTTTAATTAATGGCGGCCAGCAGTTTGGTCAACATCAGGCTTTGGAAGGCAGTATTCGTTTGAGTGTCGCCACTTATCTGGAATTACAAACCAATTTTTGGTATTCGCAATTTGATGTGAATGTTGGTCAGGAAGTCACTCGCAGCTGGCCTGAAATCCCCTTGCGCCCCAATTACGCCAGTGTGAATACCTCTGGCTTGTCACTGGATAGCAATCTGGAATTGGATCAGGCATTGGCAAATGAAAACCAGCAATGGGAAAATGGTAACTTTGATCCCAATGCAAATAACGCAGCAACAGAAACTGCCGCGCCGGAATATGTGACTCGCCAAATTATTTTGCTGCAACAAGAGCGGGATATGCGCAGTGGCGAAGTGCATTATCTGGATCATCCAGTATTGGCCGCTATTATCCAGATAACACCTTATACGGGCTCATCTGCCGCAAATACTTCCGCTGCAGCAGCAACACCTTGATCAGATAAATATTCAAAAAATACAAATGGAAATCTAAAAAATAAAAACCCCGGCTTTAGGCCGGGGTTTTTATTGTGTCGCGTTTAAAACTGCTTTGCTTAGCCCAACAATACTACATCTTCTGCTTGCAAGCCTTTATCACCTTTCTGTAGCTGAAACTCCACATTCTGACCTTCAGCTAGGGAGCGGTAACCTTCCGCACGGATATTTCGGTAATGCACGAAAATATCCTCGCCTCCTTCT
>JAGKWY010000071.1 GCA_021151625.1 Gammaproteobacteria bacterium | reverse complement strand
CGGATTTTTATCCGCAAACAATTTAGTCGCGACCGTTTTTCCTAACACCACCACGGTTGCATAATTTTTGTTGTCTTCATCGGTAAAGAAAGTGCCCTGAGCCACATCCCATTTCCGAGCCATAGGAAATTGCGCAGCAGTTGCACTGATTTCTGTTGTGTGGTCTACATTGCCGTAACGCAAGGTAAAACTGCCGTTGAGTTCAGGCAGTGCCGCGGCAATATGCGGCAAGGTGGCAATCGCATCCACATCCTCCGGCACCAGTGTTACTGAATCCCAGCGAAACCGTTGAGTGGGTCCGCCGGGGCGCACCAACAATAAGTTGCTGCCCATAGCGCTGATGCTATCCACCACGGATTTTTTTGCACCATCACCAATCGCGAGCATACTGATAACCGAGGCAACACCAATCACAATCCCCAACAGGGTGAGCACTGTGCGAAACACATTGCTGCGCAGTGAACGAAATGCGGTTTTAGTCGCTTCCAGAATTTCCGTTTTAATCTCCGGGGCGCCATGTAAGGTGTGCTCTTCAGCAGGTAACTGCTCGGGAATAGTCGGGCCCGGATCGCCAATAATTTTGCCATCGCGGATTTCAATCAAACGCTGGGCGTGATGCGCAACTTCCGCATCGTGGGTAATCAAAATAATGGTGTGCCCCTGCGCGGATAATTCTTTCAGCAGGCGCATCACTTCTTTGCCGCTGTGACTATCCAATGCGCCCGTTGGTTCGTCGGCCAAAATTATCTGGCCACCATTCATCAGCGCCCGCGCAATGGAAACACGCTGCTGCTGACCACCGGATAATTGGTTGGGGCGATGATACAAACGCTCTTGCAAACCCAGTGAACTTAATAATTTTGAGGAGCGCTCACGGCGCGCCTCCGGTGTCATGCCGGAATAAGTCGCCGGCATTTCCACGTTTTCACAGGCGGTAGAGCCAGCCAGCAAGTTGTAACTTTGAAATACAAAACCAAAGGCTTCACGGCGCAATTGCGCCAGGCCATCGGTGTCCAGCGTGGCAACGCTGGTACCATTAAATAAATAATCACCGGTACTGGCACGATCCAGGCAACCGAGAATATTCATCAAGGTCGATTTGCCCGAACCCGATTGCCCCATAATTGCAACGAATTCACCGGGATAAATTTCCAGATCAATACCGTGCAACACCTGAGTCGCAATTTCACCATTGCGAAAAGTTTTGGTGACACCCGCTAATTTGATCAGCGGTTGAATAGAATTAGCAGCGCTCATTAACGTCTACCCATTCCCATACCACCACCCATGCCCATACCGCCTACCACTTTAGGTTGGTTCGGTCGCGAGCTGCCGCTCACTACTTTTTCGCCTTCTTTCAAGCCTTCAATAATTTGCGCTTGCACGCGATTAGTTACACCCACCAACACTTTGCGCTCTTCAATATCGCCATCGGCATTCATGACTTTTACCAGCGCCGGGCGCGGACGATTGCCCATGGTGCCCTGACCTTCCGCGCGATCGCGACGCCCTTTCCATTCACCTTTAGGCGCATCATCCGCAGGAGCACCTTCGGGTCGCGCACCAGCAAATTCCGGTTTTGTTTGCTCAGGAGCAGCACCCGTTTTTTCTGCTGCCGGTTTTTCATTGGGCGATTGCTGTCTAGGAGAGTTTTCACCTGAAGCAAAGCCCCCTTGCGGGCGCGGACCGCGTGGCGGAGCAAAACTGAGTGCAGACATAGGCACCAGCAATACATCTTTTGCTTGTGACTCTACAAAAAATACCTGCGTGCTCATTTGCGTCATCAGCAAACGGTTTTCATTGGGCACATCAAACAGTGCGTTATACAAGACCACGTTGTTAAGAATTTCCGGCGTGGGCTGGATACGATCCAGCTTGCTGTACCAGCGGCGCCCCTGACTGCCGAGCGTAGTGAAATACACCGCCATTTCTTTGCGTAATTTACCTATATCCGCTTCCGATACCTGGGTTTGCACTGTCATGGTAGACAAGTCAGCCACACGCATAATAGTGGGCGCCATTTGGTTGGTATTGAGTGTTTGGCCCTGACGCGAAGTGATGGACACTACTGTGCCATCCATTGGGGCATAAATTTTGGCGTAGTTGAGGTTGGCACTTTCCACGCGCAGGGTAGATTCAGTTTGCTGGATTTGCGCTTGCAAGGCTTTGAGTTGCGCCTGTGCTGATTTTAAACTGGCATCGGCCGTCTCCAGCGATTCGCTGGTAGTAGCATCTTCCGCGAACAAATTTTTCTCGCGCTTGAAATTAATTTGCGCCAAAGCCAACTGCGCTTCGCGATCCAGCAATTGTGCTTTCTGGTTTTGCAATTGCGCGCGGGTTGCATCCACTTTTGCGGCATAAACCGTTGCATCAATTTCCGCAAGCAGATCGCCCTCTTTCACTTCACTGCCCACTTCCACATGCAGCTTTTTCAGTTGGCCGGAAACCTGCGCACCCACGTCCACATAATCCTGCGGTTGCAAGGTACCGGTGGCCGTCACCAGGTTTTCAATATCGCCACGGGTAACGGCTTCAGTGGTGTACACCACTTCGTTTTCATCTTTGCTGAAAGCAAATTTCCATAACAGCCCGATTGAGACCAGGGATATCAGAGCCAGAAGCGCCATACCTTTAGGGCGACGCAAAAAAGAGGTGGAAGTTGTGCGGGGTTGCATAGTGTTTTCTCGTCCAGTGTTTTATGGCCGCAAGTATACCTGAGGAGGGAATTGAAAAGGCCGGATGGGTTGCAGATGAACACTTGTTTCACAATCTGCAACAATTATTTAATGGCTATCGATCAACAGAACTTCAAACAATAAAATTCAAACAATCAGCGTTCAATTAACAAATTGACTATCGAACAACAAACAGGCTTTCGAGTAACAACTGACTGTCGAGAAATTGACGATCAATAAACATCGCGACAATAGCGACGCTGGTCAGCCATAAGCTCTAGTTGCCCAGCGCCAAGAATTGTACGCAGCGCATCATCAACGGCTTGCGCCATTCCTTGTAGACTGCCGCACACAAAAATAGCAGCACCTTCTTGCACCCAACGCTCTAGCTCTGCTGCATGTCGGGGCAACAAATCCTGCACATAACGCGGCTCACCAGGTAATGCATCGCGCGAAAAAACCCGTTCAACCCTGGTTAACACACCGGATGTTTGCCATTGCTGAATATCCTCTGCAAAAAAATTATCCGCAGCTTTGGTGCGCTCGCCAAACAGCAGCCAATTGCGCGTTTGCAAATCAGGCATCTGACAAGCACGACTGGCCAAATGAGAGCGCAAGCCGGCAATCCCTGTACCATTGCCGATCAGGATTAACGGGCAATTATTCGCCGGAGAATGGAAATGGGCATTAGCGCGAACCCGCAAACGAATGGGCTGCTGCAATTGTGCATGCAGGCTTAACCAACCGGAGCCAAGGCCGTAGTGATCAGATGCAATCTTGACCTGACGCACCAATAAATCGAGTGAATTTTCATTGGGAACCGAAGCAATGGAATATTCGCGATGGGGTAAATCTTTCAATGAGCCAACCAGTTCTTCATCTGCGAGATTTTTTAGTTCCGCAAGATGTGCATCATCAATCATCAAATCACTGTGCAGTAATTTTTGTGTTGTAACAATCTCATCAGCAATAACAGCATCACGCCCCAGTTGCTGCAAAAACTGCCGAATAGTTTGCTCGCTATTGCCCGGCCCTATTTCGGCAATATCACCTGCACGCCAGGCATCGCTCACAATTGCTCCATCCAGCGGAACTAATTTGAGATGAAATGCCGGGGCGCCAGGGCTGCCCGGATTAATGCATTCGCGCTGCACAATGTTCCAGTGCGAATACTCAGGCTTGCTCCAATCTGCATAATGGGATTGGCCAGAAATCTGACCGAGATAATACTGCCAGTGACGCAATGCACTCGCTTCCAGCTTATCCACTTCAATCACATCGGTAATAAAGTGTGCACCGCAATGCTGCAACTCGTGCTGCAATTGATGGGCAAAACCGCAGTAATGTTTGTAGGAGGAATCGCCCAAACCTAATAGAGCAACTTGCAAATGCTGCAGTGAGTTTTGCTGCAAGTTCGCCAGGGTTCGCGCAATAAAACGATTGGCGTTATCCGGTGCTTCACCTTCACCATAGGTGCTGGCAATAATCAGAAGAGTTGAGTTTTGTTGTAATAACTCAGCAGAGAGCTGATTCAAACTGACCAGATGAATATTTTTTTGCGCAGCAGTTAATTGCTGCGCAGTCTGCTGTGCAATAGTAATTGCCTGGCCAGTTTGGCTGGCGTAGGCAATAAGTATGTCCGCACTGCCCGCACCAAATGCAGCAGAACCCTGTTTTTGTTGTAGATTTCGTTGCAACTGTTGACGCTGGTATTTTCTCCAGCACCACCAACAAAAAAGACCGTACACAAGAATCAGAAATGCTGCCGCACAATAACGCATAAATTATTCCGGTAACACCTCAAAAGTCGCGGCATAACTACCACTGCGCGCTGTAGCAGGTTTCTTTGCCTTGTTATCGCGATAACTGGCACTTAACCAATACATACCCGCATGCGGCCAGGTAACCGTCAACTTCCCTTTTTTATCGGTTTCCAACTCAATTGCACCTTGCCCATTGCGATAACGCATACCACCAGGAATTACTGTTACTTTCACTCCTTCAGCCGGCTTACCATCAATTAAAAATTGAAATTCTGCAGCCTCACCAGCAAACAAGTCATTTGGATGGGTAACGGGAGCCAGCTCCAATCCCTGTTTAGTTACCTTCAACACTTTATTGTCAGGTGTCCCTGACGTTACAAAAGTTTCCATGCGGCGCGAGAACTGGGAAATCTGTACTTCTTTAGCATCTTTGGGAATATTTTTTTCTACATCAGCTGGATTACCTTTTTCGCCGCGACCCGGCCACATACGACGCTCCCCCTCCGGGGTTTTCCAGGTAGCCATAATACCTGCAGACGCCATAGCAATTTTATACGTACCTTTTTGCGGCAATTGCACATCGAACACACTGCGGAATTTTCCAGTAACACTGTTTTGCGGTGTAAGAGTGGTGCCATCCGGTGCAGTAATTGTGACGCCCTCAACACGCATAGGCGCGTGATCTGCGTGGAAAATATCGTTAGATACTGCAGCATCTATACTCACCCATGCATCATCGCTGGACAGTACAGTTGCACTCGGCAATAACCAGGCGCGATGCGCTTGTGCATTTAATGGCAAAAACATAACCAGAGCTGTGCAGAGTGATGCCTTTAGAAATTTGTTCATCAGTGTTCTCCAAAATTTATTAGCTTTGCCATTAAGGTTTAACGATAATTTTTACTTCGCCCAATTCAGTCGAACCTTTTGCACTTTGCACGCCAGCCGCAGGCCAGGTGAACGGCACCTTCACCAATTCACGACCGCCTACTTCGCGCGCCGCTTCCACCAGCAACACATAATTTCCTTTCGCTAATTTACCCAAAGGTGCTTTGCCTTCTGCAAAAACCAATTCATGTTTACCCGGCTTGCGTGTAGCCCCGCTAACACCATCCACCGGCATATCGGTTTCACGACCGATACGACGCCACCACTGGCGCATATCCTTCAGCCATTCCTCGCCCTTTTCACTTTTTTGGCCGCGCTCTTCCAGTTGATACCAAACGGCCAGATTGGTCTGCTCGCCTTTTTCATTTTCCAACCAGACAGCAACATAAGGTGTGTGGTATTCCGCAACACTCAGCGAGGGAATTTCAACCGATACGGTTAAATCTGCTGCCTGGGTTGAAACTGCACCAACCAGAACAGCCGCCATCATAGAAAACTTAACCAAATGCGAACGCATAACCATTTTCATACCAGTCTCATCTGTTATTTGTCATTAATGAATAAATAATAAAATCAACACCCAGGGCAACACCAAACCCAGAGCAACCATAGGCCAGGTTGCCGGGCGGCCACTGGAGTAACGCTGTAAAAGAATTAATCCGGTTAAACAAAAAATAATACAGGCAACTGCAAAAAAATCGAGGAACCAACTCCAGGCAACACCGGTATTGCGGCCTTTATGCAAATCATTGAAATAGGAAACCCAACCACGCTCGGTTAATTCGTATTCAAGCGCACCGCTTACCAAATCAATCGTCAGCCAGGCATCGCCGCCCGGGCGCGGCAAGGAGAGGTAAATTTCATCCTCGCTCCACTCTGCACTTTTCCCTTGCGTGCGAATCCCCTTGTTGTCATACAGCCAATCAACCAGCTCGCTGGGCAAGGGAGCTTTTTCTTCAGCGGGGATTGTTATTGCTTGCATCAGTGCCGTGGGAATTTCCGCTTCGATACTGGTGACTTGCGGGTCCGCTTTAATTTGCGACGCATGATTGAGTGTTATACCGGTAATGGAAAACAACAACATACCGATCAAACAAATAGCCGAACTGATCCAATGCCATTCGCGCACACTGCCCAGCCGTCCATTTAAAAAACTTGTCGATTTTTTTCCTGAATTCATTACACCTGCGCCCATTGCCGCAAGAGGTTGTGATAGTGGCCAGTCAAGCCAACAATTTCGTCACTGTCGCCCACTCTTTGACGCAGCGATTGGATATTGCAATCCAATTCGTACAACATATTTCGCTGCCAGTCATCACGCACCATGCTTTGCGTCCAGAAAAAACTGCACACGCGTTCGCCGCGGGTAACAGGTTCTACCTGATGCAAACTGGTGGAGGGATATAAAATTAAATCACCCGCCGGCAATTTCACTTCGTGACTACCGTAGGTATCTTGCACAATTAATTCACCGCCGTCGTACTCTTCCGGCTCGGATAAAAATAAGGTGGAAGAAACATCGGTGCGCAAACTTAAATTGCTGCCGGGAACTAAACGAATTGCTCCATCGACATGAAAGCCGTAATGCTCACCACCCGCATAGGCATTAAATAGCGGCGGCACTATACGCAAGGGTAAAGCAGCGGACATAAACACCGGATTGCTATACAGCGCTTTTAAAATAATTTCACCCAGTTCGCGTGCAACAATTCCATCGACAGGAAGCTGGCGATTTTTTTTCACCTGCGCCCCCTGCACACCCACAGTCGCTTTGCCATCAACCCAATCCGCTTGATTCAAGCGTGTGCGGAATTCTGCAACTTGCTGTTTGGTTAGGACTTCTGGAATATGAATCAGCATAATGCCTCGTAGGGGCGCAATTTATTGCACCCTGATTTATTGCGCCCTGATTTATTGCGCTCTTTCTTTCTGTTCTATTTTTTGCTGCCCTGCAATGCAAAGGGCGCGACCTCTTTTGAAACAAGAGGCGCGCCCTTACAACTCGCATTCAATTGATTGATTAGAATGCGAAGTTAACGCCCAAACGTGCAGAGCGTTCGGTACCAGCAAAATAACGTGAACCAGCATTGTTCAAGCTGGCAACGTACTCTTCATCCGCCAGGTTAAACACGTTCAATTGCACAGTGATATTTTTTGTTACCGGGTAAGAAGCCATAGCGTCAACTACCCAGTAATCAGGCACTTCCAACACTGAGCGACGTGATTGCGCATCAGCATCGGTCAAGCTGGAACTCGCTACTGAATCCATATAACGCGCGCCACCACCAATTACCAAACCACTTTCAAAGGTGTAGCTGTTCCACAAAGTGAAGGTAGTTTCCGGAGACCACTGGATAGTACCGCCGTCGGTATTTGCTGCTGCAGTTGCGCGGTTACCGCGAGTAATTTCCGGATCCATAAATGCCAAACCAGCACTGATTTGCCAGTTTTGCATGAGGATACCGGCAACACCGAATTCCACACCTTCTACCTGACGCTCGCCTACAGCAGTTGTGGTGCCATCGGTGTTGGTAGCAAATTCATTTTCGTTAGTGCTGCGGAAAACAGCAGCGGTTAACGACAACTTGTTGTTGAATACATTCCACTTGGTACCGATTTCCTGGTTGGTACCTTTTTGTGGATCAACATTCGGGTTGTTGGCGTTATTGGCAGTGGTAACCAATGAGAAGTTCGCGCCGCCCGGTGGCAATTGTGAAGTTGCATAAGATACATAGATAGAGCCATTTTCAGATGGCTTATACACAGTACCCAATTTCCAGCTCACCAATTCATCATCCAGTTTTGCTGAACTGCCTAGCAAAGTTCCTACAGGAATTGTTTGCGTCGCAGGTGCAGTTACTGCGGCCTGACGAGTAATATTGTCGGTCTTGGTGTGGAAGCGCTCAGCACGCACACCGGCACTGATTTCCCAATGATCATTCAGGGTGATGGTATCCAGTGCATAGAGTGCGTAGGTGGTAGTTTCACCATCGGTTTTAGCACCGGTGCGCACTACTGGCTGGAACTTATCATCGCCGCTTGGGTTGTACAGATTTGCTGCCACCTGAGTTACAGTTGTTGAAGAAGTTGGCGATACAAATGGCATACCCATGGTGTAAGTCAGTTGACTTTCGTAGACAAACTCAACACCGGAACTCAGATCATGTTTGATTCCGCCAGTTTCAAAAGCTGCAGTCAAATTAGTCTGATTGGTCAGAATTTGGTTGGTCTGGTCACGACCTTGACGTGAACGAGCAATAGTCCAGGTTTCCGGCTTATCTTTTGCAGCAGCCGGTATAGTAATAGCATTGACACCAGTCAACACTTGCTCTTGATTAGTGCGGCCATAGCGCGAGGTATTGCGCAGGGTAACGCCTTCTGCCAGATCATGCTCAATACGCACAGTAGCCATATTCGCATTCACATCGTTGTGATCACTGGTAGAACCGTAGAAGTTTTCAGTATCCACCAGTTGCGACTTTTGACCCGCTAATGGACCACCTGCTGGATAAGTAGTGCTTGGGCGTGAATCAAATGCTGCGTGGTAGTAACCAGGCAAACCGATGGTTGGAATACCGCCGTCTGGAATACCGGATTGCTTCATCGACAAGAAGTTTACGTAAGTGCGGGTTTCAGTTTGCAAACCTAAACCCAACGAGGCAGCAACACCTTCAAAATTGCTTTCAACTTTATCGCGACCTACTACACCAGAATCTTGCTTCAACAGGTTTACACGCACTGCAGAGCTATCGCCCAAAGCGCGGTTTACATCTACGGTGCCACGCTTGAAATCACCAGAACCGAAACCAACAGTACCGGTAGTTGCATCATCCAGGTTTGCCAATTTACTGCTAAGGTTTACATAACCTGAAGCAGCGCCACGGCCGTTATCTACTCCCGCAGGGCCTTTGGCAATTTCAACTTGTTCGGTGTTGAAAGTGTCGCGGCTGATGCTGCCCAGATCGCGAATGCCATCCACGAAAATAGAACCTTGAGTATCAAAACCACGCATAAAAATAGAGTCGCCGGTGGCAGTATTGCCGTTCTCACCCATCAGCATGGTGATACCGGGGGTATTGCGCAGGGTTTCGCTCAGGGTTGTAGCTGCTTGCTGCTGAAACAACTCTTTTTTCACAACTACGATAGTTTGTGGAGTATCAACCAACGGCTGGGTTTGTTTGGGAGAACTGGCTTTATCTGCCTTAAAGGAAACTACTGCATCAGTTTCTACTTTTACGGTATTCAATTTTTTAGTGTCTTTGGCTTCATCAGCAGCCATCGCGCCCGCAGAAACCAACAGCATGGCTGAAGACAGGGCAGTAGCGGTCAGCTGCAGAGAACTGACGCGCTTTTTGGAAACTATGTGTTTAGAGGTTTTTTGTATGGTCATGACAAGCCCTTGCGAGTAATAGGAATACACAATTAACAATTTTTTCAAATTCTATCGATAAGCATTACCAAATGCAATGATAACGATTCCCATTTGTCGCTTATTTTTGTTTAATTTTTCACAATTGTGACGCCACAATCTACATATATGGTTATTTGACTTATTGATCATATAACTAAATGCGATTAGTCTTGGCGTCAAAGACCGCCGCTTATGCCACCTGAGGAGCAGTTAACCTATGAGTAAATCCCCGGCGCCCGGAGCATGGATTTGCACATGGCTGTTATCGCACCTATTGGCACTGCCTTCATTGGCTGAAAACACAGCACAACTCCCTTTACCGCTAGATACCTCAATATCCATCCGCCTTGGTGCCGAAGATTCCTGGCCGCCCTACTCGGATGAACATGGCCAGGGCATATCCACTGAGCTGATCAAAGCGGCTTTTGCCAAATCCGGCGTAATCCCCAATTTCCAGGCACTCCCCTACGCACGGGTATTACATGACCTCAGCTCTGGAAAAATTGATGGCGGCTACAACGTCACCTTGCAGTCCACTACAAAAAATCGCTTCCTGTTTGGCAAAACACCTTTACTTACGGTGGAGTCCTATTGGTTCTTCAGGCCAGATACTTTTATCGGGATCAAACGCATTGAAGACATCCCGGTAAAATTTCGCGTCGGAATAATTCGCGATTATGAATATGGCGATATCTACGAGCAGCATCGCCACCGCTTTACCGAAATCCAACTCACCCAACAATCGCAAATTATTCGTATGCTGAAGCAAGGGCGTATTGATGCCGCCGTCATGTTTGATCGCGAGGCCGAATTTGCGTTGAATAAAATGGGACTGGATAAATCTGTGATTGATAAACGCTTTCTTAATCACCGTGGCGATGTGTACCTGGCGTTTTCACATAAAAGCCCGCGGGCACTATGGCTTGCACAGGAATTCGATAAAGGATTGTTGCTGCTGAAAGAGTCGGGGGAGTATGATCGCATCCTCACTGACACTAAATAAGGACGCCTAATGTCTTACCGCCTTTTTTCCCATCTGCTTTTATTAACGCTCTGCTCTATCCTTTTAGCCTGCAGCACTCAAGACAATAAACCAGAAGCAAAGCCTCAAAGCAGCAAAATTCAGGATGTACTTACCCCAATAAAAACTTTTGACTGGGAAACACCACTACCAAGCCCCCAAGGCAAAGTATTAATCACTTACCAACTGCCGCAATACGCTCGCGCCGAATTCTACTTTTTTAAACAAAAAATAAGTCACAGAAGCACCGCTCTGGCAGCCATTAAACTGTCAAATGAAAATTGCTTAACGGGACATCAAGCTGCCTTGGGATATTCGATTAATAAGGGCGAGTTTTACACCAAATACTTCACAAAAGAGCTGAATTGGAGCAACCAAAATACTATCAGTATCTACTTGAAAAACGACAAAACAATCCAGGTCACAACCAACAATGAGACCCTGTCCGTCCCCATTACCACCTCAAGCCGACGACTCCAAATAGTCTCTTACTACGCACCTATTGAAATAAAACAAGTACAATATTTTTCTGAGTAACATTTAAGGAGCCCAGGATGCGCCCATTACATACACTAGTTAAATTATCACTGTTATTTGTTATTCCATTCTGCAGTCTTGCACAAGCTGATTTTGAATTGGGAATGAGCTACTACGAGACCAAAGAATTTGATAAAGCCTACAAAGAATTTTATGAAGCGGCCCAATACGGTGATCACGATGCCCAGAACAATATTGGCGTTATGCATTATCGCGGCGAGCATGTCGAGAAAAATACCGTTATGGCCTATGCCTGGATGGCACTCGCCGCTCAGGCAGACATGAATAATTCAACTGCAATTCATACAAAAATTTATACTCGCATGAATGAGTCCGACAAAAAGCGAGCGGACGATGAATATAAAAAGCTCTTCAATTTATATAGCGATGCCAGCATAGAAAGAAAGCTAACACCTACATTTACCGGTGCCAATATCAACGCTAAACAACAACGCCCTATTAAAACTGTCGCCCCCTCTTACCCTACATCTATGCTAAGACAAGGCAAATCTGGTTTTGTGGATACCATTTATACTATTGACAAAAATGGCAATACGCGTGATCACATAGTTACCTATGCAACCTCCAAAGATTTTGAACAAGCAGCCTTGTTAGTGTTGCGCAAGTTTCAATATGAGCCCATGACCATTAATAACAAACCTGTAGATGTCAACGGCATCAAAAAGCGTTTCATATTTGAAATGGAAGATACTGAATACAATAAAAAGAAATTGACCAAAATTATTGATGAGAAACGTGCGCAGGCAAAAAATGGTAATAGCAGTGACAAATTGGGTTTTGCCTATTTTCTGGAGGCCATCCCTGCATTGGTGAGTGATTTTGAAATTACGGATAACCCCAATGAATGGTATGTAAGCGCAGCAACCCAGGGTAGCGGTGCAGCCAGTTATTTTTTGGGGCGCAATATTCTCTACGGCAATATGTGTACACAAGACAATACACAGAGTATGGGCTGGCTGCTAAAAGCGGCAAAAGCCGGCATTAGCGATGCTCAATATATGCTGGCAATAGAATCATTCAGCGGTGCGCGCTTTGAAAAAAATGAGGAGAAAGGTTTTTACTGGCTAAAACGTGCCGCGCGAAGCAGCCTGGTAGCCAAACTGCGCTACGCCTGGATTCTCTCCACTCACCCGGACGCCAAATATCGCAATGGTCCACTGGCAACTGAGCAGATAGAAACTATTGAAAAAAATTACACTGACAAGCAAACCTATTACAAAACCAAGGCTGCTGTCGCTGCTGAGAATGGCGACTTTAAAGCCGCCATTAAATGGCAAAAAGCTGCGCTGGAGGATGCAACAGAGCTGGCTCTACCGTTGAATAATTTAGAACAACAACTCGCCAGCTACACTGCACAAAAGCCTTGGCGAGAAGAAATTTAAACTATTTACCGGACAAAAAAATACCGCCAGTTGGCGGTATTTTTTTGATTCTCAAAATCAACTCAATTACATATAGGCGTTAGTGCGATCCGTATGGTCAGTTACATCGCGAATACCTTTTAATTCAGGCAATTTATCCAGCAACTGCACTTCAATCCCCTGCTTAAGGGTAACAGCCACAGAACCACACCCCTGGCAGCCACCACCAAACTTCAATACCGCAATCATATCCTCAGTGACTTCAACCAGACTGACATTACCACCATGGGATGCAAGGCTCGGGTTCACATCGTTATAGAGCACGTAATTAATACGATCTTCCAGCGGACTATCGTCAGTCACACGCGGCATTTTGGAATTAGGTGCACGAATGGTGAGTTGCCCGCCCATACGATCTGGTGAGTAATCCACCTTGGCATCTTCCAGGAAGGGCAGACTACGTTCCTCAAAATAGGCTTTGAAACCATTCAGGGGAACAATCACATCACCCTCTTTTTCCTCGCCGGGGCGGCAGTAGGCAATACAGGTTTCCGCACTGGGGGTTCCTGGATTGGCAACAAACATGCGGATGCCAATGCCATCGTTGTCTTTTTGCTTGTCCAACAGTTCTTTGAGATACGTTTGGGCGGATTCGGTGATATCTACGTTGACCATATAAACCTTTCGATGAACCTCTCGCGGGTGAGCAAATAATACCCGATTAAATTACTCAGGTATTCTACTCAAGGATCGCCCAATCCGCATCAGAAATTTCTTATGGACCCCATAGCTTATACGCCGTTTATATAACCTAAATGAAACTTTAGGCGACAGACTACAAGCCCCGGTTATCTCCAGTAACGCCTTTCAACCGCTCGTCGGGTAACCAATGCCATAGAGAAATTTAATTACGTAATAATGACTTAAAGAAACTATGATTTTATGGTGTGAAGTATGCATACATACTTATGTGAATCATGTAGCATTTCGCGCCAATCCGGAGTATCCCACTATGTACAATGAAACAAGCGACTTTTTACTCAATTCCAAAAACCTGCGCATCACCCTGTATCTTAGCCTGGTTGTCGCCCATTTAGTCTTTGGCATGCTTTATCAAGAATCAATCGCAATTGCAGCAACAGGTTTCGCGTTTTTCGCCGCCCTGGTACTGATCCAACTACGCCCGACTCAAGCTCACGCTATCAAAGTTGAAAAGACCGTACATTTAGATAAATAAGCGATTACCCCAGCTTTTATTACTTGCCTCGTACACAAGTGGGGCATGATATTCCGATTCTGAACAATAAATGTTCATGATCTCGCTCCCCGTCTCTCCAATAAGCACTTAGCCCCTCTTTTCTGCTAGAATTCACGCCACTTTCTATATCAATTTTTTTTGATATTGCTCCGGCAATTCTTATTTTCAAAGTTTCCCATTGATAGGTTTTCCATGACTGCACCTGCTGCCTTGCAAGCCCGTATTGACACCCTCCATAAAGCGATTAAAGAACGCATCCTGATCCTGGATGGTGGCATGGGCACCATGATCCAGAGCTATAAACTCAAGGAAGCGGATTATCGCGGCGTGCGCTTTGCGGACTATCACATGGATATTGCCGGCAATAACGATCTACTCAGCATCACCAAACCGGAAGTGATTCGCGAGATCCAACGCGCTTATCTCGAAGCCGGTGCCGATATTCTGGAAACCAACACATTTAACTCTACGCGCATTTCCATGGCCGATTACGAAATGGAAGGCTTAGCGCACGAGCTGAACGTTGCCTCGGCGCGACTGGCAAGAGAGCTGTGCGATGAACTCACCGCAAAAAATCCAGCCAAGCCGCGCTTTGTGGCCGGTGTGCTTGGTCCAACCAGCCGCACCTGTTCTATTTCGCCCGACGTAAATGATCCGGGCGCGCGCAACGTAACCTTTGATCAATTAGTCGAGAACTATGTTGAGGCGACCGATGGCTTGGTGAAAGGTGGTGCCGATATTATTTTGATCGAAACTATTTTCGATACGCTCAACGCCAAAGCTGCAGTGTTTGCAGTACAAAAATATTTTGATGATGCCGGTTTTGAATTGCCAATCATGATTTCCGGCACTATTACCGATGCGTCTGGCCGTACGCTCTCGGGCCAAACTACTGAAGCCTTTTACAACTCGCTTGCACACGCACGCCCACTCAGTATGGGTTTGAACTGTGCACTCGGCGCAAAAGAATTGCGTCAATATGTGCAAGAAATGTCGCGTGTGGCGAATTGTTTTGTAAGCGCGCACCCTAACGCCGGTTTGCCGAATGAATTTGGCGAGTACGATCAAACCGCACAAGAAATGGTGGAGATTGTTGAAGAATTTGCCGCGAGCGGATTCTTAAATATTATCGGCGGTTGCTGCGGCACTACACCAGCGCACATCAAAGCACTTGCTGATGTGATGACAAAATACCCACCACGCGCAATTCCTGAAATTGAACCTGCATGCCGTTTATCTGGACTTGAGCCATTTAACATCACCAAAGATTCATTATTCGTAAACGTGGGCGAACGCTGTAACGTTACCGGTTCTGCGCGCTTTAAACGCTTGATCGTAGAAGAAGATTATTCCACCGCATTGGAAGTTGCGCTTGAGCAAGTTGAAAACGGTGCGCAGGTTATCGACATCAACATGGATGAAGGCATGCTCGATGCCGAAAAGGCCATGGTGCGTTTTTTGAATCTGATTGCCGGTGAGCCGGATATCGCACGCGTGCCGATCATGGTGGACTCATCCAAGTGGGAAGTTATTGAAGCAGGCTTGAAGTGCATTCAGGGCAAGCCGATTGTTAACTCCATTTCATTGAAAGAAGGCGAAGAAGAATTCCTCGCCAAAGCAAAATTATGTATGCGCTACGGCGCTGCTGTGGTGGTAATGGCCTTTGATGAAACCGGTCAAGCTGACACCATGGCACGCAAAAAAGAAATTTGCGAACGCTCTTATCGCACACTGGTAGATAAGCTCGATTTCCCACCAGAGGATATTATTTTCGATCCAAATATTTTTGCGGTCGCAACAGGTATTGAAGAACACAACAATTACGCGGTAGATTTTATTGAAGCCACGCGCTGGATTCGCACCAACTTGCCGCACGCCGGTGTGAGCGGCGGTGTGTCTAACGTGTCATTCTCCTTCCGCGGCAACAACCCGGTGCGTGAAGCGATCCACTCGGTATTTTTGTATCACGCTATTAAAGCCGGCATGAATATGGGTATCGTTAACGCCAGCCAGTTGGCGGTGTACGACGATTTGCCGCAAGAATTAAAAGACAAAGTTGAAGATGTGATTCTCAACCGCCATACCGGCGGCACTGAAGCATTGCTGGATATCGCGGAAAAATATCGTGGTGATGGCGCCACTGGTGAAGCAAAAGAAGATGCAGAATGGCGTTCACTGCCTATTGCAAAACGTATTGAGCACGCATTGGTAAAAGGTATTTCCACTCACATTGTGGAAGACACTGAAGAGGCTCGCCAACACTACCCTCGCCCGCTCGATGTAATTGAAGGTCCACTTATGGACGGCATGAACGTGGTGGGTGATTTATTCGGCGCCGGTAAAATGTTTTTGCCGCAAGTAGTTAAATCTGCACGTGTAATGAAACAATCCGTTGCTTATTTGCAACCTTACATCGAAGCCGAAAAAACGGAAGCATCAAAACCGAACGGGAAAATTTTGATGGCCACGGTAAAAGGCGATGTGCATGACATCGGCAAAAATATTGTTGGCGTGGTATTGCAATGTAATAACTTTGAAGTGGTTGACCTGGGTGTAATGGTGCCCTGCGACAAAATTATCGATACCGCCGTTGAACAAAACTGCGACATCATCGGCCTTTCGGGTTTGATCACCCCATCGCTGGATGAAATGGTATTTGTCGGCCGCGAAATGGAACGCCGTGGCATTAACAAACCACTTTTGATTGGCGGCGCAACAACTTCAAAAGCGCACACGGCGGTAAAAATTGATCCGGTATTTAAACTGAACCAGGTGGTGTACGTTGCCGATGCCTCACGCGCTGTTGGTGTTGCCAGTACACTGCTGTCTGACGAACTGCGTCCGAAATTTGTAGAAGACATTAAACAGGAATACATCGAAGTGCGCGAGCGCAACGCCAACCGCAAACCGCGCGGCACTGTGCGCACTTACCCCGAGGCTATCGCCAAAGGTGTAAAACTGGACTGGGAAAATTACACCCCGCCAACACCAGCATTTACCGGCGTAAAAGTATTTGAAGATTACGATTTAAATACGCTGGTCGATTTTATCGACTGGACACCTTTCTTTATCAGCTGGGATCTCGCGGGAAAATATCCAAAAATTCTGCAGGATGAGGTTGTTGGCGAAGCCGCACGTGCACTCTGGGACGATGCGCAAAAAATGCTGCGTAAATTAATCGATGAAAAATTAATTAAAGCCAACGGTGTAATCGGCTTCTGGCCAGCAAATACCGTCAATGCCGATGATATTGCCGTATTCGATTCAACGGGGAACAAAATATCCACCCTGCACCATATTCGCCAGCAACACCTTAAACAAGGCAACGAAAGTAAACCGCACCATTCACTCGCGGACTTTATTGCTCCGCAAGAATCCGGCAAGCAGGATTACATCGGCGGCTTTGCGGTCACTACTGGTATAGGCGCAGAAGAGTTAGCGAAGGAATATCAAAACAACGGCGATGACTATAACAGCATCATGGTAAAAGCCCTCGCCGACCGTTTGGCCGAAGCCTTTGCCGAGCACATGCACTTGCGCGTGCGTAAAGAATTCTGGGGCTACGACCGTGATGAGAACCTGGATAACGAAGAACTCATCAAAGAAAGATACAAAGGCATCCGCCCTGCTCCCGGTTACCCTGCATGCCCGGATCACACTGAAAAAGCATCACTCTTTAAATTGCTCGATGCCGAGAAAAATACCGGTATCACCTTAACTGAACACTTTGCAATGCTACCAACAGCCGCCGTATCCGGCTGGTACTTCTCTCATCCTGACTCTGTGTATTTCAATACCGATAAGATTGAGAAAGACCAGGTAGAAAGTTTGGCGGAGCGTAAGGGTTGGAGTGTGGAAGAGATTGAGCGTTGGATGAGTCCGGTTTTGGCGTATGAGCCGGGAGCTACTGCTGAGTAAATTGGATTTGTAGGGCGGGTTCGCGGAGCAACCCGTCAATTAACACTATCTGTAGGTAGCTTCTGATTTGTAAATTTTTATATCACGGTATCCGTTAAAGTTAAGAAACATCTTCAAATCAAAATCTGAAATTTGACATTTAGGCCCCAACCAAATTTCAATTAAGAAATTTTCTTCAACTGAAGACAATGAGTATTCGAAAAAAGTTTTTATTCTGTCATCCATTACTATTTGCCTCATGGTTAATGGGCTTGCAATCGGGTATTCAAAATATGGAGTATGTAGCAAACGCCACTCTTTTTCTTCAGCAAACGCCGAATTTTTATAGATTGTAGCTAGTGATGAAAACTTAGAAAATTCACTCCATAACGCTATAACCCTATCATTAGAAGACATCAGTTTTTCTTGTATACCAAGTAAAACTCCCTGTAACTCTTTTCGCCTTTCTACATTGTCATAGACAACCTGTCTAAGCGAGAGTGTATGTTCTGGGACTACACTACGACAAGGTAAATAATTACTAACCGGAAAAGCATTTTTTGAAATCCCAATAGCAACCCCACTTCCATCATTTGCATATCCACGCCACTGACTTAATAAGTCTTTCGCTTCCGTCATACAAAATGCAAATGAGGAAAGCTTATTGGCTTCATATGCAGCCCAAACATGCGCCTCATCCTCTAGCGAAAAAATTTTATCCTTATTAAACTCCTCCATACAGCCCTTAAGAGCGATATCTAACCATAGGTTCTCATGGGAATCATTCATTTGCGAAACATCAGATAGCCTAACCATTCGGCTACTCAAAATATTAAAAAAAGACTCCACAGAACAGTAATGATATAAAACACTCAAAATATCCACCCAACACTCAAATTAATTCCAACAGATTTTCATACTATAACTCAACCCAACAAACGATAATTAATCATTTTGCTGTTCGCATAAACCACTATTAGGGTTCGCTCCTCACCGCCAACCTACCCCCTTAAACACCTTGCCAATTTATACGCTACCAGCGTATAGTCACGCTATCCGCAACTAACGTATAGGGAAATAATGAAAGCGACTTTTGTAGAGTTGCCGCCTTTTGAGCGGTATAGAAGGGAATACTTGGACGATGAAGCCTTCAGAGCACTCCAGCAGGAACTTATGGCAACCCCACTTGCTGGTGATGTAATGATAGGCACAGGAAGATTGCGCAAAATCCGGTTCTCCGACCCACGCAGAAACAAGGGTAAACGAGGTGGAACACGGATTATTTATTACTGGTGGGATGGCGGTTCGCAGTTTTGGTTATTCACGCTCTATAACAAAGATGAGCTGGCAGATTTAACCAATGACCAACGCCAATTACTTTCTCAAATGCTAAAGCAAGAATTACAAGCTCGAGGTGACCAATGAAACGCAACCTGTTCGACGAACTAAGTGAAGGCTTTCAATCACTCCGCGATGAGCGCGAAGGCAAGATTACTTTAAAAAAACATACCGCTGAAAAAATTACCGCACCTGAATTAAAAAGCGGTGAGCTGGTTCAGCTGCGTGAAAAACTAAATGTATCCCAAGCTGTGTTCGCGCAATACCTGCGTATTAATAAACGCACTTTGGAAAACTGGGAACAAGGGCGTGCAAAACCTAATGCACAAGCAGCGGTGTTAATTAAGTTGGTAGAAAAATATCCCGATACTTTATCGCGTTTGGCGAGTGTTTAATTATGAACAATGAAATCCTAAACGAGCTTTTGGCACAAGAAGACGAACTGCAACTCCACCACTTTAACAATACCACTGCATGGGAGTTGGGTAACTTAATTAAGCTGGGTGCAGCAAATATTTCCGCGTCGATATCGATTGAAGTTTATGCGTTTGAACAAGTGGTTTTTAGTTACGCCATGCCAGGCACTTCAAAAGATCAGCAAGATTGGATACGCCGCAAACGCAACTCAGTCATGCGTTTTGGCCATAGCTCTTATTATCAAGGCCAATACAACGCATCCAAAAACCGCGACTTTGAAGCCATCCCGTATTTAGACCCCAAAGAATATTGCGCTCACGGTGGCTGATCCTCCCCCGAAAAAATGGACACCTAGTTTTTTAAGCTAAATATTGTTCATATTCCATCGGAGACATATACCCAAGTCCGGAGTGTAACCTGACTGGGTTATAGAATTGATTGATGTAACATTTCAATTCCCTACGTAAATCAGTAGCACTATTAAACGAAGTGCCACGAATTAATTCCGCTTTTAGACTGTGATAGAAGGATTCCATAAAAGCATTGTCAGTACAATGGCCAGGTCGATTCACACTATGAGTAAGCCCATATTTCGCCAAGGCATCTTGAAACAGATAACCCGTGTACTCAATCCCTCGATCAGTATGGACAATAACGCCCATCGGATAATTTCTTTTCTTCAATGCATGCATCAGGGCACCAACACTTAACCGCATATTGCGAGTCTCTGAGAGTGACCAACCTAAAATGCGGCGAGAATATTGATCCATGACTGTCGCCAGATATTGCCAGCGCCCCTTTACCTTTAAATACGTTATGTCAGCAACCCACACCATATCCAGCGCTGTAGCATTGCCTGTTTCCAACAAGTGATTTTTACCTTTTGCGATGAACTGCCTGAATGCTGGCATCCTTCGAGTAACCCTCACTACACGACCTCTTAGGTTGGCTGCCTTCATCAAGCGCTCTACACGTTTCCTACCCACTGCAATACCTTCAGCAAGTAAGGATTTGAATACGCGCGGACTACCATAGCGCCCCTTGCTTGCGACAAAGATTGCCTTAATTTTCTTAAGCAGCCCTTCATCATCCAGTGCTCGCTGTGACAAATCACGCTTTATCCATGCATAGTAACCGCTGCGGGAAACAGCAAGCCACGAGCAAAGATAGACTATGCCGAAGGTTTGTCCGTATCTGCGGATGAATTCAAATCGTTCTGATGTTGTTCCGACAGATACTGTTGCCACTTTTTTAGCAAATCGTTCTCCAGTTTTA
>JAGKWY010000070.1 GCA_021151625.1 Gammaproteobacteria bacterium | reverse complement strand
AAGCGATATTTTGCCTGAAATTGATCCGCGTTACATTTTTAAACATTTGATTTGGCAGATATTCAGGCTCGGCGACTATAGTGAACGGGCCTTTTTAAATGGAGCAATATCATGACGACTAGTGCTATTAAACTGTTAACCCCCGCGAAAATTCTGATTCCTGCTATCGCATCCCTGCTGTTAAGTATTCCGGCAATGGCGACTCCCTTGCCCAATCAGCCCCATGTTTATGTCGAGGGCTCGGCGGAATTGGAAATCGAACCAGACACCATGACCTTTACCCTCAGCATCCAAACCGTCGATATGGATTTGGCCAAAGCAAAAACGGATGTAGATGCGCGCTCGCGTTTATTAATCGACACAGTTAAAAAATTCGGCATTAAAGCGGAAGATGTTGCGACCACCGCACTCAATATTCGCCCGGAATATGACTACCGCGATAATCAGCGCGTATTAACGGGCAATAATGTTTCCCGTCAGGTGGATATCACCCTGCGCGATTTAAAAAAATATCCGGAGATGATGAAGGCATTGGTAGATGCAAAAATTTCTGAAACCATCAATACCAATTTAACGGTGGCCGATAAAAAAGCCGTGGAAGAAAAGGTGCAAACTGCGGCGATGGTTGATGCCAAAGCGCGTGCAGCGCGCCTCGCAAAATCCCAGGGCCGCGACATTGGCGACCCCTGGTCGATTTCAGAATTTAATAATCGCGGCAATGAGCGTTGGGAGTTGCGCCCGGCGCGCAGTTTGATGGGAAGCTCAGCGCGGGAGTCTGGTGTGGCGGCAATGAAAATGGCTGATTCTGCTGAACCTTTTGAACCGGGGGTGATGAAAGTAACTGCGCAGGTTTATGTGGTGTATTTGCTGAAGTAAGCGTTTTTTCCTCCGTAGCCCATGAAGCGTGTTGATTTTTTATACTTCGCCAAGCTTCTTTTTTTGTTGGACATGGATGTCCAGAGAAATTTGTCGAGGATATTTACAGAAAAGGCGCAATTAAACGCCAATACATGGTCTTTTTCCATTGATCTTAATGGTTTTTTTCATTTTGGTTTGAATTTTGCTGAAGGTTCTTTGCTTTGCGTTATTAAGGAATGTTGAATTGCGCTTGTTTTGTTGAAGTGCACTTTGAGTGAACGTATTAGCGCTAATAACTAGAGCGGACTTTAGTGCCGTTGAACCTAAACCAATCATTCAATTTTTAGTGAAGGATCTGATGCCATGAATCTGTTTAAAAAACTCGCATTGTCAGCTGCTCTGGTTCTGCCAGTTGCCGCTAACGCAGATACTATTTCTCCTGAATCCTATGCGGCAACCCTCGGGGTTGGTGAAAGTGTAACTATCACCAAAACCGTAACCGTTGAAGAATCTGTAACCAGTGGTGTGTTGGATGTTGTATTCCTGATCGACACCTCTGGCAGTATGGGCAGTGTTATTGCTGCCGCTAAAGCTGCTGCTGCTAACCTGTTGTCCAGCCTTGCCGGTTTTGGCGATCTGGCGACTGGTTCTGGCTATTACAGTGAGCCAGGCTCAGCATTGAATACTGACCTGACTACCAATACTGCAGCTGGTATCGCTGCAATCAATGCTATCAACCTGTATGACGGTGGTGGCGGTGGTGACTTCCCTGAAGAAGGCATTCACGCTGTTCAACTGGCAGCTGAGAATACTACCTGGAGACCAGGTTCTTCTCGTTTCATCATTGCACTGGGCGATGCAACCTTTAAAGAGTCTGATGGTTCAACTCTGGCATCTGCACAAGCTGCCCTGGCTGCCAATGACGTTACCTTTATCGGTATTGACTTCGGTAGTGGTTACTACTGCATGACTTGCTCCTACGCTGGCGGCATCGATCCAACTGTACTGGCAACTGCTACCGGTGGCAGCATCGTTTCCAGCTCTGTTAGTTCAGATGCGCTGGTAGCTTCCATTATGGCTGGTGTGGAAGATTCATTTGCTACTTATAGCAAGGTAAGTGTTGATGACCTGGGTGCTGGTTTGCCGGGTGTTGATGTTTCCGTTACTTGTTTAACTGCTGATACCGGTTCTTGTGTTGGTGATTCAGCGGTAGGTAGCTTTGATCGCAGCATCTCTCGTTCTTTCACCTTCTCTGTTACCTTCACTGGTAAAGAAGTTGGAACCTACGATTTCTTAACCCATGGTCTGGTTAACAACGGTATCGTTGCTAGCGAAAAAGACCATATCGTGGTGACTGGTGGTGTTTCCGTACCAGAGCCAAGTGGTTTGCTGTTGTTGGGTGTTGGCTTGCTCGGCTTGGGTTTGACCCGTCGTCGTATTCGCGCTGCCTAATACAGTCCTTACAAAAAAAGCGGCCTTTGGGCCGCTTTTTTTGTTATTGGGAATCTATAGGGAAATCAATGAAGGGGTTGTCGCTAGTGTTGATCGGTATATGATGACGAACAGGGACAGCGGTGAGTGTCCATTAATAACTAACATAGATTCCAAACAAAGGAGTTGGCAGTGACTGCTCTTGTATTCAAATCTCATTTAGATAATTCCCGTCATCAGGCCAAGAAGTATTTGTGCCAGCTTGTGGTTGGTTGTGGCCTTGCTTTGGGGGCGCTGGTATCTCATGCGGCATTATTCACGCAGGAGCCTGTATCTGCATTTACTGATCAGGGCGCAAGCCCAGCACCGAATATCGAACTGGAAAATCGTTCTGGTGCAGAAGCTTTTTCCAATATTACTGTTGAGCCGGGTAAAGCCGGTTTGGAGAAGTTAGGACAAATTGCTCGTGCGGCAATTCAAAAAGATCCAAAATCTGGTTTGGCCCATGAAGTCCTGGGGACTGTGTTGTTCTATTCCCGGGATCTGGAAGGTGCCTTGAAAGAGTTTCAGCAGGCTGCGCAGTTGGAACCTGCCCAGGTTGGCCCCTGGAGCAAGCTTGGTATTGTGCAAATGGAATTGGGGCAGCTGGATGCCGCAGAGGTGTCGTTAAAGCAATCGCTCAAAATTAAATCGGACAATCGCATTGCCAATCAGCGACTTGGTTTGTTGTATGAGTACCAGAAAAAAAATGCCGATGCTATTCAATACCTGAAGAAGGGATTGATTGGTACTGGTAATGAGCATCTGGGCGTAGCTCCAAACCTCGCACAATTATTAAATAAGCAAGGAGCCTATGATGAAGCTCTTGAGTATCTTGCACCTCGCACACCCTTAAGCATTGCTGATGCAAGTGTGCAATCCATTCTTGCTACTTCCTATTTAGGTGCTGGTCAATTTGCGCAGGCGAGCCAGCGGTATGCCCGCGCACTGGAGTTGCAGCCGGATACGAAGGAGTTTTTGTTAGGGTTGGCAGTGAGCCAACGCAAAAATTTGCAATTGGATGAAGCGAACAAAACACTGAAAAAACTGCTTGCCAAGCATTCTGATTGGAAAGCTGTGTATGTCGAGCAGGGCGAACTGGCTTTGGCTTCTGGCCAGCTTAATGAAGCGGATGCTGCATTTGCGACGGCAATTGCCAAAGGCGCAAGCCCTGCGGCACTTGATCACAAGTTCGCGAATTACTATCTGGAAAAAAAGCAACCGCAGGAAGCGATTAAACGTTTACAGGCAGGGATAAACAAAGGTACTGCGCAGCCAAAAACCTACACCATGCTGGCAGAGTTGGAACGCGCACAAAATAATTTGGATGCTGGATTGGCTGCATTGATGGCAGGAGCAAAAAAATTTCCGAAAAGCAGCTTGCTGCAATTTCGTATTGGTAGTGAGCTCGCAGCGTTGCGGCGCTATGAAGAGTCACTTACTTATTTTGAAACAGCCAATCAATTGCGGCCGCAAAACCCGGATATTTTGCGAGCTACCAGCCTGGTACAAAGCAAGCTGGGAAAAATGACGGCTGCTGCTGCAACAGCAAAACAGCTGTATGAGGTTCGCGGAGAACAAATTCCAGAAGCCCTGTTTTACGCCACTCTTTTACAACAGGACAAGCAATTCTCTCAAGCGGAGGCTGTTTACCAGCGAGTGTTACAGCGTGAGCCGGAAAACGTCGTAGCGTTAAACAATCTGGCGACTTTGCAATCAGATCAAGGGAAATTAGCAGACGCAGAAAAAAACGCGCGCAAAGCTAATCGGGTAGCTGGTAATAATGCCCAATTAATGGATACCCTGGGTTGGATTTTGTATCAGCAAAAGCGTTATAGCGAGGCTACAGAATTATTAGTTCGCGCTGCGCAAATTGCGCCATCTTCTGCGGTGATTCATTATCATGCGGGTGTCGTTTATGATGTAGCTGGAAACTCGACCGCCGCGAAAAAATTTCTGGATCAGGCATTGGTCCTGGATGATAAGGGCTCGTGGGCCAGTGATGCCCGGCAGCGCCTGGCAAAATATTAAAACTCCAGTTTCTGCTTTAGCTCTCGCGCCTGGCGGCGCGAGGCTATCACCTCGGTGCAATCCTGCATCACTATCATCAAGCCATCGCCAATCCAGGGTTCGATGCGGTCAATAAAATTCAGGTTAATAATTTCCTGCCGGTTCGCGCGAAAAAATGTCTGCGGGTCCAATCTGGCTTCAACATAATTTAATGAGCGCAATACCGGCGCACTCATAATGCCAAAGTGCACACGCACATAATTCCCCTCTACTGCGATGCGGCTGATCTCGCGGAATTTTATAAAATGGCAGCGTTCACCCTCGCGAATAAAAATATGCGCATCCAAACTTTTTTCCGGTTGGTTAAAGGGCACATGTTGCGCGCGTGCCACCATTTTATGCATGGCGGTGTCCAGGCGATCCTGGGTGATGGGTTTGAGCAGATAATCCAGCGCGTTGTATTCAAAGGCTTGCACGGCATGCTCTTCGTAGGCAGTGGTAAAAATCACTCCCGGGGTGTAGTCGCTCTGCTCCAGCACATCAAAACCGGTACCGTCGGGCAGGTTGATGTCCAGTAACACCAGATCCGGATGCAATTGGTTGATGGCGTTAATGGCACTTTGCATATCGCCCGCTTCTGCAACAATTTCGCATTCGGGGTGCTGTTGCAGCAGGCCAGCCAACTCCTTGCGCGCGAGGCGGGAGTCATCGACGATCAGGATTTTCATGGTCTTAAGTCTCGGGAGCGAGCGTTATTGTTATGGGGAGTGCGGGGTTTATAGCGGTAAGTCTACACGGGCGCTGACCGAAACTCCAAGCGCCAAATCAAACCTGGCTTCAGCACCAAAAGCAGCCGCCAAACGCGCGCGCGTATTGGTCAGGCCGATGCTGTGACCGCTGTGTTCTGCGGGTAAATCGGCGCCGGGGTTGGTGATTTCCAGTTGCCAGTGGGAGGGCGATAGCGGATGGGCGCTGATCTGGATATGGCCGCCGGCCCGGCGTCGGGCGATGCCGTGTTTAACCGCGTTTTCTACCAGAGTTTGCAACAGCAGCGGCGGCACTTTTTTATCCAGTAAGGCCGCATCAATCTGAAATGCATAGCTTAAACGCTGTTCAAATTGCAGTGATTCCAGCGCAAGGTAGCCGCGCACCCAATCCAGTTCCTCGCGCAGGCTGACGGTCATTTTATTGTCTGCTTGCAATAAACCGCGCAGCAGGGTCGCTAAATCTGATAGACCCTGGCGTGCCGCTTGAGGATCTTCCAGAATCAATGCGCGCACATTATTTAATGAGTTAAATAAAAAGTGCGAATTGATTTGGCTGCGCAAAAATTGCAATTCCATATCGCGCAATTTGGCCTGGTCGCGCCAGTGGGCGATTTCGGTTTCGCGCCGCTGTTTAAATTCGCGCTGGAATAAATAGAGTATCGACCAAAGCGTTAACATAATACCTGTGTTGATGCTGTAGCCAATAAAACTGCCCACGGAAACCGGTTGAATATTATCGCTCGGCCCGAGTAATTGAATGGATAAAAAAATTAAACCGTGTAACAGCGTTTGCACGGCAAGGGCGGTGATTGGCAATAACCAGCAAAGATGCAACCCCAGCTGAAATGTCGATAGCTGACGCGCATAGCGGTGGTAGAGCCTGCGCAAACCGTGACTGGCGAACGCCAAGAGTAGTGACAACAGCAAAAAAATGAGTGCACTGCTGTGATTGTAATAACCCGAAACACCAATAAATAACAGGTTGACCAGAAAATAGCTGCTCCAGAAAAATAACTGCACTTTTACGTAGGCAGTTATTTTGCGTGGATGATTTTCTTGCTGGGGCGCAGCGGGGTGCATAATGGTTTGCAATGGGTTATTCCTTTCAATAAGCAGCTAGGGCTGTTCAATTATTTTAATATCCGCAGTGGCGTGCAGCGCGCGCCAGCGAGTTTCCAGTCCCCAGATTGACACCAGATAAACGCCCACGATAATTGCCGGAATAAGTACAAACGTTTGGTCTGGAAATAAAAACCACGCCAGCGTAATCAGTAACGTGCGCACCAGGGTATGAAAAGTTCCTACCCAATGCTCAACAATCCAGGAGAAGGGCAACCACATCAAACCAGTGAGAATTCCAACGCTCATTGGTAGCGAGCGATAATCCTGCATAAAAAAGGCGATGGCAATGCTGTACACCAATAGCGCCATGAGTATGCAGTGGAAAAATAATTTGTCGAACGGATTTTTTTCTTTTTGAAAGAACGGATCACCAGTCACTTTGCTGAGCAGCATGGCGATATACACAATGCTGCCGGTGGCGATAAATAGCAACCAGGCTTTGGCCTGGGGTGACTCCAGAAATATTCCGCCAATTCCTACACAGGCCCAGGCTAATAATCCGGCCAGCGGCATATTCAAAAAACGCCGCTGTTTAAAACTGTCGCGCGCGGCGTTGAGGTCGATGTTAGTGGCTGCGGTATTCATAAGCACTTCCCTGGGCGGTGTAGGTGATGGAAGTAGCCGCTTCGGCTTTATGGCTGCCACTGGCACAGGCGGTAATAATAGCTATGGCGATGGCGACCCAGCGAAAGTGGCGGTTACAAAACATTTTTTTGTTAAACATAGTGTTCTCCTTGCTCGTGCTGTTGATTCGATTTGATTCGAGCCTGGCTGGACTCGATGTGGCCAGACTAACGCCATGCGAGCAATACTGTGTGAAGTTTCGTGAGAGTGGTTGGCCGCGGTGGGTGAGCGGCCGAAAGGCGGGACGATCGGTTTGGGGTAATTAGCGCGAGTTTTGGGGCTGGAAATTAATCAGTACAAATCTGTGCGATATATTCCTTCCAGGCCACTATATCGGTGCCATCGGAATCAAACAGGCTGAGGCCCAGCAGGTAGTCGCCAGTGGTGGCCTGTGGGCGGCACCATTTCACTTCCGTCACCAGCAAAAACTGGCGATTGTGTTCGGTAGCGCGGATGCAACAGCGCAAAATAATATCGGTTGCGACCGCCTGGGTGGCAATTACGCGCAGACCGTTGGCGGAAATATCCAGGCTTTGCGTGACCACCAGAGTGGGGTCGCCGCTGGCGGATGAGTCCAGCTCGATAATTACTGTGAGCTGGTTGTCCAGGCGAAACTCCTGACGTTGTTCGGAATCGTTGTTATTACTCGCCATAGCGCTGTCCATGAAGTTGTTAATGAATGAGTGAGTGTCATTACGCGTGAGTGAGTAGTGCAAACAATTAGCTGAGGTCGCGCCGCAAACCGCGAATCACTTTGGCTAATTGATCTTCAAAATTATCGCCATTGCGCAGAATTTTTATCTGCTCCAGCGCGACCTGCTCCTGCAATTGGTCGCGGGTATATTCCGCCAGTTTGCGCCCTACCTGGTCGGCAAAAATATATTTGTTGGTGGATGCAATAATTACCGACAATTTCGCGCGTTGTTTTTCGTTCTCCAGTTGGATTTCCAGCCAGGCGCCTACTTGCAATTCGCTCACTGCCTGCTGTGCCATTTGCTGCCTTGCAATAGTTTCGGCAGCTTCGGCTTCCATCTGTTCAATGCGTAAGCGCTCGGCTTCAGCGGCTTGCTCGGCTTCGCGCCGGCGCTGTTCATCGGCCAATGCGCGCGCTTCGGCCATGGCTTTGCGCGCAGCGGCGCGGCGTGCTTCCAGTTGTTGTTGCATGCGCGCTTCGGCTTCGGCGCGCGCTTTGGCTGCTGCCTCGGCGGCGGCTTGCTGTTTGGCAATCAGCGCTTTTACCAATTGCTCGGCCTTTTGTTTTTGCTGCAGTAATTGTGCCTGTACGCCAGTGTTGGCTCGTTCGAGCCAAGCGGGCAAGGTGGTTTCGATAGCGGCCTGAATATCCGGCGCGCTTAAGGGGCGTACAATACCGGTAGATAAACAGAGCGCAAAATCCTTGTGGCTTTTGATCATGACCTTGCGCCCGGTGTGATCGACCAACAGCAATTGATCCACCTCCGGATTTTTTAATGCCAGTTTGCAGCGCAGGCACTCATCGTGTTCACCATAAAAAATAAACCAGTCACCCGGATGAATTTGTTCCGTTTGTTTGAGTAAGCTGTAGGGTACCTGGGTGTTGCTGGTGCTCTGCCCGGTGCTGGTAGCGAGTGCGGGAAAGAGGCTGTTTTCCAACGGCTGCTTTTGGATACTCGCCATCAGGTAGCCGATAAGTTGTTCTACCAGTTGTTGATAGGGTTGCTGGTTATTGACCGGGTGTTCGCAACTGCGCTCCAGTTCGGCAATCACTAGCGGAATTTGTTGGTAGAGGAATTGATCATCCACTTCTATGCCGTCGGTAGAAAATAATTCGCCCAGCGCTGGTAATAATCGATTCCAGCTTTTCCACAGCGGCAGTTGAATCAATTCCTCCGGGGTTTTGTTAAACGCCCAGTACTGCAATTCACTTTTTAGTATGCCGCTAATCAGCGGATGCACATCGCTGGGGAGTGGGCGTTGCGCGAGGTTTTTGTTGAGTAGATCTATTACCCGGGTTTCCGCGCTGATTTGTTTCAGGTTGGCTAATTCAGTTTCACACAGGCGAGTCTCGAGCATTGCTGCGCGCCTGTCTTCGCCCGCTAACCAATCGTTGAACTGCTGCTGGGTTGTCTGCAGTGCACTGCTATCCAGATGCGCGTCATCGGCGATGGATAAGTACGTTTTGCAGGTGTCTGTCAGGCTCAAATACTTGTCCAGAAATTGCTGGGCTGGTTTGCCTTCGCGTGGATACCAGTAGCGTCCGCTCAGCAGCGTGTGCAGGAGTGAGCGCAAGCTGTGTTGGGGATTGCAAAAAAATTCGTCATCGCGGCTGATGGCATTGCTTAGCAATGGCCACAGGGGTTGTAGCTGGGCATGTAATTGCGCATCCCACAACGGAGTTTGGGTAAAGGGCTGGATGATGTCGGCGGCAAGCTGCGCGCGCAGCTGATTGGGGGAATCGCCTTCGTGGGCGGCAATACTGGCAAAGGCTTCGCTTAATTGCAGCGAATCGCCAGCGACTATAGCTTGCAGGGTAAATTCAGACATGGGGGTTCGCAAATCACCTAACGCACAGGAGTAACCTGGCTAATCATCATTTCCGTTTAGTCATCAGCTCTGTTTTATCATCGACTCTGCTCAATATAGTCAAGTTGCATGCCGCCTGTCGCATTTTCTCCCAATCATTTTTAGCGGGTGACTGCGATGGCGGCGAAAGGGAGTGCGCTTGAGCAGAACAACTTGCGTATAATCCCGCCCCGTTTGCCGTATCTGCCTGGGAATTTGCCATGAAAATCACCGCTGACTCGCCCTTCCTGTACACCGCTGCCGAGGCCTATGCCATAGATGCCGCCGCCATAGCCACAGGAATTCCCTCAATCCAACTGATGAAGCGCGCCGGGCGCGCCGCCTTTGAATTGGTGTGCGAACGTTTTCCCGATGCGAGCCTTATCAGCATTTACACGGGTGGTGGCAATAACGGCGGCGATGGCTATGTGCTGGCTGGCCTGTTGGCGCAGCGCTTGTTCCCGGTGCAGGTGATTGCACTGGTGGCGCCGGATCAACTGGTCAATGAAGTGCGTCAAGCTTATGAGTTTGCCGTTCAGGAAGGCGTGACGGTGGTGTCACTCGGGACACAGCCAGAGCAGGGCATTATTGTGGATGCCATGCTGGGAATAGGCCTGAAAGGGGCCGTGCGCGCCGATTGCGCGGCGGCGATAGAGCAAATCAATGCCTGTGGTTTGCCAGTCATCGCCCTGGATATTCCTTCGGGTTTGCAGGCCGATACCGGCGCCGTGGCTGGCCCGGTGGTGCAGGCGCAAATCACCCTGACCTACATAGGTGTGAAGCGAGGTTTATTGACTGGGCGTGGTCCAGCCCTGTGTGGTGAGTTAGTACTGGCTAATCTGGCAGTGCCTGAATCCTCTTACACGGCAGTATCGCCAACTGCTGAGCGACTGCATTTGAATCAACTCCTGCCACTGTTGGCGCCGCGCGCGGCCGATGCCCACAAAGGTGATTTTGGTCATGTAATGGTGATTGGTGGCGATACCGGTTATGGCGGTGCCGCGCTTATGGCGGCCGAAGCGGCGGCGCGTACTGGTGCCGGCCTGGTGAGTATTGCCACTCGCCCGGAACATATCGCGGCGATTCTGGCACGCCGTCCGGAGATTATGGCGTGCGGCGTGGTATCCGGGCAGGAGCTTGAGCCTTTGCTTGCGCGTCCAACTGTGTTGGTGGTTGGCCCCGGCCTGGGACGTTCGCCCTGGTCCGAGCAGATGTTGCAACAGGCGGTAAAAAGCGGTTTACCGCTGGTGTTGGATGCCGATGCACTTAATATCCTGGCGGCCGGGCGTGTAGTTCCAGCGAGCGTGCAGCGCGACAACTGGCTGCTGACCCCGCACCCGGCGGAAGCGGCGCGCTTGCTGGGCCAGACTACTGTCGAGGTACAAGCGGATCGCTTTGCCGCCGTGCGAGCGATTCAAACCAAATACAACGCCAGTGTCATCCTTAAAGGGGCGGGTAGCCTGGTGGCCTCGACCAGTGAAACTATCGGTGTAGTGACCGATGGTAATCCGGGTATGGCCACTGGCGGTATGGGCGATGTGCTCTCGGGAATCCTGGGCGGCTTGATTGCCCAGGGTTTATCACTTGCTGATGCTGCGCGCCTGGGGGCGGTAGTCCATGCTTGCGCTGCTGACCTGGCCGCTGCCGATCACGGTGAGCGCAGTTTGCTGGCGACTGACTTGATTCCCTATCTGGGTGAGCTGCTCTGATGAATCAGCACAAATTCCAGCTTGATAATGATGAATTGATGGTCGCCTTTGGCGAGCGCCTGGGTCTTGCACTGGCTGCCTGTGAAGGTGCTGTGTCGGTGTATTTGCAGGGCGATCTGGGGGCGGGCAAAACCACCCTCAGCCGCGGCATATTGCGCGCCTTTGGTCACACAGGCGCGGTAAAAAGCCCTACCTATACCCTGGTGGAACCCTATGAATTTGGCGGACGCAAGCTGTTCCATTTCGATTTGTATCGCCTGGGTGATCCGGAGGAGTTGGAATACATGGGGATTCGCGATTACTTTGTTGCACCCAATATCTGCCTGATCGAATGGCCCGAGCGCGGATTCAGTTTGTTGCCGGTTGCTGACATCAACCTGCAAATAACCACAGCGCCAGTCGGGCGTCATATCCTTCTGCAAACTCACCTGCCGCTGGCGCTCTAGCGCCCGCTTGCATAATTGGTGAAAACCCCAAATTTGGCCTAGGCTTGGGGTTACCGCTTATATGAGCGTCATGCTCTGGCCATTACTCCCCCTGAACCTAATCCAATGGAGAGATTGACCAGCTGTTAGTGTGGTGAGGGAGATTCATGCACAAACAACCGCTAGTTCGACTCGGTCTTCTTGCAGGCCGGGTGCGATGCTTTTCGCTCTGGCTGCTCATGGTCAGCCTGGGCTGCCAGGCCTATGAGACTCCCCAGCGCGTATTATTTGGTGGCGACGCCGAGTTCCCGCCGCTTGAATGGACGGAGAAAAACCAGGCCAAAGGGTTCAATGTGGAGCTGGCGCGCGAGGTTGCGCGGGTCGGCGGCAGCAAGGCCGAGCATCAGTTGGGCAACTGGCCAGATATGATGCGTGCTCTGGAAGAAGGGCGCATCGATGTGATGCCCATGTACTATTCCGCTGAGCGCGCCAAGCGCTTTATTTTTACCCACGCTTATTATTATCCTTCCCATTCCATCTATGCCCTCCCGGGCGCGGTGCGAGTCTCAAGTGTTGATGATTTGCGTGGTCACAAAGTTGCTGTGGAACAGGAGTCTTTTGCGCATCAGCAACTGCGTATTTCCAGCGTCCAGCCGGAGCTGGTGGTTGTCCCCAATACGGTTAGTGCAATAGAAGCGCTACAGCAAGGCAAAGCGGAATATGCGGTACTGACCAGCCTCGCCGTGGAGAAATTGCTCAGTCAAAATGATTGGCCACTGGAGCGCATGGGCGCACCTTTCTGGTCGCGCGGTTACGCCTTTGCCGTCAATAAAAACAAACCTGAATTGGCGGAGTGGTTACAAGACTCGCTCAGTGAAACCATTGCATCAGGTCGCTACCAGCAGTTGTATGAAAAATGGTTGCCAGAACTTGAGCCCTCTGCTGCCAATAACAGTTTGATTAAAAGTCTGTGGTTGGGCTTGCTGGTTGCCGCTGTGTTTTTGCTTATAGGTGTCGGCTGGTATTGGAGTATCCGGCGTACAGTTGCCCTGCACACCCGTGAGCTGCGCGATGCGCTGACCCAGCGCGAAATGGCCGATCATGAGCTGCGTTACCTCGCCAATTTTGATGCGCAAACCGGCCTTGCCAAACTGCAATATTTTATTGAAAAAGCAGACGATTATTTTCACTCGCACCAGCAGCCAGTCAAACAGGAAAAAGAAATCCTGATTGTAAAACTGGTGGATCTGGATGTGATTGTGCGCACCTTTGGTTTTTCGCGTGCTGAGTTAGTGGTCAATGCCTTTGCATCACACCTGGTGAAATTACCCGATGCCATGGCGGCTTATCTCGGGCGCGGTGTGTTTGCGATTTTTACCAACAAGTGCAATGCGCAAGTGCTTTTGGATCACTTGATGACAGATATGAGCAATTCCGATCCGGGTTTAAATTCGCAGTTTGTGGGTGGCTCTGCCTATTGGCCTGAACACGGTCGCTCAGCCGGAAAATTAATGCGGCACGCAGAAACGGCCATGGCCATGAGTGTAGCGCGCCGCCGTCGCTGGATGGCCTACGAAACTGCGATGGAACCCAGTCGCTTGGATCTGGATATTATTTCGATTTTTATCGACGGCAATGTGCAAGGTATTTTCCCCGTCTTCCAACCGCAACTGGATCTGCGCACTGGCAAAATTACCTCTGCTGAAATTCTGGTGCGCTGGCAGCATCCACGGTTGGGATTTATTCCGCCCAACGTATTTATTCCGCTGCTGGAGAATTCCGGTTTAATTGAACAGGTCACGGCGCAAATGATCGATGAAGCCGTGCGCGTCGCTGTGTTATTGCGCAAGCGCAATTTGCCCTGTGCCATCAGCGTCAACATTGCCGCTTATGATTTAATTGAAACCAACCTTGGTGAAATTATCAACCAGGCACTGGTGCGCTATCAGGGATTGGCCAGCGATATTAAATTGGAGCTGACCGAAACCTCGGTAGCGAGCGATCCGCAGCGGGTGAAACAAATTTTATTGGAGTTAAGTGAGCTGGGTGTCTATGCCTCGGTTGATGACTTCGGTACCGGTTATTCATCGTTGTCCTATTTAAGTTTGTTTCCTATTCGCGAATTAAAAATTGATCGCACCTTTGTCAGTGACATGATTGGTAATCCGCGCAACCACAGCATAGTGCGCTCCACGATTTTGATGGCGCGCGAGCTGTGTTTAACCACAGTAGCGGAAGGTGTTGAGGATGATCAAACCCTGCAGCTGCTAAAAAAAGATGGCTGCGATTTGGCGCAGGGCTATGTGATTGCCAAACCCATGCCGGAAGTCGAATTTATCGAATTTATGCGCGCCCACGCCGCACAAGTGTTTGATGTTAGTCAGTTTATGAAACGATAAAAAGTATGAAAAGGTGCAGAGGATGAAATCTTAAAAAGTCCAGCCCAATTGCAATCCTCCTCCCTGGTAATTCCCACCACTTGCGTAAGCAACATCGACCACAAAACGTTTCCAGCGATAACCGAGCCCGGCACTGGCCATATTGTCGTGCAGGCCGGTTTGATCATTGCGATAACCGGCGCGCACTGCAAGGCTATCCCAGAATACATATTCCGCACCCAGCGATAATTCCTGGGTGCCTGCTTCTTCCGCCATGGGGGTGGATTCATCCAAATCGTAGTCCAGCCCTATGCTGAAATTATCGCCCACATAACCCAGACCCATACGTGCACGCGAACTCAAAGTGACTTTCAAATCAGGTGCTGGTTCGCCGGTAATTGGGTCGGGCTCTTGTTGGGTGCTAAAGGTTTTTTTGAAGGCATCCTTCAGTGTTAGGCTGGCGCGGTAGTGTTCTGCGAAAGTGGCTGCTATGCCAAAGTCCGCGTTAAAAGTTAAATGGGTTTCCTGGGTATCTTTAAATTCATCCTCGGCTTCATCCACTGAGTCGAGCCCATCATTGAAATCGGCGGTATCGCGGAAAGCATCTACACGCATTAACTTCGGAGTAATACCTATGGCGATGGATTGCTCGAAAAACTCAAATTGCCTGGCCATCGCCATACCCCATTCGCTCACAATCAGTGCGCTGACATCGGCATTGGAAGTCAGGGTGGCAGTAGGGTCAATCAACTGGCCGCGGCTATTGATCAGATGCGGATAATCAGCGGCAACCGCAGCAATATCTTCACCCGCGACAACACGCCCCATGGAATCTATGTAATCACCCAGCAGGGCGCGATCAGATTCACTGACATTGGCAACACCACCGGCCAATGCACGTGCACCAAAATAAAAACCACCGCCCTCACGATTGCTGGGTTCGCTGATGTTAAAACCGATAAAACTGTCGAGCGATAAATCGTCTTGCGCAATATCGTCCAGCACATCGCGCAAATCGGTCGCCACATCACGAATTAACCCGGCAGAGGTTTCTATTGGCGCATTGTTAAATTGCTCAATGGCGTTACTTAGCTGGGTATCCAGCTCGTCTTCTACTGCATCAATGGCGGACTCAGTTCCTTCGGAAAACTGCACCACCAGATTGGGGATATAGACGCGCCCATCGCGCCCGGCCTCTTCCTCTTCTTCGTGGAACGCCAGCAGCGCCGGGTTATAAAACGCCGCCTGGGCGTGGGTGCCTATGGCGGTTGCTGAGCCGCCCATCGCCAGTGCGCGCGAATCGTAAATTCCGTAGCTAATCGCAAATGCCGGTGAGCTGCAGGCTGCAACTAACAATACCAGGGGGTTGGCCAAAGGTTTGAAATAGCGGCGGGAGCTGGGAAATGCGGGCATAAGTGATACCGGTTGATAGTGGTGGGCGCCAATCATGCAGAAGCTGGTTTGAGTATAGTCGTGTCTGGTTCACAGATTGGCGGGAAAATTTTCAGCTTTGTGGTGGGTAAATAATGATCAAATAGGCAATTTTGCTAGAGTGAATTCAGGGTTTTGCGGTAAAGTGCGCCTGTTTGCTGTGCCGGTGAGAAAATCTTTCGCGCAGCCCTATAACCACAAAAAGCTGTTGCTATCAGCAGATTGAGAGTATTCCGGTTTTGAATTTGCCTATGTCTTTTATACGCCGCGCAGGTGGAGTTATTTTTCTGGGGCTGCTTTTTTTAGCCCAGGCTGCCCAGTCGGCAACGGTTAATGGTGTGCGTGTATGGCGTGCACCAGACCACACTCGCATAGTGCTGGACCTGGATGCGCCCGTGCAGCACAGCCTGACTCTCGCCAATAATCCTGATCGAATTATTCTCGACGTGCCTGCGAGCCAATTAAATGCAGGCCTGGAGAAATTGCCTCTGGCTGATACGCCGGTGATGGCGATTCGCAGTTATGTGCAAAACAAAACCGATTTGCGTTTGGTGCTGGATTTAAAGGCAAAAATTGCACCGAACAGTTTTTTGCTCAAAGCGCACGGCGGCATGCACGACCGACTGGTGATTGATCTTTACGATGAGCCCACTGCTGCAGCTAATACGACAGCAAGTACAGCGGCAGCCGTTAGCGAAAAACCGATTGTCGCCAACGACAAACCAGCGACTACTGTAGCGGTAAATAATCCTCCACAAACTACTGCACCTGCGGTGACCGCCAAGCCTGCTCCTGCGCCAACAGTCAGTGATAAAGCACCAGCGCCCGCTAATGTTGATCTGCAAGGCAAACGCACTATTGTCATTGCGGTAGATGCGGGGCACGGCGGTGAAGATCCAGGTGCTATGGGGCCGAATCGCATCCGCGAAAAAGAAGTAACACTCGCTATTGCCAAAGAACTGGTGGCAGCAATTAATGCGCAGCCGGGTTTTAGTGGCAAGCTCACGCGCACGGGCGATTATTTTATTCCGCTAAAAAAACGCCGCGATATTGCGCGCACTATGAAAGCAGATTTATTTGTTTCCATTCACGCTGATGCATTCCACAAAGCCAGCGCGCGCGGCGCCTCGGTATTTGCATTATCCCGTAATGGTGCCACCTCCGAGACTGCACGCTTTTTGGCGGAGCGTGAAAACGAATCGGATTTAATTGGCGGCGTGGGTAATATCAGCCTCGACGATAAAGATCAGGTCTTGGCCGGCGTGTTGGTGGATTTATCCATGACAGCAACATTGAATTCCAGTTTGCAGGTTGGTCATCACGTATTGAACTCCATGGGCGGCATTGCGCACCTGCACAAACGTCATGTGGAGCAAGCGGGTTTTATGGTGTTGAAGTCACCCGATGTGCCTTCCATTTTGGTAGAAACAGGTTTTATTTCCAACCCGGATGAATCGCGCAAATTGGCGACGCCGGCCTATCGTAAGCAGATGGCAAGCTCAGTATTTAAAGGTGTTCGCCAATATTTTTACCAGCATCCGCCAGCGGGAACCTATGTCGCAGCACAATTGCAATCGGGCGGCATTAAAGATTTTGAACGGCAACATACGGTGGTGGCGGGCGATAGTTTGTCAGCTATTGCAGCGCGCTACGGTGTGAGCAGTCCGCAATTAATGCGTCATAACAATATGAAAGACTCTGTGGTGAAGCTTGGACAGGTGTTAAAAATTCCTGCTGGTGGTTTCAGTGCAACAGCGGCTCCGATTGCAACTGCACAGGTAGCACCAACAACCTTGCCAGTGTCTAAACCGATAATTCCGCAAACTACAGCGCTGTCGCGCCAGCATAAGGTAATTGCGGGTGATACCTTGTCAGGCATTGCGACGCGTTACGGTGTTTCGGTTGGTCAGTTGTTGCGTCACAACAATATGAAAAACCCCACGGTGAGAATCGGGCAAACAATCAAAATTCCTGCTTCATAACCCGGTTTTAGCATTCGCTATTTTTGAAATCGATTAACGCGGTTTTTCCTCATGCGCAAAATTAAATTACTCAGCCCGCGCCTCGCCAACCAGATTGCTGCTGGTGAGGTAGTGGAGCGCCCATCTTCCGTCATCAAGGAATTATTGGAAAACTCCCTGGACGCCGGTGCCACGCGTTTGGAAATTGATATAGAAGAGGGCGGGATCAAATTGATGCGCGTGCGCGACAATGGCGGCGGCATTGAGAAAGATGACCTACCACTTGCTCTCAGTCGCCATGCGACCAGCAAAATTTATGAATTGGATGATCTTGAAGCAGTTGCCACTTTAGGGTTTCGCGGTGAGGCCTTGGCGAGTATCAGCTCGGTTGCGCGCCTCGCGCTAATCAGCAGCACTACAGAGGACAGTGCCGGTTGGCAGGTAGTCGCGGAAGGCCGGGATATGGAAACGCAGGTATCACCTGCACCACACCCGCGCGGCACTACTGTTGAAGTGCGCGATTTATTTTTTAACACACCGGCGCGACGTAAATTTTTACGCACTGATAAAACCGAATACACGCATTTGGAAGATGTGGTAAAACGTTTGGCATTATCGCGTTTCGATGTCGCTTTTAATTTGCGTCACAACAATCGCGCCATTTATTCCTGGCGGGCAGGCGATTCGCAATTGGAACAAGAGCGGCGTGTTGCGCAGGTATGCGGCCCGGCATTTATGGAAAATGCGGTGCATATCGATATCGAACGCAGCGGATTGCGTTTGTGGGGCTGGGTTGCCCAGCCAACCTTTTCACGCAGCCAGGCGGACCTGCAGCACTTCTACGTAAATGGCCGCGCGATTCGTGACAAGCTGGTGAGTCACGCCGTGCGTCAGGCTTATCAGGATGTGTTGTATCACGGTCGCCACCCGGCGTTTGTGTTGTATTTGGAATTAGATCCATCGACGGTGGATGTTAATGTACATCCCACCAAACACGAAGTACGTTTCCGCGATAACCGCAGTGTGCACGATTTTATTTATTCAAGTTTGCATCATGCGTTGGCGCGCGTGCGCCCGGAAGATACGCTGGCACGGCGAGAAACCAGCGAAAGCGACGGCGCGCCCGGTATAAATCCTTTTGCACTTTCTTCATCCAAACCTGTACAGGGGATCGCGGCTGGTGAATTTAAAGGGCAGGAAACCATTGGTTTTCGTGCACCGGCTTCAGTGGGTTACCAGAGTAATTATCAATCTTCGTTTAGGCCGTCATCGCCAGATGAAACTGCTGTGCGCGAACAGATGGCGGTATATGGCGCATTGCATTCATCGCCCATAAAAAATAATCCGCTGCCGGAAACTCATAGCGAAGATATTCCACCGTTGGGTTATGCATTGGCGCAATTGAAAGGGATTTATATTCTGGCGGAAAACGCACAGGGTTTAATTCTGGTGGATATGCATGCGGCCCATGAGCGGATTACCTATGAACGTATGAAGGAATCCTTTAGTTGTGGCGGCATACAAACACAGCCGCTGCTAGTGCCGGAATCGATTGCGGTTAGTGAAAAAGAAGCTGACTGCGCTGAAAATTTCAGTGAAATTTTTAAAAGCCTTGGTTTTGAATTACAGCGCGCAGGACCAGAAACAATATTAATTCGTCAGATTCCGGTGATTTTGAGTCGTGCGAAGGTTGAACAACTGGTGCGTGATGTGCTTTCTGATTTAATCGAACACGGCACCAGTGAGCGTATCCAGCATCACATTAATGAAATCCTTGGCACTATGGCCTGCCATGGCTCAGTGCGTGCCAATCGCAAGCTCACCATTCCGGAAATGAATGCGCTCTTGCGCGATATGGAAGCCACTGAACGCAGCGGCCAATGCAATCATGGTCGCCCAACCTGGTTGCTGCAGTCGCTGGATGATTTGGATAAATTATTTATGCGTGGTCAGTAATGAGTGAAATCAGCACGCAAAAATTGCCCGTGATTTTTTTAATGGGGCCAACTGCATCGGGAAAAACCGACCTCGCTGTTGCCTTGCGCCAGCATTTGCCGGTGGAGTTGATTAGTGTGGATTCCGCTTTGGTCTATCGCGGGATGGATATAGGCAGCGCAAAACCCACAGCAGAAGAGTTGGCGGCAGCACCGCATCGCCTGATTGATATTCGCGATCCCTCGGAGCCTTATTCAGTGGCGGACTTTCTCGCCGATGCCGAGTGCGAAATTGCCGACATTCATCGCGCGGGAAAAATTCCATTATTAGTTGGCGGGACTATGCTCTATTTTCGCGCGCTTCTGGATGGCTTGGCGGAAATGCCGGCGGCAGACGCAGAGGTGCGTGCGCAGATCGAGCGCGAGGCAGAAGAATTTGGTTGGCCCTATATTCACCAGCAATTGGCGGAGGTGGACCCAAATACTGCAGCGGAGATTCACCCCAATCATTCGCAGCGTTTAAGCCGTGCATTGGAAGTTTATCGAGTTAGCGGAAAAACCATGGCGCAGCTGCGCGAGCTACAACATTCACAGGTAAATACCGGTTCCTTTGCCGAGCGTTATGATCTCTGTCAATTGGCAATTGCACCGCGTGATCGATCAATCCTGCACAAGCGTATTGAACTTCGCTTTGAAACCATGCTCAAAAAAGGCCTGCTTGAAGAAGTGCGCACGCTTTATGAGCGTGGCGATTTGCACAAAGACTTGCCCGCAATTCGCGCGGTGGGTTATCGCCAGGTGTGGGATTACTTTGATGGGCTCTGGGATTACAGTGAAATGACAGAGCGTGGGATTATTGCCACGCGTCAATTGGCAAAGCGGCAATTCACTTGGCTGCGCGGTTGGTCGACAAGTGCAAATACTGATCTACACTGGATATTCACGGAGACTGAGCAGGGAATTTCACTCACAAAGGAAGAAATTGTGCGTTGCGCCTTGAATTTTATAGGCACGAGAGCCATATAATACCCACGTGAGAACCCTAGTCAGATTTTC
>JAGKWY010000254.1 GCA_021151625.1 Gammaproteobacteria bacterium | reverse complement strand
TCCTTTACCACCAGAACGAGTCGCATACATAAGCATAGCGCCATTGGGCGCTATAGTAGGCGATTCATCCAGATTTGTCTCGGACAAAATGCGTAAATTGCCAGATTTTATATCTTGCGCAGCAATATGATGAGTCGTTCCGGGGCGTTTGTTCAACACAACCAAGCTTTTGCCATCCGGAGATACACGGGGACGTGCATTGTAATCACCATCAAAAGTTACACGCTCTTGCTGCAAGGTTGCAACATTCACTTGATAAACTTGTGGCTTACCACCGCGATCTGACGTAAAGAACAACGATGAGCCATCTGCAGACCAGGTTGGTTCATGATCAATTGCAAAATGATTGGTTACACGAGTCAACTGACGTGTCAGAACATTCATCACATATATTTCAGGGTTCCCATCTTTTGACAGAGCCATGGCTAGTTTTTGACCATCAGGTGACCAGGCTGGCGCACCATTCAGACCGCGGAAATTAGTCATTTGTTGGCGACGGCCAGTAGCAATATCCTGAATATAAATTGCAGGCTTGTTATCAGCCTCAAAGGATACATAGGCTACACGCTGACCATTTGGCGACCAAACCGGTGAAAGCAATGGATAGCGAGACTCAAGCAACATACGTGGGCGGAAACCGTCAATATCGGACAACATCAAACGATACTTTTGAGGCTTTTTAAAAGCTTCGACATAAATTAATTTGGTAGAGAAGATGCCGCGAATACCGGTGATAGTTTCATAAACCTTATCACTAATATGATGCGCCATATCGCGCAACTGGGCTTCAGTACCATCTACGGTTAATTTGGCGAATACACGCTTTTGCTGCACAACATCAAACAATTCATAGCTCGCATAATAGCGCCCAGCCTGCTGGGTGATTGAACCAAGCAATAAATATTCTGACCCCAAGGCTTTCCAGTCACGATAATGGACTTCAGCTTCAGAGCGAGGAAATGACAGCATACGCTCTGGATCAGTTGCTTCAAATTGCCCGGAAAACTCCAGATCGTTACCAACAATTTTCGCCAAATCCTCCGGCAAGCGCCCACCCGCCCATGAAAATGGAACCACTGCAATCTTTGTGGGGTTATCAACACCTTTGGTAACGAACACAATATTTTGCGCATTGGCAGAAACAGCCAGCATCAATAAAAGTGCACTAAGTAAATATCTCACTGACGCAAATCCTCTGGATTAAATGAAAACTGAAAAT
>JAGKWY010000069.1 GCA_021151625.1 Gammaproteobacteria bacterium | reverse complement strand
AGCCAACGAGGCCTGGATAGCTTCGAGCGAACCGCGTACGTCGGCTTTTACTACCACAGTGAGAGTCTTCTTCTGACCAGCTTCCATATTGGAGAACATATTCTCCAGCTTGGCAGCCTGGAAGCGTGCGAGCTTTTCTTTACGCTCTTTCTCGGCACGGAATGCCGCTACTTCGCGCGCTTTGCGCTCGTCATCCAGCACTACGAAATCATCACCCGCACTTGGTGGAGCATCCAGACCCAGAATCTCTACTGGAGTGGATGGACCAGCCTCTTTTACTTGTTCGCCACGCTCATTCATCATGGCACGCACGCGGCCATAACTTTGACCGGCAAGCAACAAGTCGCCTTGCTTCAAAGTACCTTGTTGTACCAGCACAGTTGCTACAGTACCGCGGCCTTTGTCAACGCGCGACTCAATCACCACGCCTTTAGCAGCGGCATTGCTAACTGCAGTCAGTTCCAATACTTCCGCCTGCAAGGAAATAGCTTCTAACAGCTCATCAATGCCTTGGCCGGTATGGGCAGACACCTGGATAAACTGGGTATCGCCGCCGTAGTTTTCCGGGATAACCCCTTTCACTACCAATTCGTTAGTAACGCGATCCGGATCAGCAGAATGCTTATCGCATTTGTTGATCGCCACTACGATAGGCACATTGGCGGCGCGCGCATGCAGAATGGCTTCTTCGGTTTGCGGCATTACGCCGTCATCCGCCGCCACCACCAGGATTACTACGTCGGTTGCCTTGGCACCGCGAGCACGCATAGCGGTAAACGCGGCGTGGCCTGGAGTATCCAGGAAGGTAATTTCACCACGCGAGGTAGTTACACGATAAGCACCGATATGCTGGGTAATACCACCCGCTTCACCCGCAGCCACTTTAGCTTCACGGATATAGTCGAGCAGCGATGTTTTACCATGGTCAACGTGACCCATTACGGTTACAACTGGCGCACGGGTAGTCAGCTCACCCTCAGTTTCCAGTGACTTCTCCAAAGCGTGCTCGATGTCGTTTTCGCTCACCAGGTTAGCTTTGTGGCCCAACTCTTCCACGATCAACACCGCGGTGTCCTGATCAATAGATTCGTTCATGGAGGCCATTACGCCCATCTTCATCAGGCGCTTGATCAGCTCATTCACTTTAATAGTGAGGCGCTGGGCCAGTTCGGTTACTGCGATAGTTTCTGGAACGTCAACTTCATGCACGATTTGGGTCGTCGGTTTCTTAAAGGCGTGTTTGTTGGTTTTCTTGTGATGTGCACGGATATGGCTGCGACGAGCTAATACATCACTGTCCTCACCGTCTTCAGCCACAAAGTCGAGCAAATCAATCTTGGCGGCTTTTTTCGGGCCGGCGGCGCCTTTTTTAACGGCTTTGCCCGCACCGCGCTTGCCACCACGATCGCCACTCTCATCATCGTCATCTTCATTGCGGTGATGATGGCTCTTTTTGTGGCCATGGCCGTGGCGGGTATCTTCTTTATCTGCAGGAGGCGCAACAACCGCTACTGCAGGCTTGCCTTTAGCGGGCTGCTGACGCGCATCCGGTTTGGCATTCTTGTTTGCTGCAGGTGCAGCAGCTTTTTCCGCAGGCTTATCGTTGCGCGGTTGGCGACGGGCCTCTTCCGCGGCGCGCTTGGCTTCTTCACGCGCTTTCAATTCCGCTTGACGTGCCGCCTCCTCCGCCTGGCGACGCTCAATGGCAGCGCGGCGTTTTTCTTCAATACCATCGGTAAAGGAGATGCGATGAGAGTGAGCTTCTGCAGCAGGCACAGCTCCAGCTTCTTGCATTTGCTTGAGCAAACGCTCGACTGGCGCACCTATAGATTTGGCGAGTTCATTAACAGTTACTTCTGCCATTGTTTTTCCTCAGGGATTCTATTCGTTGCCTAGGGGTTCGCTTGTGGCTCACACTCAGGCAAACCAGGGCTCACGCGCTTTCATAATTAGTGCGGCGGCACGAGTCGCATCAACACCTTTAATATCCACCAACTCATCAATGGATTGCTCTGCCAAATCTTCCATGGTCACAATGCCGCGGCGCGCCAGTTCAGCGGCCAAATCAGCATCCATTCCTTCCATCGTTAACAAATCTTCTGCCGGTGCAACACCTTCAATACGCTCTTCTGATGCCAGGGCTTGAGTCAGGAGCGCATCTTTTGCACGTGCACGCAATTCTTCAGCGATATCTTCGTCGAAGCCATCAATTGCCAACATTTCTTCCAGCGGAACATAAGCAACTTCTTCCAGGGTGGTGAAACCTTCCTCCACCAGCACACCGGCGATATCTTCATCCACATCCAGCGCGCTCATAAACATATTGATGTAGCTGCCGGATTCCGCTTGCTGCTTGGACTGCCAATCAGCAACGCTCATCACATTGATATTCCAGCCAGTCAATTCGCACGCAAGACGCACGTTCTGACCGCCGCGACCAATAGCCATCGCCAGATTTTCTTCATTTACCGCGAGGTCCATAGAGGCTGCATCTTCATCAACCACAATGGATTCAATTTCTGCTGGTGACATGGCATTGATAACAAATTGCGCCGGGTTATCGTCCCACAACACAATGTCCACACGCTCGCCGCCCAGCTCATTAGAAACGGCTTGTACACGCGAACCGCGCATACCCACGCAAGCACCTACCGGATCAATACGACCATCGTTGGTCTTCACCGCGATTTTTGCACGCAGGCCTGGGTCGCGCGCTGCACCTTTAATCTCAATAATTTCTTCCGCGATTTCCGGCACTTCAATTTTGAACAATTCCACCAACATTTTTGGATTGGAACGGCTCAACAATAATTGCGGGCCACGCGCTTCGCTGCGCACTTCCAGCAACAGGGTGCGAATACGATCGCCCATACGGAAAATTTCGCGCCCGATTAATTGATCGCGCGGCAACACACCTTCAGCGTTATTACCCAAGTCAACGATAATGCTATCGCGCGTTACTTTTTTCACGGTGCCGCTAATTAATTCGCCCATGCGATCGCGGTACTCGTCTACCATTTGCGCGCGCTCAGCTTCGCGAACTTTTTGCACAATCACTTGCTTGGCAGTTTGCGCAGGCAGTTTCAATCGCCTGGAAAATTAATTCTTTATCAACGCCTTTTTCATTGGATACCGCATCAGCGACCAGCAAAATTTCTTTGTTCATTGGTTTGCCTCTGTTAACTCCTCTAGCCGGCGTTGAAAATCAACGCATCGGATTGGTAAATTTTCCATTGCGATACTGTGTTTGGCGAATTCAACTTCTCTCACACAGCGATGATTAAATAAAACTAGTCTTTATCGTTTTGCAAATTGTGCTGACGCAAAATTTCGTCGTAGCGCGGCTCCACATTGGCCTTATCAATCGCATCGATCGCCAACTGGATTTCCTGATTATCCACTTGCACAAACACATCACCACTTTCTACTTTGGTGATTACGCCTTTAAAGCGGCGGCGACCATCGCGCGCAATACGCATGCGCACATTGATAGTTTCACCGACAAAACGCGCATAGTGTGATTCTTTATAGAGCGGGCGATCCAAGCCTGGCGATGACACCTCCAGGGTGTATTCATTATCGATAGGATCTTCCACATCAAACACTGCGCTCACCTGGCGACTTATGCGTTCACAATCTTCCAGCGATGCGCCATTGGGGCCATCGATATAAATACGTACAGTGGTGTATCGGCCCTGAGTTAAATACTCAAGCCCCCAGAGCTCACAACCTAGAGAGGCCGCTACCGGCTCAACCAGTTGCTCCAGAATTTCTTGCTTTGATGCCATGCTTTAATCCGAGATTTGCCTCGCGCGGTAATTTTTACAAAACCTGAGGCCTAAAAAACAAAAATGGGCACAAGGCCCATTCGAACGAATACAACTTAATCACACAGGCAAAGAATTTTGGTTGCGGGGGCTGGATTTGAACCAACGACCTTCGGGTTATGAGCCCGACGAGCTACCAAGCTGCTCCACCCCGCGACTGAAACTCAATCTTGCTAACTGCTCAAGTGAGGTCGCGCATTATAGGGAGGTGGCTATAGATGGTCAAGAGAATTTTTCCTGAATCATCAAATAGATAAATTCCCTTTGTTCGTGCATGAGGTAACTGTGGATAAATTAATCTATCTGCGTGACAAAACCATTAAACAGTTTTATTCAGGAAGCTACCCACCGCATTGTTATCGGCAAATACACCTATCTCAATCAGGCGGCGGTTAATATCGATGTTGCGGCGAGTGGACTCATTGAATAACTCGGCGCGCGCCTGACGCTGATCCAGCAAACGCTGCTCATCTTCAAACGCCTGCTGTTCACTTTGCAAACGCGCCTCATCCTGGGCGATGCGCTCCTCTTCGCGTTCGCGGCGAGCGACCTCTGCCTCACCGGCTGAATCGGCTGCCTGCGACTCCTCATCCTTTTGTACTTCTTCGCTGCGCAAGCTATTTTGCTCGTCAGCTTCAGTAGCCTCTTTTGCACGCAACTCAGCGCGCGCCTCCAGTTCCATCTTGGCCGCCTGAGCAGCCACCCGTCCATCTTGCGAAGAGGGCTCAGCGGGGGCATTAGCCGCACGGCGCAGCTGTTGAGCTTTGCGTAGGGTAGCTTCCGGGTCACCCGGGATTGGGCTGGTATCAACTTCAACAGATCCGCCCACAGCGTAACTGACACCATCGGGGCCACGCACAAAACTGTAGGTTGGGCTACCGGCATACTGGCCGGCAACCGCTGCATGCGCCTGCTCGTGGGCGCGCACTTCGCGATCACGCGCAGCCAATTCCTGAATTTGCTTTTGCTCAGTCTTGAGTTCTTCGTCAGTGCGCCTGGAATTAGCGCGACGCTCTTGCGTCAATGCCGTTTGGCGATCCTGCTCCACTTCATCATTGGGGCGCTCATCAGGCAAGCGACGATTCTGCGAACGCACTGATTCCGCCAACTGCTCAGTGGGCTTAAAGGTCGAGGTTTTGAGCTCAGTATCCTCTTGCCCGACAGCAGACCGCCCCAGTGGCGCATAAGGCGCTACGGTATTGGCATAACTGGAAGGAATGGAATTACTGATCACTCAAATCACCTCAGGCTTATTGCCCATTAAGAAACCCACTAAGCCCTTACATCCAGCAAGGTGCCAATAGTTTCATCGGCCGCCTTGACGACCTTCGCTGAGCTATCAAACACCTGGCTTTGGGCTTTGAGATTTACCAAAGCTTCGGATAAATCCTGCGATTGGGAGCTGGCTTGCGGCGAGTCAGCGCGCTGGGTAGCGCCGGCCTGGGCAATCTGCTGAGCGGATTGCGCCATGGATGCCTGGCTCTTTTGCATGCCAATCAACCCCTGGTTAACCACTGAACCTACGTCCATCATTTCACCTCTTTACCTGTGCGGCTGGCGCCAGAATGTTTGAACTGGAACTGCATAATCCCCACGCGAGATAAACAATTCCCCAATACTGATAACAGTTTACGCCGCAAAACGCACAAAAAACAGGCGGACTTGCCACCTATTGCCGCATTTCTAAGACAAGTTTGATTTAAAAAAGAAAAAGATATAACCGGGGATTATTCAGGTGATGGGCGGCTGCCAAGCTGCAGTTGGTAATCGGAAATTGCTTTGGCCTGCTCGAACACACTTTGTGCCGTTAGCTGCAACTGACTGCGCACCGGCAAGCCCGCCGCCTGTAACGCGCGCCCACTCCAGGTATTACAGTTGCTGAACAACCCATAGCGGCCTTGGGCCTGGTAAAAATGCCCAACCCCTTCACCATAGGCTTGCAGCGGAACTGGCTGCTGTGCGGTGTCCAACACAAAGGAGTCGTCAATATAGCGAATCAACTGACGCAAACCCTGAGTGGTAATCGCCAAAGGAACTCGGGTTTCAGCAGGGATTTCCGCAAAAGGTGATCGTCCATAACTCAGCACTTGCAAGGCAGAATATTGGGAAATAAATAATGCTTTGGTTGCCGTGCCGAAACTTTTGTTCTTACCGGTAAAGTAATCGCCATCCCCCCAGCCAACACGAATATATTGCTTGCCTTGCGCCTCCGCTTGCAGAAAGCGGCTGTGGGCACGCACAGCTTCAGCAGGCAACAAAATGCTGGTGTGCCACTCGCGATAAATAAAATGAATTTGTTGCGATGCATGTTGCGTGGGGATTTTTTTAGTGTCCGGCAGCGAGCTGCAGGCACCCTGCAACATAATTAACCCGCCTAAAAATAACCAGCGCAACATCGTCATCATGATTGCAATAACGCCGCAGAAAAGGTTTGTGGGTCAATTACAGCAGCAACCTGTTCCGGGGTTGGAACAGACAACCATGGCACTACGCCCAAACAAGGAGCTGGAATGCGCGCACGCAAGCTGTCGATATTTTCCTGCAACACCGGCATATCAGCATCCACACAATTGGCGACCCAACCCGCCAGCCGCAAACCATCGTTGCGAATAGCCTCAATGGTCAAGAGCGCATGATTGATGCACCCCAAGCGCACCCCCACCACTAAAATCACTGGCAATTGCAAGGTACGCACAAGATCCGCCATGGTTTCGCGCGGATTTAAGGGTACTCGCCAGCCGCCAGCACCCTCCACCAGGGCAAAATCTGCCTGCATTAAACTGCCGCGGCAAAAACCGGCGATGCGATCCGCCGAGAGCACACGCTTTTCCTGCTGCGCGGCAATATGCGGTGCAATCGCCGCCTGCAAGGCGATGGGATTAATTTGCTCATAGACCAACGGTTCGGTGATCACCGACTGCAACAGCAGTGCATCTTCATTGCGCAAACCCGTTTCGGTTTTTTCACAGCCCGCTGCCACCGGTTTTAGTGCCGCCGTGCGCAGCCCCTGATTTTTTGCCATCAATAATAGGCCTGCCGCCACCAACGTCTTACCAACATTGGTGTCAGTACCTGCAATAAAAAATTGTTTCTTTGCCATAAAAAATAATTCAACCGGTTAATGATTTTTCTTGCGCACTGATAAATAAAATACTTCGTAGGTCGCAGGCAGGCCACGCTCATCGCGAAATTGTTCGTAGGCCAATTTAAAAGCGGCAATGCGCGAGCGGCCAGTCAAGCCTTCCGGTTTGCCGGAATTAATATTGTGTGCGCCCAGCGCTTTTAACTCGCGCGTCAATTCCGTCAACCGCTCAAAGAACATAACCCGCTGCTCCACTGCAAAATGTTCAATGGCAAGATCGGCAGCGACAGCAGCCAGACGTAATTCATCCTGCGGGTAAAAATGGTTGACGTGCACATAATCATCCACCTGCTTCCAGGCAGATTTTAATTCGTGCAGGGTATTAGGGCCGAGCGTTGCTATATGCATGGAAGCGCCCGGCTTGAGCACCCGCGCCAATTCACGCAACAGCTGCGGCAAATCGGAACACCATTGAATGGCCAGGCTCGAGAAAAACAGATCTACACTGTTGCTCGCCAGCGGCAAATGCTCGGCATCACCACACAACCAGCTGATTGAGTGCGCAGGAGATTGCGTGCGGGAAAATTGCAGCATTCCCTCAGCAATGTCCACCCCCAGAATACAGGCAGGATCAAAACGGCTGGCCAGTTGCCGGGTAAAAAATCCAGTGCCGGAACCCAGATCCACTACGCGAGCAGCTTCGGCTACATCCACTGGCAAATATTGCAGCAACTGTTTGCCCACATCGCGCTGCAACTGCGCCACCGAATCGTAGGTGGGCGCGGCACGCCCAAAAGACTGGGCCACTTTTTTCTTATCCAATACTGCACTGGCAGGAAAAATTTTTCGCAAAAACTGTTCGATTTCCGCAGTAACTTTTTCCGGTTGACTCCAGTGCACCGCATGGGATGCCTGCGCAACAAGCACCAACTTATGCGCGGGATTGATAGCCGCAATTGCACTGGCGGCAACTGCGGGCACCAGCGCATCTTTATCGGCCAGCAAATGCAACACCGGCTGACGCAATTCAGCCAGAGTTTCGCGGTTATCCAGTTCACGCAACAACTCCAGCGCTGGCAACCAATTGGCGGAGATAGTTTCAGGCATTAATTTGCGCAGATTTTTTAACAGCTGACGCTCCGCATTGTCGCCCTGCGCCATCAGCCCATAAAATAATTTCAGCGCTGCCTGGGCATCCTGAGTGAAAGATAAATTAAATTCACGATTGACGGCGTCAGGCATAGCAGATGGATAATCATCACTCACCACAAACCTTACATTGGCCGCCAGAGAGATAAGCGCGCGAACTTTGTCGGGATAGCGCGCCACCAACTGCACCCCCAACATAGCGCCAAGCGACCAGCCGATAATTACCGCCTCATCAGGTAATTGCGCGGCAACTTGTTCGAGCATTGCATCCAGCGAAAACGGATCCAACGTCGGTGCGCTGCCAAAACCCGGTAAATCCACCACAGTGACGCGCGCGATTTTTTCCAGCGCCGGCAGCAGGGGTTGCCAGGTGCGGCTATCGCCACCCCAACCATGCAAAAGCACCAGGTTAATCATGTGGTAACTCGCTCATCACATCCCCCAACACACTGAGCAATTGATCCACCTGCGCAATAGCGTGTTGCGCAGAAAAGGTAATGCGCAACCGTGAACTGCCAGCCGGCACTGTGGGTGGGCGAATCGCAATAATTAAAATACCGCGCGCTGCCAATTGCTCCGCAATCGCCAGGGTTTTCGCTTCACTGCCAATAACTACCGGTTGAATGGGGGAAAAAGAATCCATCAATTGCAAACCCAGTTCACCAGCGCCGCGACGGAAATGTGCAATTAATTGGTTAAGATGTTCGCGCCGCCATTGTTCAGTTTGAATTAAACGCAAACTAGTGCGCGTTGCAGCGGCGACCGCCGGCGGCATAGCGGTGGTATAGATATAAGGGCGCGCAAATTGAATCAGACTTTCAATCAGTGTTTCACTGCCGGCGATAAAAGCACCAAAACTACCAGCGGCTTTACCAAGTGTGCCCATTAAAATGGGCAGCTCGTTTTGCGCTAAACCAAAATGCTCGGCACTGCCGGCGCCGGTTTTTCCCATGCAGCCAAAACCATGGGCATCGTCCACCATGAGCCAGGCATTATTTTTTTGCGCGAGTGCAGCAAGTTCCGGCAAGGGGGCGCAGTCGCCATCCATACTGAACACACCGTCCACCACAATTAATTTGCGTACTGCCTCGGTTTTATCCAGACGCGCCTGCAAATTATTTAAATCATTGTGCAAAAAGCGCTGGAAACGCGCACCACTCAATAAACCAGCATCCAATAGGCTCGCGTGATTTAAGCGATCTTCAAATACTGCATCACCCTGCCCCACCAATGCAGTAATTGCGCCCATGTTGGCCATATAGCCGGTGGAAAATAACAATGCACGATCACGCCCGGTAAATGCAGCCAATTCTTCTTCCAATGCATGGTGTTCGCTGGAGTGGCCCGCAACCAAATGCGAGGCGCCACTACCTACACCAAATTGTTTGGCCGATTCAGCAAGCGCACTGATCACTTCTGGATGATTGGCAAGACCGAGATAATCATTACTGCAAAACGCGAGATATTTTTTTCCATCGACAATCACTTCCGGCGTTTGCGGCGATTGCAGGGTTTTGCGCGTGCGATACAAATGCGCCGCACGGCGTTCAGCGAGAAATGGAGCGAGCGTTTGATCGAGATGAGAAGACATTTGAAAAAATTTGTAGGGCGGCTGCGCGCTGCAAGCCGCCACATGAATAATTCACCGCAAATTATTTTGCAGCGTTGTAGAACATTGAGTCCAACTGCGCTTCCTGCAATTTGTTCACTATCGCCGCTTCCTGCTCGCTTTCATCTTCATGCACTTCATAAGCTTCAGGTTTAATACCAAGCTTGTTGAATAACTGCATATCTTTGTTGGCTTCAGGGTTGGGCGTGGTCAATAATTTTTCGCCGTAGAAAATCGAGTTGGCGCCCGCGAGAAATGCCATCGCCTGGGTTTGCTCATTCATTTGCTCGCGCCCGGCAGACAGACGCACATGAGACTTGGGCATGAGAATGCGCGCTACTGCGATGGTGCGAATAAAATCAAAAGGATCGAGATCCGCTTCATCAGCCAACGGCGTACCGCCCACTTTCACCAACATATTGATAGGTACGGATTCAGGATGCTCCGGCATATTTGCCAGCTGCTGTAACAGGCCCGCGCGATCATTCACTTCTTCGCCCATACCCACGATTCCACCACAGCAGACTTTCATACCAGCCTTGCGCACATTGGCGAGGGTTTGCAGGCGATCCTGATAAGTGCGAGTAGTAATAATTTCGCCGTAGTATTCAGGCGAGGTATCAAGGTTATGGTTGTAGTAATCGAGACCGGCATCGGCCAGATCCTGCGCCTGTTGCTCGTCGAGCATCCCCAGGGTCATGCAGGTTTCCATGCCCAGCGCTTTTACCCCTTTCACCATGTGGGTCACATAAGGCATGTCTTTACCCTTGGGCGAGCGCCAGGCCGCGCCCATGCAAAAACGGGTTGCCCCTGAAGCTTTGGCAGCACGCGCCTCTTCAATTACCTTTTCCACCGCCATCAGCTTTTCTTTTTCCAGACCGGTGTCGTAACGGGCTGACTGCGGGCAGTAGGCGCAATCTTCCGGGCAGGCTCCAGTCTTGATCGAGCACAAAGTGCTGACCTGAACTTCATTAGGGTTGAAATAGGCGCGATGCACAGATTGCGCCTGGAACATCAGGTCGCTAAAGGGCAAGGCAAACAGCGCAGTAATTTCGGCGCGGGTCCAATCGTGACGTACTATGGCGGAAAACAGGGTAGACGGAGCAAAACTGGCGTTCATAAGGAATCCCTGAAGCTAATGGGGAATTTATGGGGTTAGCCGCATCTTACCTGTGGAGCCAAAGTTGTCAACTTTTAAGGCTCTAAAAAGTTTACTGATCGATTTTGATTGTGGGCTTTAACACTGACAACCAAGCCGCTAGACTGCAATCCAACCCCCACCATCAGGGTGATCGCAGCAAGGATTGCACTATGACATTACCCCCATTCCTGTCCGGTTTTATCAATCAGCTTATCCCCAATCACTGTCTTCTCTGCGGCGACACCCAGGGCCAATCCTTGATTTGCACGCATTGCCATGAGCAGTTACCGCATCTGGAGACTTTTCCCTTTCTCTGCAGCTGCTGTGCCCTACCGCTAAAAAGCGCCGCGCCTTTTTGCGGCCACTGTCTGGAGCGCAAGCCGGCATTTAGCCGCAGCTGTATTGCCTTTAGCTATGAACACCCGCTGGACTTCCTGATTCACCAGTTTAAATACCGCCGCCAACTGACCAGCGGCAAATTGCTGGGGGAGATGCTAACTGAAGCCTGCCGCCAGGCGGAGCGGCCGGATTTTCTGGTGCCTGCACCTATCCACTGGCGCAAGCGCTGGCAGCGCGGCTTTAACCAGACCGAACTGCTCGCACGCCAGTTGGGTAAATCGCTCCAGCTACCAGTAGTAGACGCGCTGCACCAGACTCGCTATCACGAATCACAAAAAGGCCTGGGTCGACAACAGCGGCAGAAAAACCTGCGCCAGTCATTGGCTATCCGCGCTAAATTTACACTGCGCATAAACGGCGCCCATATCGCACTGGTCGATGATGTAGTCACCACTACCGCAACGGCGCGCGCATTAAGTGAACTTCTGCTGAAAGCGGGCGCCCAACGGGTGGACATATGGGCATTGGCGCGCACACCGGATAATTGAAGTCCGCAGCCATCAGCTGATTTTTTTGCCGTAAACATTGGTAATTCTCGCTACCTTAGCCAGGCAATTGCCGCTAATATCCATGCACAATTTCGATAAACCCAGTCGCAAGGACTTTCATGAAATTTCGCTTCCTTCTACTGCCACTGGCGCTCGCTTGTGCCTTTGACAGTAACGCCCAGGCGCTCAAACCCAAGCAGGGTCAAGCAGAGCAAACGCCGGCACCGGTACAAACTGCCTCCTCCACTGCCCAGCAACTCTATGCCTCAGCCCAGCAGGATTTACTGCAACTGCGCGTACTTACCAAAAGCGGCAATAGCCAGAGTTCGGTTGGCTCGGGTTTTTTAATCGGCACTTCCAATCTGGTGATCACCAATTACCACGTGGTATCGCAAATCGCTCTGGAACCAGATACCTATTTTGGTGAATACAAAGATACCCAGGGCAAAAGCGGTGCGATTGAATTGCTCGCCGTGGATGTACTCCACGACCTGGCGGTAGTACGCGTGGATGAGCAGGGCACAGGATTTTTTAACGTGCCTTTTGTTCAGGGCGATCAACCCCAGCCACCACTGGAAGCCTTGAAACAGGGGCAGCACCTTTACTCACTGGGCAACCCGCTGGATTTGGGCTTTACCATTTCCGAGGGCACTTACAACGGCGAAAGTCACCGCGGCTTTTCCCCGCAACTAATGTTTACCGGCCCGGTTAACGCCGGCATGAGCGGTGGCCCGAACCTTACCGCAAATGGTCAGCTTGCCGGTGTGAATGTTGCCCATCGCCGCGACGGCGAACTGGTGAGCTTTTTGGTACCAGCGATTTATGTGCAGCAATTACTCGCCCGTGTCAGCGCCGATATGACGCCACCCACAGATTTCAATCCCATCATCGGTGAACAACTGCTTCAGCACCAAAGCACAATGGTCGATACCTTATTGGAAAAGCCGTTCAGCATTAAACAACTCGGCCCCTATCAAGTGCCGGTGCGTGAATCCGAGCAGGTGCGCTGTTGGGGCAATACTGACAACAGTGAGAAAAAGGCTTATTCCATCGATACCATCAACTGCAATATGGAGTCGGCGATTTTTGTTTCCGGTGAATTGCAAACCGGGCACCTGAGCATGCATCACAAATTTGCACGCAACAAAAAACTCAATGCGATGCAATTTGCGCAGCTCGCCACCAATCTCTACAACGGCCAGGTGTACAGCACCGCCAAGAGCGAAACTATTACTCCCGCTTATTGCACGGAAAGTTTTGTCGGTCACAAGAATATTTCCCTGCGCGCACTGGTGTGTGCCGAGGCTTACCACAAATTCAAGGATCTCTATGATTTCACACTCATCACTGCCAGTACCGATGACAGCGACAAGAGTTTGCAAAGCATGATCAATATCCAGGGCGTGTCCTACGCTAACGGCGTGAAATTAATTAGCGAGTTTATGCAGGGTATTGATCGCACCGCGCCAGCCAAAGCAGACAAAACAGACGCAGAGGTGAGCCAATGAGCCAGCCCGTTTTTGTTGAACTGCTGACGCCGGAAGATGACGTCATTAGCCGCAGCAAGTTTACGCACTTGCCCATTCGCATCGGCCGCGCTTACGACAACGATATTATCCTCGACGACCAGCACACAGCCGCACATCACGCACAGATTGAACTCAATCAACTGGACGAGCTGGTGATTAATGACCTGGGTAGCCAGAACGGTATTGCCCTCGGCAAACAGCGCAGCGATTTCTTTGTGGTAAACGGTGATGCGGTTTATCGCCTCGGCCACACTCGCCTGCGTGTACGCACTGCCGCTTACGAGGTGGCCCCCGAAGTCAGCGACTCCACCAATCACCACTGGGAGGGATGGTTGCCTGCCTTACTCGGTGGAGTATTGCTATTAGTGATTGGCCTGCTCAGCGCCTGGCTCAGCGACTTGCAACAGGGCACGCTCAGCAAATACCTGCTCGAACTGGTTAGCACTTTGGGCTTTGCCCTGGGGTGGGCCGGTACCTGGGCGGTTTTCAGCAAGCTGCTAAACGGCCATGCGCGTTTTGGTCGCCACTTGTTTATTGTCAGTGCCGGCCTCGCGATTGTAGAAATCTGGGAGTTTTTCAGTGGGATTATCGCCTATTCATTTAGCCTGGAATGGCTCGCCCGTTTTACCAGCCAGCCAACAATCCTTATTTTCGCTGTCGTGCTGTATTTCCACTTACTGACTGCCGGCAATAAGCGGCCACAGCGCTTGCGCTTCTATCTCGCCGGTTTGGCAGTACTGGCCATTGGTATCAATATGGCCAAGCAATACCAGGCAAGTAATTACCTGTCCGATGAACTTTACCTCAGCAAACTTTATCCGCCGGCTATGCGTATGAGCAGCGACACCCCACTGGATGTCTTCACCAAAGACATTGCAGCCCTGCAAGCCAAGGTGGATAAAGAGCGCAAGGAAAAGCCGGAGAAGGACAAAAACCTGATCGAGCAAATAATTGATGCAGACGACGCAGTAGCGCAGTCCTCCAGTGCGGCCTCATCAGCTCAATCGGCAACTGAGTCATCAGTTACCGAAGCACAACCCTAACGCACCACAGCATTGGACAGCGCGGGGGCGCCCGCCTAGAATGGCGCCCCTTTTGTTCACCCTCATTGTTCATTCTCACTGCAACAGGTAACTCCCATGGGCAATAAAACCGCTCTCTACGCCACCCACCAAGCCATGGGCGGCAAACTCGTCGATTTTGGCGGCTGGGATATGCCCCTGCACTATGGCTCGCAAATTGAAGAGCATCATAAGGTACGCCAGCACGCCGGCATGTTTGATGTCTCCCATATGACCGTGGTGGATGTGACCGGCGCAGATGCCAAAGCCTACCTGCAATACTTGCTGGCCAATGACGTAGCCAAACTGGATAACCTCTTGGGCAAAGCCCTTTACAGCGGCATGCTCACTCCCGAGGGCGGCGTGATCGATGACCTGATCCTGTACAACCTGGGCGATTGGTATCGCGTAGTGGTCAACTGCAGCACGCGCGAAAAAGATCTGGCCTGGATGAATAAAATCGCCGCTGACTTTGCCGTATCACTGCAAGAGCGAGCTGATCTGGCCATGATTGCGGTGCAAGGTCCACAGGCGATTGCTATCGCCAAAAACCTGGCTGGCAGCGACAAAGCGGCAGTGATCGATCAATTAAAAATATTCCAGGGCCTGCCGGCGAGCGACTGGTTTATTGGTCGCACCGGTTATACCGGCGAAGACGGCCTGGAAATTATGCTGCCCAATGAGCAGGCCGCTGATTTCTGGACTGCACTGGCCAATGCCGGTGTTGCCCCCTGTGGTTTGGGCGCACGCGATACTTTGCGCCTGGAAGCTGGCATGAACCTCTATGGCCATGAGATGGATGAATCCATATCGCCGCTGGCCGCCAACATGGGCTGGACCATCGCCTGGCAACCGGCTGAGCGCGACTTTATTGGCCGTGCCGCTCTGGAATCGCAAAAGGCGAAAGGCAAGCAGCACAAGCTGGTCGGTTTGGTACTGCGCGAGCGCGGTGTATTGCGTGCTGAACAACTAGTCACTGTTGAAGGCAGCGAGGAAAAAGGCATTATTACCAGCGGGACATTTTCGCCCAGCTTGGGCTATTCTATTGCTTTAGCGCGTGTGCCCGCCGGCATAGGCAGCCAGTGCCTGGTTGAGATGCGCGGCAAACAAGTTCAGGTTGAAGTCGTTGCCCCCAATTTTGTTCGCAACGGCAAACCGCTGATCTAGTACTTTCGATTTACTAGCAGTCGCTTTACTAACAATTTTTATGCAATCAACTATTAAGTAGCCACAGAACTTTTCTGAATCGGCAAATATTTAACAACACCAGTTACAGGACAGCATCATGAGCGAGATTCGCAAAGAATTGAAATACCTGAGCAGCCACGAGTGGGCACGCGTAGAAGAAGATGGCACAGTTACCATAGGCATTACTGACCACGCACAAGACGCATTGGGCGATGTAGTGTACGTGGAAACCCCGGAAGTGGGTTCACGCGTTGCTGTGGGCGAAGAAGCCGGCGTAGTTGAATCGGTAAAAGCAGCATCCGATATTTACACTCTCGTGTCCGGTGAAGTAGTTGCAGTCAACGAAGCATTGCAAGATGCACCAGAAACCGTTAACGGCTCACCCTACGACGACGGCTGGTTCTTCCGCGTACAACCCGATGACTTATCCGAACTGGATGATGCCATGGATGCGGATGAATATCGCGAAATGCTGGAGAGCGAAGAATAATTTCATTGAAATTATTTCTATAAAAAACGCGGCAATTGCCGCGTTTTTTATTAAGCGAAAAAAATCCAGCTTTACATTGCTGCTTTAATTTCAGACTGAATAGTTTTTAAATCACGAGGCCAGGGCCCTGCATCGCGCTGTGCCGCGGGTAATTTTGCAATTGCCTGGCGCGCCTGAGCTGAGCTAAGAAAGCGCCCGGTAACGACCACAAACCAATCTTTGCCCGCACGCTTGCTTTTAAACATAAGCAATTCTTTTTTGTTGGATTGTGCCGCAATGTAATCGAGCGCCGCTTTCTGATTACTAACACCTAATAATTGAATCGTATATTCGTTAGGCTTCCAACTTAATAAATTCCGTTCTTGCGCACTACCTGTTGGTCGCACCGGCTTTGCTGGCTCAGCAACTACCACAGGCTCAGGCTTTTCAACTACTGCGACAGTTTTTACCGGCGTTTCTACAACCGGTACAGCAGTTTGTACAGGTGGCGTAGTGACAACAGCCTTAGCCTCACTCACCGCTGATTGACTAGCAACTTGTGGCGGGCTTGTCGGCAATTGCGCGAGGGGAACCACTTGCTCCTGCGCGATTTCGCGAGCGGCTTGCTCGACTGGCATAGTACTGCTGGCTGATACAACTACAGGTTCAAGTGACGCAACAGGCTGAGGCTGCGCTATAGCTTGCACTTGTTGATTTGGTTGTTGTGGTTGGGGCAAGCTCTGCATTAAAGGCTGCACCGGCGTCTCAGTAGAGGTCAACTCCAGCGAGCTGGCTGTCGACGTAGCAACAGACGCTGCAGCTGTATTTACCTGTGCAGTATTTACCGCAACAGGCGGAGCGGGAACCAGCTCATCATCTTCCATATAAAGAAACGCAACACCAACTAAAGCCAGCACTACCGAAATAGCAATAATGTGCACCACCGGTAGAGGTCGCTTGCTGATGACTCGCGCCGGGGTTACAGACTCCAATAAATGCTCCTCTGCAAGCCCATGTAATACATTTAATTGCCCCTGAGCCTGACGCCACCAGCTATCCACTTTGGCTTCAGTAAAAATTTCCGGGCCAAGGTAATCCGCCATTTCCATACGAAAGTTTAAATAATCGACCGTTTCCAGAAGCGTAAATCCTTGCACATAAAAATCATTGCACAATAGATTTTCAGGACTCAATCGCTCCATACGACGCATGAGTGATGGCTCGCCAAACAAGGCCAGATGCAAACGGTTTTGCTGTGGAAAATTATTTAATAAAGAAGTGAGAACAGAAATAGATTGATCATCAAGCAGATGGGCGTTATCCAAAACCACTACCGCCAAACCATCATCTTCAGCCAGCGCTTCTTCCGCAATAAACCCTTCCAACGCGGCAAGCAAATTTTCCGTAGAGGGAATATCGCCGGCTTGAATACCAAAGGACTGATTAATTGATAAAAGTATTTGTTCGAGGGTTTGGCCAGAACGAAGCCCGAGAAAACAAATCTGATCCTGATCCGAAAGCGAATCCATAAACGCATGAGCAATGCGAGTTTTCCCTACACCGTATTCACCCATCACCACCAAAACGCTGTTGCTGAACTGGCACAAATGCAGCAATTGATCGAGCAACTGACGGCGTCCTGCGCCGGTAAACAACGGGAAAGAATAATCGTGCGCGAAAGGATCCTCCGACAAACCATAACGCTGGCGGTAATCAGCGAGTAACTGATCTTCCTTTTGTTCATCCTGGTCGCCAAACAAATAACCTTGCTGTGAATCCTGATCCAGAATACGGCTATCTGGTTGGGCGCGAAGCGGTGAATCTCCCGTCATAATCTCAGTCTCTTTTAACCTGATAAATTAATCGGCTTTGCAAGCATCAAAGGTCTGTTGCAATAAATGTGCATCTATATCGCTGGTGATAATTGCCTTGCCCATAGATTCCAGTAGCACCAAACGCAAACGGCCATCCAACACTTTTTTATCGACACCCATTAATTCTTTAAATTGATCCGGCGTCATATCCGCAGGCGCTTTGGTGGGCAGGTTGGCGCGCTCCAGCAATTGAATAATACGCGCCAGATCTTGCTCGCTAATTGCACCTCGACGCCAGGATAAATCGGCAGCCATAACCATTCCTGCCGCAACAGCCTCACCATGCAACCAATTACCATAACCCTGAGCAGTTTCTATTGCGTGCCCAAAGGTATGTCCCAAATTTAATATCGCGCGCAAACCGCCTTCGCGCTCATCCTGCGCAACAACATCTGCTTTATTTTCACAGGAGCGTTTTACCGCGTAAGCCAGTGCTTCTTTATCGCCCGCTAAAAGAGCAGCAATGTTATCTTCCAACCAGACGAAAAAATCGTAGTCTGAAATCAAACCGTATTTAATCACCTCTGCAATACCTGCAGACAATTCACGCGGGGGCAAGCTCGATAGGAGAGATGTATCAGCCAATACACATTGCGGCTGATAAAAAGCACCAATCATATTTTTGCCGAGTGGATGATTGACACCTGTTTTACCTCCAACAGATGAATCAACCATCGACAACAGAGTTGTGGGGATCTGTATAAAATCCACCCCACGCTGATAGCAAGCAGCGGCAAAACCAGTCATATCACCCACAACACCTCCCCCCAGCGCAATTAGCGTTGTCGTACGGTTGTGGCGAGCACTGAGCAGCTTATCGAAAATACTTGCCCACACATCCAGGGTTTTATAGCTCTCGCCATCAGGCAATATCACCGAATCGACCTGATAGCCTGCCAAACCGTTAATCAAAGAATTCAAATACAAAGGCGCAATAGTGTCATTGGTAACAATGCATACCTGCCTGCCGCCAATATGACGAGTAATTAACTCAGGATTAGAGAAGAGTTGCTCACCGATGTAGATAGGATAACTACGGTCATCCAGATTAACGGTTAGGACCTGCATAGCGGAAAACCCTTGGAGACAAAAAACAGCAAGCACTTTACCATAAAGTGCCTGTCGGTTTCAGAAAACGGGATTCAAATCAAGAAGGCAGTATAAATACTTATGGGCTATCAAGCATTTAGAACTAGAGTTGCAATATCCTGAGCAACCGCTTTGGGAGAACGGCGATCTGTATTTACAATAAAATCCGCGGCAGATTGGTAAAGTGGGTCGCGTAAAGCAAGTAAATCTATTATTTTTTGACGGGGGTTTTCCACCTGCAGCAACGGGCGCTTCTTATCACGCGCAGTGCGTTCAACCAACTGATCTATTGATGCAGTCAAGTAACACACATACCCCGCAGATTTCATCAGCTCACGATTTTGCTCACGCAAGACAATACCACCGCCGGTCGCCACGACTGTATCTACCTCGCCAGCTAACTCTTGCAGAACAGCAGTTTCACGTTCGCGAAACCCTTCCTCCCCCTCCATATCAAAAATCCAGGGAATATCTGCACCTGTGCGCTCTTCAATCACTCGATCACTATCGCGAAAATTAAAACTCAACTCGCTTGCGAGCAATCGGCCTATAGTGGACTTGCCGGCCCCCATGGGGCCGACCAGAAAAATAACAGACTTACGCATTAGTTTGACAGGTTTTCCGACATCAACTTGGGGGTAACAAAAATCAATAACTCAGTTTTGAATTGATTATCAATGGTTTTCTTGAACAATCGACCCAAGTAAGGAATATCCCCCAATACGGGAACTTTGTTTTCAGTTTTGTTCCCTTCAACAGAGAACACACCACCAAGCACAACAGTTTGGCCGTTATTAACAAGAACTTTAGTCTCAAGCCGGGTAATGTCCACCGTAGGCACACCAGTGTCAGTGGTCTGCCCCAAAGAATCTTTCCAAACAATTAAATCCATAATAATGCGATTGTCTGGTGTAATTTGTGGAGTGACCTCAAGCTTCAACACTGCCTCACGGAAACCGGTCGTAGTGCCGCCACTAGGAGCAGTTTCCTGATAACCGATTTCTTTACCAGATTTAATAATCGCAAGCTGCTTATCACTGGTAATCACTTTAGGCTGAGACACAATTTCAGCATAACCTGAGTTTTCTAATGCACTTAATTCCAAATCCAGATACGTACTATCAGTCAAGACCCCAATTGCAGCAGAGGCATAAGGATTATTAACAGCCAAATCTACAGCATTATTTTCAGTAATATTTAAACTTTTATCATCTTCGGGACCTTGCAGAAACCAACCCGAAGGATGCGTACCTTCCTCATCATCCAGCCCCTCTTGGGACCCAGCAAAATCAATAACTCGACTACGATTTGCGTTATACCCAGCCCCACCCCACCGAATGCCGAGTTCACGCTGAAAATCAGTATTGGCTATAACAATTCGAGCCTCAATCATAACTTGACGAATAGGAATATCGATTTGCTCTACCAAACGCTTAAAGGCCTCAATACGCTCAGCAGTATCAGTGATAATAATGGAGTTTGTGCGCTCATCAACAACACCCTGTCCTCGCTCCGAAAGCACACTACCAGTAGCCCTGTTTCCACCTTGCCCACCACTGGAACCGCCTCCGCCATTACCTCCTTCACCTCTAAACAATTCAAACATTTCCTTCGCATTTGCATAGCGAACCCGAATATATTCAGTTCGCAAGGGAGCCAGCTCTTCTAGTTGTTTCTTGGTAGTAATTTCCTGACGCTCGCGCTCAGCAATCTCCGCCGCCGGCGCAACCATCAAAACATTACCGACCTGACGCTTATCCAAACCTTTATTTTTTAAAACCATCTCAAGCGCCTGATCCCATGGCACATTTTGTAACCGTAAAGTAATACGCCCTTGTACTGTATCACTAGCAACCAAGTTTAATTCGGTAAAGTCGGCAATAATTTGCAACACAGCGCGAACTTCAATATCTTGAAAATCCAACGATAATTTTTCGCCCGTGTATTCAAAATCTTTTTTCTTCTCCTGCTTTTCCTGGGCACTCAAAGGTTTGATGCTAACGACATATTCATTATCTGTCTGATATGCCAGATAATCGAAATCGCCACCAGCACTAATATTCAGCACTGAATTTTCACCTTCCTGCGTAGCAGCAACCAGCGATACCGGAGTTGCAAAATCAACAACATCCAAACGACGGCGCAATTCAGGTGGCAACCAAGCATCCCTAAAAGACAATTTAACACCAGCACCAGTACCAATCATATCAGCACCAACCTTTGGGTTTGACAGAGTGACAACTACGCGCCCCTCACCTGCCGTGCCGCGTCTGAAATCAATATTCGTAATTCGAGTTTGATTTCCTAGAGCCCCCTGATGACTCAACGCACCTGAATTTGAAATCTCTACAGATGGACGCTGAACCTGAGCTTTTTCAACCCCTTTTACCGCACCAACTTCAACAACAAAACTATTTCCATCAACACGCGTTGTATAAGTAGCCAAATCATTCAAATTTAAAATAAGGCGTGTACGCCCTTCGCTGGTTAGCACCATAGCGCTTTGCCCATTATCAACTGCTAACGGGAAACGCCGCTCCTTTAATGCGCTTACCACATCAGGAAAGTCGAGAACGATACGAGCGGGCTTCTCTATTGTGTAGCCTTTAGGTTCTGGAGGCGTAGTGTCAAATGCCATGCGCACCTCAAAGCGCTCGCCAGGCAACTGAGAAAAATCGATCGTTTTAAGAGTGTTAGCCCACAAGACAGGCGATGCCACAACACCAATCAACGCCAATAAGAATTTACGCATATTCAACCCCGGAGTGAATAGAGCACACATGTCCGCTTATTCCTTCTCTTCTAATTTAATAATTCTGGGACGTTCAACCCAACCATTAGAACCATCAGCTACAATTTCCATTACTTCAATTTGTGATGGAGCCGCTGAGATGATCTTGCCATGATTCATCCCCAGATAATTTCCTACCGTTGCAGGCACAACACTATTTTCGCCATTATCAATCAATGCCCAAAGCTGGCCACTCTTAGCAATAGTACCTACCATTTTTAATGACGTGATATTAAACCCTTCGAGAAACTCTTTTTCTCGTGTCAAATCAGGCGCAACAGCTCGCCCCCCCTTGGCAGCAGACTCGTCGACAGGAATTGGCTTTTCAAAAGGACTACGCAATGTCATCGCACTATAAGCAAAAGGCTGATAAGGACTAAAGGTCGGCAGCGGCTCAATTTGTCCTTTGGGGCGTCGTTTGGTCTCCTCCATAAAATCAATCAAGTCCTGCTGCTGTGATTGTCCGCAACCAACCAAGCCCAACACACAAAACAAATAAAAAACTAAGAGCAACCATTTCATTTCGTGGCAGCCTCCTGCGATTTATAGCGATATGTTTTGGCTGAGATTTTCATGTTTAAGGTACGACTCTCTTTAGATGCCACAATCGTAAAATCATGCAATGTAACAATACGAGGCATTCCAGCCACACCGCTCACAAATCCGCCCATATCGTGGTAACCACCATCCACTGAGATGCTAATAGGAACCTCAATATAATATTCTGCAACAACATCCGGCTGGAAATTAATATTGACATTAGTTAAGCCGCTTTCATTCCCTCTAGTACCTATATCCTCTAACAACCCCGGCACCTCAGTTTTTGCTGGCAGCCGAGACAAAAGTGACTCGAAAGTTACTTTCATTTCTTCCATTTGCGCTTTGTATGCCTCAAGGTTAGCCGCCTCAAAGCTGCGCTTTTCAAAAGTAGTTCTCAGTGACTGTTCCTGTGCCACAACTGATTCTAATTCTAAATTCAAATCACTAATTTTCACGTAGTAAACAACCACAAAAATCAGTGTCACTAAAAGTAAACAAACAAACACCTTAGCCGGCCAAGGCCAAACACCAACCTTGTCAAAATCAATATTATTAACATCAAATTCTTTTAACTGTTCGAGCGAATCTTGAAATGACATTACTTTTTTCCTCCTGCTGTTTTGGCAGCTTCCGCAGCAGGATCAACAGGAGCAGATGTTTCTACCGTCATTTTAAAAGTACTAGCATCCTCCCCCTCGTCCGGTGCAGCCTGCACCGAAGATAAATTTGGAGAGGCATACCAATCCGAAGACTCAAGATTGCGCATAAAGCTAGCGACACGATTATAGGACTCTGCCGTCCCCTCAATAGTTACCAAGTTTTCTTTACGGTCAACCGAGCTGACCCAAACACCATCAGGAATAGATCGCGCAAGCTCATCAAAGTAACGAACAATCACCGGCCGAGTTCCCTCGAGGTCAGTAATCACCTTGATTCGAGCCAATAAATCATCTCGCACCTTTTTAATTTCGCTGATCTCCTTGACCTGAGCATCCAATTTGGCGATCTCTTGCGTAAGCATTTGATTCCGAGCATTCTGGTTTTCAATTGCTGTTTGCACACTAGACACCCATAGGTATGCACAAAACGCAGCCACTAGGCCGACCCCAAAGAAGACCCCTAAAAACTCTCGCTTCTTTTCTTCACGATAAGCCTGACGCCAGGGCAATAAGTTAATTTTGGCCATCAGTCAAAACTCCTCATCGCCAAACCAGTAACAATCATTAACGCGGGAGCATCATTTGCCAAAGACACCGCATTAACTCGTGACGAAACAGACATGCGCGCAAACGGATTTGCCACCACTGTTTGCGTTCCCAGCTTTTCTTCAATCAATCCCACCAGCCCCTCCAAAGATGCAACACCACCAGCAAGAATAATGTAATCAACATCGTTATACTGACTGGCGGAGAAGAAGAATTGGAGCGAACGTGTAACCTGCTGAACTACCGCATCCTTAAAGGGAGTTAAAACTTCCATTTCATAATCATCAGGTAAGCCACCTTGTTTTTTAGCAAGCCCGGCTTCTTCGCGAGACAAACCATAACGACGCTGAATCTCTTCTGTGAGCTGGCGTCCGCCAAACAATTGTTCCCGCGTGTAAACAGTTTTACCGTCCACAAGAACACTCAAGGTAGTCATGGTGGCGCCGATATCGATAATTGCTACCACCTGCCCTTCTTGATCCTCCAACTGTTCTGCAATCAGCTCAAAGGCACGCTCCATGCAGTAGGCTTCAATGTCCACTTTTTCGGCAATCAAATCTGAATCCGCCAGCACCTGCTGACGCACCTCAACGTTTTCGCGACGACATGCAGCCAATAGAACTTCTACCTGATCAGGGTTGCGTGGGGATATCCCCTGGACTTCAAAATCCAGAGCCACCTCTTCAAGTGGGAAGGGAATATATTGATCGGCTTCTGCAGCGATTTGACTTTCCATAGCATCGTCATTCAAGTCCGCCGGCATATCGATCATCTTGGTGATCACGCCTTCTTTTCGAGGAAACTTAAAATGCCCATTTTTCTATCTATATCCGTAACTTAGACGTTGTTTATGTTATAGCACTTTAACTTAAGCCTGCAACAAACCGATGAATATGTAAACAGGCAAAAAAGCCCGTATAATGCGCGCATCTTCCTGCGAATTCGCTAACCCATTAATTCACATAGAAAAAATGTTCAGTAAAAAATCCTTGTTCGGCATTATTTTTTGGCTGTTACTGGCAGGTACCAGTGTTACCCTGGTGACGTTTGCGGGTCTCTACTTATATCTGAGCCCCAAACTACCTTCGGTTGAATCCTTGAGGGAGGTTAAATTACAGACCCCGTTACGGGTTTATTCAAGCGACGGCAAGCTTATTGGTGAATTTGGCGAACAGCGTCGCACTCCTCTCACTTATAACCAGATACCGCCTCTTTATATAAAAGCACTCCTCTCCGCCGAAGATGCAGAGTTCTTCGAGCATCATGGGGTTTCTCTCAAAGGCATGTTGCGCGCCGCATCACAAATTCTAAAGTCCGGCGCCATCCAATCCGGCGGAAGCACTATTACTCAACAGTTGGCGCGTGATTTCTTTCTCACTCGCAAACAAATCTTCTCACGCAAGTTTAACGAAATACTCTTATCCATTGAAATTGAACGAAAATTTACCAAGGAAGAAATCCTTGAATTGTTCAACAACAAAATGTTCTTTGGCAATCGCGCCTATGGCTTACAAGCGGCTGCCCAAATCTATTATGGCAAGGACATAGACCAGCTCAGCGTCGCTCAATACGCCATGATCGTGGGCGTCCTGAAAGCACCTTCTGCATACAATCCTCTGGCCAACTTGAAACGCGCCATGATTCGCCGCAACTGGATTATTGGCCGCATGTATGAGCTCAAACATATCGACCAAACCACTTACGAAGCGGCAATTAACGAGCCCAATACCGCCAGTTACCACGGCACCACCCTGGATGTTCAAGCCCCCTATATTGCTGAGATGGCGCGCCAGGAAGTGCTGGATCGCTTTGGCGACAAAGCCTATGTGCAGGGTTACAAGGTTTACACCACTGTGGATAGCGCCATGCAAGCAACCGCTCAGGCAGCAGTTGTTAAAGGTTTGATTGGTTACGACCAGCGCCACGGGTATCGTGGCCCCGAGCGCCACCTGAAACCCTCGCAAGAATCAGATCTGGCTGACTGGCAGGAAGAACTGCAAGGCATTCCGGTATTGGGCGGACTGGAGCCTGCAGCAGTAGTAGAGCTTGGCGACAAATCACTTAAAGCACTGATGAGTAATGGCGATTTTGTCGATCTAGGCTGGGAGCAAGGGCTGGCCAATGTGCGCCCTTATATCACCGAAGACAGCCGCGGAGCAGCCTACACCAACGTGCGCGACTTCCTGAAAACTGGCGATGTAGTCCGCATAGTTAAGGACAATGACGATCAATGGCATTTCAGCCAGGTCCCCGCAATCCAGGCTGCGTTAGTTTCGCTCGACCCAAATGACGGCGCAATTCGCTCTTTGATAGGCGGCTTTGACTTCAACCAAAGCCACTACAACCGTGCCACCCAGGGCGCACGCCAACCTGGCTCCAGCTTCAAACCCCTGCTATACACCGCCGCACTGGAGAACGGTTTTACCCCTGCCTCAATCATTAATGACGCCCCTATTGTGATTGAAAACACCAGCACTGGTGTCGCCTGGCGCCCTGAAAACGACGACGGCAAATTTGTCGGCCCCATGCGGATGCGCCAGGCACTTTATCGCTCGCGCAATCTGGTATCCATTCGCTTATTGCGCAGCATAGGCATGCAGACAGCACTGGATAGCCTCGCGCGCTTTGGCTTCAATCCCAAAGAATTCCCGCGCGACCTTACTCTCGCACTGGGCTCCCACGCACTCACCCCCATGCAGATGGCCACCGCCTATGCCAGCTTTGCCAATGGCGGGTTCAAGATAGATCCCTATTTGGTTACACGCATAGAGGAAGACAACGGCCAAGTTGTCTATGAAGCCAAGCCGAAAAAGGTATGCAAAGAGTGTGAGCGCGATGAGCCGCAATATGCAGAGGACGGAACGCTGATAGCTGCATCCACCCTGGATGCTAGCCAGCGCGCACCGCGCATTATCGATGCCCGCATCGCCTACTTGATTGACTCAATGCTGAAAGATGTAGTGGACAAAGGCACCGGTCGCCTTGCCAAACAACTGGGACGCAAAGATATTGCCGGCAAAACTGGCACCACCAACGGCCCGCGCGACACCTGGTTTTCTGGCTATAACCCCAATATCGCTGCCAGTGTCTGGGTTGGCTTTGACGCAAATACACTGCTAGGAAGAAAAGAGTTTGGCAACTCAGCCCCATTACCAATCTGGATTGATTTTATGCGCACTGCACTTGAAGGGGTACCCGACCAGTTGCCGCGCCAACCTGAAGGCATAGTGACGGTGCGGATTAATCCGGATACCGGCAAACCAGCCATGCCCGGCGATCCTGATGCTATCTTTGAAGTATTTTTAGGGGAAGATACCAGCCGCACATCTGCTGCTGGCCATGAAAATGCCGAGCAGGAAACCCTGCCGGAAGAAATTTTTTAACCTGAATTAATTGATAACCTTCAAGGATGAAGGTGCACGCAGGCTTATTACCAGCGCCTTAAAACGGCGCTTACCCTCTTTTGAACTGCCGCTATCTTTACGCGCCGTAATCCAACCGCGAACCTCCAGGGTTTTGCCCACCAAAGACTGCCAATCGCTGCGACCAAATGCCTGCCAATCGGACTTTTTAATCTGCGCCACCAGCTCGCCCTCCAACTCAATCCACACCGACGAATTCACATCCACACGAGCAACCTTACCGCGCACCAGACGAAAACCGGTGTCACTTGTTGTTAGCGAGGTCGATGGAAAGCTGCTCCAGTATGAATTACGCCAAACACCTGAAGGATTTTTACGCGCCCGAGCCTCTACTGATGAAAGACAAGATTCTTGCGCGCGGTTGGGTGGCACACTAATTTGAAACGCCATGCCCGCACGGACCTGCTCAACCGCCAGACTGCGGCCAGAGTTATCGTACACATGCGCCAGCCAGCGACCATAGTGATCGCGCTTTTCCACATCAAACCCAAGGCGAACCTCTCCGCCTGCCTGCGCAACAAACTTGCGCGCACTAACGAGAGCCTCTTGTCCCAATGGCTGACCGCGCTTTTGGCCGACTGTAATTTCCGGCGCATTAATCCCCAATACCCGTACCGAGCGCCCATCACTCAATTTAAGGGTGTCGCCATCCTGCACCTTGGCTACAGCAATAGAGGCAGTATCAGGACGGCCGCACTCGGCTAATACCGATGCAGAAGACAGCAGGCATAAAAAAACGCCGGCGAGTAAACTCGCCGGCGTTTTTTTAAATTGTTGCATCAGCTTAAGCTGCAAGGCGCACCAATTACTTCTTGGCGCCACCGATACGGCTGCCGAAACGCTTGGTGAAGCGATCAATACGGCCACCGGTATCAACGATTTTTTGCTTGCCAGTGTAGAAAGGGTGGCATTGGCCACACACATCTACGTGGAATGCCTTACCCAGAGTTGAACGGGTAGTGAAGTTGTTGCCGCAGCTGCAGTTAACAGCTACTTCAACGTAATTTGGATGAATGTCTGCTTTCATGATGAATGCCTTCGTGAGCTGTGCCGCCACCAAGTCTATTGCCTGGCACCGCACATAGGTTAAAAAAAACGGCTGTTTTTGAAGAGCGGCGATACTATCAGAAAAATACGCCAACGCAACCGCAAACCGGGGCTTTGCCTAAAAAATCAGCATTTAGCCTTGAATTCCGACCTGCAACAAACACCTATATTCTTCTGCCGCTTATAAACCAATGAATATGGGTTATCCTTTCCGCCACGCAACAGCTAACTGCCATTATTACCGATGCCCGATTCCCGCTTGCTCGAACTTGCCTTGCCCGTGCCTTTAAGGCGCAATTTCGACTATTTACCTCCTGTCGACGTTCCTGTCGAGATTCTCGATTCACTGCAGGCTGGCACCTTGATTCAGGTCCCTTTTGGTCATCAGGAGTTGATCGGTGTACTTCTGGCCGTTAAGTCAGTTAGCTCTTACCAACCTGAGAAGCTGCGCCCGGCGCTAGCTATCGTCGATCAACTGCCCGCTGTGGGCGCAGAACTGCTGGAACTATGTCGCTGGGCTGCCGATTATTATCAAGCTCCACTGGGCGAAGTATTGCAAGCAGCTTTGCCGGTATTACTGCGTCAGGGCGAACCAGCCAGAATGAGAGGCGAGCAGGCTTTTATGCTCACCACCGAAGGAAAGGGCCTCCCCGAGGGCGCACTTAAACGCTCCCCAAAGCAAGCAGCACTCCTCGCAGAACTACAAAAGCATCCATTTTTATTACGCCAGGATTTGGAGCGACTAGAGATTCCGCGCAGTATCGCCAAAACACTGATCGACAAGGGACTGGTGAAAATAGAGGAAGTGCAGCTAACTCACACTGAGCAACCACAAGCCCTGTTGAATGAGCAACCACTTACTCTCAGCGATGAGCAAGCGCTTGCCTTGGCGCAAATCAGTCCCGTGGGATTCAAAACCTATCTGCTCGATGGCGCCACCGGCAGCGGTAAAACCGAAATTTATCTGCAAGCGATTGAGCATTGCCTTGAGCAGGGCAAACAAGCGCTAGTATTGGTTCCGGAGATTGGCCTTACCCCACAAACCATCCAGCGTTTCCAGCGGCGCTTTGCCGTTCCTATTGCTGCTCTGCATTCCGGGCTAAATGATCGCGAGCGACTGGATGCCTGGCTGCAAGCCCGCGCTGGTATTGCACGCATTGTGATTGGCACCCGCTCGGCGCTATTCACACCTTTCGAAACGCTGGGAATTATCATTATTGATGAAGAGCACGATGGCTCCTTCAAGCAGCAGGATGGCTTTCGCTATTCCGCACGCGACCTGGCTGCGGTGCGCGCGCATCGATTAAATATCCCGCTAATCCTCGGCTCGGCAACACCGTCACTGGAAACCCTGCATAACGCATTGCAAGGTCGCTATCAGCACTTACAACTCAAAGCGCGCGCAGGCAGCGCCAAACCGCCGGAAATCCAGCTGTTGGACATTCGCGGCGAAATTCTCCACGAAGGTTTTGCGCAGGCAAGTATCGATGCGATTGTTGAAACCCTCGCGCGCGGCAATCAAGTACTGGTGTTTCTCAATCGCCGCGGTTATGCCCCAACACTGGAATGCCACGATTGCGGCTGGCTGGCGAACTGCAATTTCTGCGATGCGCGCATGACAGTGCATCAGACGCCGCGCCATTTGCACTGCCATCATTGCGATCACCAGCGCGCCCTGCCGCGCCGCTGTCCGCAATGCAATTCCAGCCATTTGCAACCCATTGGACAGGGAACCGAACGCAGTGAATCAGTGCTGCAGGAATTATTTCCTACACAAAAAATTATCCGGGTGGATCGAGATACCACGCGCAACAAAAACGCCATGCAAAAATTATTGAAGGACGTGCACACCGGTGAACCCTGCATTCTTGTCGGCACCCAGATGCTCGCCAAAGGCCATCACTTTGCTGATGTAACCCTGGTAGTCATCATTGATGCTGACGCCGGCTTATTTAGTACCGACTTCCGCGGCCCCGAGCGCATGGGCCAATTATTGTTGCAAGTTGCCGGGCGTGCCGGGCGTGCCGAAAAATCGGGGCGAGTGATATTGCAGAGCCATCACACCGATCATCCATTGGTACAAACATTGGTTACGCGCGGCTATCACGCCCTGGCCCAATTGATTTTGCCGGAGCGTCAAGTCACCGGCCTGCCGCCCTATCGCCAGTTAGCATTGATACGCGCGGAGAGTAAATTTCCACAGAAAGCTACCGATTTTCTCGCCTATGCTCGCCAACAAGCCGAGATATTGTTGCCGGCCAACCCGACACTCAACTATCTCGGCCCGCTGCCGGCATTTATGGAAAAGCGTGGCGACCGCTTTCGCTATCAATTACAGATCAATAGCGCCCAACGCAAACCACTGCAACAACTGCTGGCCGAATTGGCGATGAAACTTGAAGCCAGTCCGCTTGCCAAAGCAGTGCGCTGGTCAATTGATGTAGACCCGCAAGAGATGGGCTAATGCGCCTGATTTAGTGACGGCTACAGACATTCCCTTTACAATCGCGCCCTTATTTTCACCAACGGATTATGTAAAAGGTTCCATGAGTAGAGATTTCGCCAAAAAAGGCCGCGCCCCGGCCAAACGCAACAGCGGTAACAGCAGCGGCCAAACACCGGCCTGGCTGTGGTTTATCGCCGGCCTGGTGATGGGCGCGTTTGCGGCGAGTTACTACTTTATTAAAAATCCAGTGGCAGCACCTGCCCCCAAGGAAGATCCAAAACCCAAAGTTACTGAAAACAAAACGCCGAAACCGCGCTTTGACTTCTATAAGTTGCTGCAAGAAAGCGAAACCATTGTGCCAGCCAGCGAAGCAACCGGTGAAGAAAAACCGGCACAGCAGGAAGCCGGTGTTGAGTATCTGATCCAGGTGGGCTCATTTCCCAAGGCGGAAGATGCGGATAAATTGCGCGCGCAGTTGATCCTGTTAAATCTGGACGCCGGTATCGAAAAAGTGGAAATCCGCAAAGGCGAGATCTGGCATCGCGTGGTGGTAGGTCCGTTCGACAACCAGAATGCATTGACCAGCGCCCGCTCACAGCTGGTTAAAAATGAGTACAACGCGCTGGTACTCAAGCGCGCTAAAGCAAAATAATCCACTCCCTACCAAATTCCCCACCATAAGGCACTGCTTGAAAAAGCCGTGCCCATCCCCATTTTGATAATTCCTGTTGCGATACCGCACAGCACATGGCTCACATGTGTTTGAATTTATTCTTTAAAGGAAGTCCTGTGACTACGATTCTTTCTGTTCGCCGCGAAGGTCAGGTGGTAATTGGTGGCGACGGCCAAGTGTCCCTTGGCAATACTGTGATGAAAGGCAATGCGCGCAAGGTACGCCGCCTGTACAAAAATCAGGTGCTGGCCGGATTTGCCGGCGGCACCGCCGATGCATTTACGTTATTCGAGCGCTTTGAAGCCAAACTCGAAGCCCACAACGGCCAATTGACTCGCGCCGCCGTTGAACTCGCCAAAGACTGGCGAACGGATCGCAACCTGCGCCGTTTGGAGGCATTGCTGGCGGTGGCCGATAAAGAGGCCTCATTAATCATTACCGGTAATGGTGATGTGATCCAACCCGAAGATGATTTAATTGCGATTGGTTCCGGTGGCAATTATGCGCAAGCCGCTGCACGCGCGCTGTTGGAAAATACGTCGCTGGATGCGCGCAGCATTGTAGAAAAAGGTTTGAAAATTGCTGGTGATATTTGTGTGTTCACCAACCAGAATCACACCATTGAAGTTCTCGATTATTAATCGCTCCTGATAGCACGCCACCCTAAAGAGTTTTTTATGTCTTCTATGACCCCGCGCGAAATCGTGCATGAATTGGATAAACATATTGTCGGCCAACAAAACGCCAAGCGTGCGGTAGCTATTGCCCTGCGCAACCGCTGGCGCCGCATGCAAGTCGCCGCCGATATGCGCAATGAAATTACACCCAAAAATATTTTAATGATCGGCCCAACCGGTGTAGGTAAAACCGAAATCGCTCGCCGTTTGGCGAAATTGGCCAACGCACCTTTTATTAAAGTGGAAGCAACCAAATTTACTGAAGTAGGCTATGTAGGCCGCGATGTGGAATCCATTATTCGCGACCTGGTCGATGTCGCGATTAAAATGCGCCGCGAGCAAGCCGTGAAAGCCGTACAACATCGCGCTGCCGAAGCAGCGGAAGATCGCATTCTGGATGCACTCTTGCCGCCTGCGCGCGATCTATCTGTGGAAGAAAGTAAACATGAATCCGGCACGCGCCAGATTTTCCGCAAAAAATTGCGCGAAGGCGATCTGGACGATAAAGAAATTGAAATTGATCTTGCTGCCACACCGGTCGGTGTAGAAATTATGGCACCTCCCGGCATGGAAGAAATGACTAACCAGCTGCAAAGCATGTTTTCATCGCTGGGGCGCGACAAGACCAAAAAAACCAAAACCACCGTTAAAAAAGCCTTCAAACAATTGCAGGATGAAGAAGCTGCAAAACTGGTGAGCGAAGAAGATATTAAAGCCCAGGCGATTGAAGCCGCCGAGCAGAATGGCATTGTGTTTATCGATGAGATAGACAAAGTTGCACGTCGCGGCAACGTCAGCGGCGCCGATGTATCGCGTGAAGGTGTACAGCGCGATTTACTGCCGCTCATTGAAGGCTGCACAGTTTCTACCAAGCACGGCATGATCAAAACCGATCATATTTTGTTTATCACGTCCGGTGCATTTCACCTAAGTAAACCATCGGATTTAATTCCGGAATTGCAAGGTCGCCTGCCCATTCGCGTGGAATTACAAGCACTGACACCGGATGATTTTGAACGCATCCTAACCGAGCCAAAAGCATCACTCACTGAACAGCAACAGGCGTTGCTTAAAACCGAAGGTGTGGAAGTTTCCTTTACCAAAGACGGCATTCGTCGTATTGCGGAAACTGCATTTGATGTGAATGAGCGCACCGAAAATATCGGCGCCCGCCGCTTGCACACCATTCTTGAGCGTTTGCTGGAAGATATTTCTTTCGACGCGGGCAATGGCAGCAATAACAGCGTGGAAATAAATGCGGATTACGTTGAGAAACACCTGGGCGAACTGGCCAAAAACGAAGACTTGAGTCGGTACATTCTCTAATGAGCGAATCCACCAATAAAGTTCCCAGCAAAATCAAGCTGCATAAGCAATCGCAGCAACTGGAATTACATTTTGATGGCGAGCAATTTTTATTGCCCGCCGAGCTCTTGCGCGTCCATTCACCCAGCGCCGAAGTCAAAGGCCATGGTCCGGGGCAGGAAGTATTGCAGTTTGGGAAAAAGGACGTTGCTATCACTGGTATCGAGCGCGCTGGAAACTACGCACTCAAGCTCATTTTTAGCGATGGCCACGACAGTGGCATTTTTACCTGGAGTTACTTGTACGATTTAGGGAAAAACCAGGAACAGCTGTGGAGTGAATATCTGCAAAAATTACACGCCGCTGGCAAAAGCCGCGAGAAAGATACCAGCGTTGTGAAATTTATGAACTAGTTTGAATTACTATATTAATTAGTTCGAATTACTAAGTAGTACCGCTATTCAACACCGCCCCAACTCACCACACCCGTGTAAGCCGTTGCCAATATCACCAAACCGAAAGCGATGCGATACCAGGCAAAAATTTCATAGGTGTGGTTAGCTACAAAACGCACCAGCGTTCTCACCGCGAGCCAGGCGGCAAAAAAAGCGGTGACGAATCCTGCGGCAAACATGGGTAAATCACTGGCGTGTAACAAATCGCGATGTTTGTAGATGTCGTAAAAGGTCGCAGCAAACATGGTGGGCACGGCGAGGAAAAATGAAAACTCGGCCGCAATTTTGCGATCCAGTCCAATAAATAATCCGCCAATAATAGTGGCGCCCGAACGCGAAGTTCCTGGCACCATAGATACCACCTGAAATAATCCTACCTTGAGCGCATCCTTCCAGCTTATATCGTCCACATTGTGAACACGGACCTGATGGGTGCGACGCTCAGCCCAAAGAATCACTATGCCACCGAGGATCAGCATGGTGGCGACGCTCAGCGGATTAAATAAATAGGTTTTGATAATCGAAATAAATAACACACCAAAAAACGCGGCAGGCAAAAAGGCGATGAGTAAATTGGCGATAAACCGCTGAGCTTTGGTATCGCTAAACATCCCCAGGGCGACACCGATAAATTTCTGCCGGTACTCCACCACTACCGCCAGGATCGCGCCCAATTGGATTGCAATTTCGAACACTCGGCCATCGTTGTGAAAATTGATCAGGTCTGCCACGACAATCAAATGCCCGGTACTTGAAATAGGCAGGAATTCAGTAAGGCCTTCCACCAGCCCCAACACAATCGCTTTAATAATCAGTAAAAAATCCACCATCAGCTCCCGGATCAAGAAATCGCGGCGCAGTCTGCGCCAGTTCCACAAGGTTTGCAAA
>JAGKWY010000068.1 GCA_021151625.1 Gammaproteobacteria bacterium | reverse complement strand
TATGCCGGAAATGGAAATGTAGTAATTCAAATCCAGTGCAGACTTGGCCATTTCCCAATCTTCAGTAAAACAATGCAAAACACCACTGCTTTCCAGGCTGCCGTGCTCTTTAATCAGTGCGAGCGTATCCGCTTTAGCTTCGCGTGTGTGCACCACAACAGGCAATCCGATTTGCTTTCCAACACGCAAATGCAATGCAAAGCTTTCGTGTTGCAATTCTTTGCTTTCGGTTTCGTAGTGATAGTCCAGGCCGGTCTCACCCAGGGCGACCACTTTGGGTTGCGCCGCCCAATTGATTAGCTGCGCTTCGCTCGCAGTACCTTCTTTCACATCGCAGGGATGAACACCAACAGAAGCCACTACACGCGAATGCGCTTGCGCAATATCAATCACAGTTTGGATATTTTCCAAACTAATGCCGATACACAACATTTGCTGGATACCGCGCTCATGGGCTGCAGCAATGGCCGCACTCAAATCGCCTACATGGTATGGGTAGGCTTATCTGAGTTGAGCATACCGGCCAGATAGGTTTCGATTTTGTTGATGGCGGTATTGTCCTGATCGCTAAATTGCACCCCTATTCCCGCCGCGCGGTTGCCCTGGGCTCCTTTGGGGGTTACCCACACCACTTTGCCGGCAACCGGAATTTTTTCCGGTTCATCCATCAGGCTCAGCAACATAAATACCTCGTCGCCCAGCTTGTAGCTTTTATTAGTGGGAATAAACATGCCACCGTTTTTCACAAAGGGCATATAGGCTGCGTAGAGCACAGCTTTATCTTTAATCGTTAACGAAAGTATGCCGTTACGGGCACCACCGCCAATCGGTTGCATAACAGATCCTGCTTCCTGGTTTTTATAGGGCCAACTTCATAACCGACAAAAGGTTATAGGGCTAGGGTCGAGACACTAATAGATTAGCTCACTAGTGTCCAGACGCCATTGCGCGATTCGTGCTGGCGCGCACCAAAGCGCCCCAATCAAGCAATAATTCCTCTAATAACAATTGCTTATTGGGGTTTGCTCCACTTAATAATTGGCGCTTGGATACAAGAATTTTTTCAATATAGCGATGCAACAGGGGCAAACTCAGGTTGCTTAAACGCTCGCGCCACTCAACTGGTGTCAGCTCAATTTGCGGATCATTAGCGCCTGCCCGCCAACGCGCCAGACTGTGCAACAAACCCAGCAGCCACTCCACCAGGCCGACCACATCACCGCCGTGCCAGTTGGCGGCCACCTCAATGGCAGACACCTGCCCCAGGGTTAAACGCACAAATTGCTGCAGGGTTTGCTCGCGCTGCTCAAGTGCATCACCTTGCAACAGGGATAATGCCGTTAGAGGCGCGCCCCGTGCCGCAACCAGTAGCGCATCCGGCGTGGTATTGCTGCCAACCATCAAGGGCGATAACCAATGCAGCACCTGTTCGCTACGCGGCATAGGCAATTTTCGCATCTGGCAACGGCTGCGAATCGTCGGCAATACCGCACTGGGTGCATGGGTAACCAGAATCAACAAGGTATTAGCGGCAGGTTCCTCCAGCGACTTAAGCAAGGCATTGGCCGCATTACCGTTCATGGCTTCGGCCGGCTCGATAATCACCAGCTTGTAACCGCCCTGCTGCGCGGTTTTGCCAAGGGATTCGGTGAGATCGCGCACCTGATCGACCTTGATTGCCTTGCCCTCTTCTTCCGGTTCAAGCCAGAGTAAGTCGGGATGGGTTTGGGATTTATTCAGTTCGCAACCACGGCATCTACCGCAGGGAGTTCCTTCAATGGGTGATACACACAACAACAGCTGCGCCAGCGCATCTGCCAAATGCCGCTTGCCGATCCCCTTGGGGCCAGCAATCATCAGCGCATGGGGCAACTTTTTTGCCGCAATCTGCTGCACCAAATGCTGCCAGTCACTTAACTGCCAGGGATAAGGATGGACGGGCCAGGTATGAGAGGACGGAGAATCGCTCATTGAATAATCAACCAGAAATCTGTTTGTGGATAATCGAACAAAAGTTTGGGCAAGCTTAGCAAATTTGCGATAATCCGCGCCCGCTTAAATTCCACTCCAGGCTTGATGATGACCGGTTGGACCAGGGCACATCAGGCATTGTGATGTTCCCGCTCAATTACCTGACCCTTAAAAACCTCACCCATAAATTTGAAGCACGGGAAATCCACAAGCGTTATATCGCGGTAGTGGAAGGCTTGGTGGAACAGGATGAGGGTGAAATTAAACTGCCGTTGATTTGCGACTGGCCCAATCGCCCGCTGCAAAAAGTCTGTTTTGAACACGGCAAATCTGCCCATACACGCTATCAGGTTATCGAGCGCAACATTGAACAGAACACTACTCGCGTATTACTCGAACCCGTCAGTGGTCGCACCCATCAGTTGCGCGTGCATATGCTGAGCCTCGGCCACCCTATGCTGGGCGATGGGCTCTACGCCCCTGAACCTGTGCTTGCCAAAGCACCGCGTCTACTCTTGCATGCCCAGGAGCTTTGGCTAAACCACCCGATTACCGGGGTGGAAATCCGCATTGAAGCCAAGGCCGATTTTTAATCGTTATTTTTCTGGTGGTTACTTCAGTCAGAACATCACTTCAGTAAGGCCATTAGTACCTGATCAATTTCTGCCTGCACTTCCGGCAGGGTTTTACCCGCATCAACCAAGGCATAACGCTCAGGCGCCACTTGCGCGCGCTGGCGATAAGCAGCCCTGACCCGCTCAAAAAAACCGATAGTTTCACTTTCAAATCGGTCCAGCTCACCGCGCTGACGGGCACGATTCAGGCCCAACTCCACGTCAATATCCAGAATGAGGGTGAGATCCGGGCGCAAATCGCCTTGGACCAACTGCTCCAGCTCCTCAATTACGGATTTGCTTAAACCGCGGCCACCGCCCTGATAGGCGTAAGTCGCATCGGTAAACCGGTCACTCAATACCCAGGCACCACGCGCCAGCGCCGGTTTAATCACCTGCGCCAGATGCTGTGCACGCGCGGCAAACACCAGTAACAATTCAGCAGTTTCATCGACAGATTCATCGCGTTTGCTCAGCAGGAGCCCACGCACTTCTTCCGCCAACGGCGTACCGCCCGGCTCGCGGGTAACAATTACCTCCAACCCACGCGCCACAAGCCAATCGCGCACAAATGCCAAATTGGTGCTTTTTCCAACACCTTCAGTGCCTTCAATGGTGAGAAACTTGCCTCTTTGCATATGCCTTTCTTCATCAAAAAATTTAATCGGGTTTGCGATTCCTTCCCCTTCGGGGAGCGCGTATCATACCGGCTTTTTGACCGCACACTCGCTTTATTCACCCGTGTTACCCCTAAGGGAGACTTATCATGATCACATTACACACCAACTACGGCGATATAGTTATCGAACTGGATTTCGAAAAAGCGCCAAAAACTGCCGCAAACTTCAAGCAATATGTTGAAGAAGGTTTCTATAACGGCACCATTTTCCATCGCGTTATCGACGGTTTTATGATTCAGGGCGGCGGTTTTACCGAAGACTTTGAACAGAAAAAAACTCGCGAAACCATCGAAAACGAAGCCGACAACGGTTTGCAAAACCTGACTGGCACCCTTGCCATGGCGCGCACCAATGATCCACACAGCGCCACTGCTCAATTTTTTATCAACGTAAAAGATAACTCTTTCCTGAACCACACCAGCAAAAACTCTTCTGGTTGGGGCTACTGTGTATTTGGCAAAGTAACCGCCGGTATGGATGTAGTTAACAAAATCAAAGGCGTAAAAACCGGCACCAAAGGTTTCCACCAGGACGTGCCAAAAGAAGCAGTTATTATCCAAACTGCAACTATCGCCTAAGCAACTGCTACACCAAGATGTCGATTTTATTTATTTCTGATTTACATCTTCACCAATCACGCCCGCAAATTACGCGGGCGTTTTTTCATTTCCTGCACACACAAGCGACGCAAGCTAAAGCGCTCTATATCCTCGGTGATTTTTTTGATGCCTGGATTGGCGATGATGACGATGCTGAATTGCCGCAACAAGTTGCTGATGAATTATTTGCCTTAAACCAACAAGGGGTTGCGATTTATTTCCAGCATGGCAATCGCGATTTTTTACTGGGTGAAGGCTACGCCACTAAAGCTGGCATGGCGTTGATTTCAGAATCAACCATTATCGATCTATACGGAACACCCACGCTTTTATTGCATGGTGATACCCTCTGCACCGCCGATAAGGATTACCAGCAATTTCGCAGCATGGTTCGTTCGCCCCAATGGCAACAGCAAATTCTCTCGCAACCTTTGGCGGCACGCCGCGCGTTAGCAAAACAACTGCGCGATAAAAGCCAAAGCATGAACAGCATGAAAGCGGAAGATATTATGGATGTAACACCCGATGAGGTGGTTACGCAAATGGCTCAAGCCAATGTCACCCGCCTGATTCACGGCCACACCCACAGACCTGCGCGACACGCACTGAGCATTAACGGAGCGCCGGCAGAACGTATTGTTCTGGGCGATTGGCACAGCCACGGCTGGTGCATTAAAGCCAGCATAGATAACTGTGAACTGATCAGCTGGCCCATTGAATAACAACAAAACAATAATCAACCAATAGCAGGCAATTCCCCATGGCAATTGACCTAAATACCCGCTTTACACAACTACAACAACAGATAAATCAAAATCCGCGCGATATTCCTGCACTGATGGAAATGGCAGAAATTTTTCTGCACATCAACGACCAGGGAAAAGCCATGCAAGTGCTAAGTCACTTGCTGGGTTTTGCATCGGATTATTTACCTGCTTGCCAAATCATGACCCAATTACTGGGGCGAATGAATCCAACGCAATACCATCCACAACTGGAAAAGGATTTATTGATCTGCTGGCAACAGGAAGCCATAGATCACCAGCTGCTAGCACAAGTCACCGCAAAACACTTGCTTAATAAATATCAGACGCAAGATTCTCAATCGCCACAAAAGATCACAATACCTATTGGTCAGCTTAAAACAGACAAGCTTTTTTTACGGTTTCTCAGTCGCAGCATCAATGTTCATAGCCAATGCGAGCAATGGCTTACCCATATTCGGAGTGAGTTATTAACAAAACTGGTTACTGAACCAATCGTTGATACCGACACTGAAAACCTGATTGCAGGCTTTGGCCTACAAACCTTTGCTAATGAATACTTATGGCCAATTAGCGCGCAAGAAAAATTAATACTGGAAAGTATTAAACAGAATGACGCCAGCACGCATCACTTACTTGCAAGCATGTACGGACCATTACAAGACACAGACAACATCAAACAACTGATTCACTCAAATGCGCAGCTGGTGCACGAGCTAATTGTAGAGTCCCTGCACAACCCACAGCAGGAGTTACAACTCGCATCCGCTATAGCCGGCATTGAATCCGCAGAAACAAACAACATCTCACAAGATGTTAAACACCAGTATGAAGAAAACCCTTACCCTCGCTGGCGCACCCCACCCACACCTCAGCAGCAACCGCTGATAGATTTTATTCGCCAGCTACCAGGTTTTGATGCAAGTAAATTCAAGTCGGGAAAACTGAATTTGCTTGTTGCCGGTTGCGGAACAGGTTTTGAACCCATTGACCTTGCGCGTATGGATTCACAATTAACTATTACCGCTTTGGATTTAAGCCGTGCCAGCCTCGCATACGGTTATCGTATCGCACAGGAATTAGATCTTAATAATATCCACTTTATTCAGGGCGATATTCTCGCTGTTAATAACTTAAATCAGCAATTTGATGTGGTGAATTCCACCGGCGTTTTGCACCATATGGAAAACCCGGAAGCGGGTTGGCGTGCACTTTGTGCCGCCACCAAACCTGGTGGTGTTATGCGCATCAGCCTCTACAGCGAACTGGCGCGCACACGAATTGTGGCGGCACGCGAACTCATCCAGCAACAAAACATTTCATCCAGCGCAGAAAGCATCAAACAATTCCGTGCACAGATTTTTTCCTTGCCGCCGGAGCATCCATTACATCCGTTAACTCAAAGTCACGATTTTTACAGTACTAGCGGCTGTAGAGATTTACTCTTCCATGTACAAGAACACAGATTCACACTGCTACAAATTGAATCAATGCTCCCGCGTTTAGGATTAAAACTAATTGGCTTTGATGTACCGCCGCAAGCAGCTGCGCAATTTGCACAGCAAAACCCTGGCCCTCATTTGGATTTAATCAAGTGGCATGAGTATGAAACCCGGAACCCGGATACTTTTGCTGGCATGTATCAACTGTGGTTACAAAAAATTTAATCAGCAACTGCCGCCAATAGATTACAGATTGCAAACCTACCGATTACAAAAAACAAAACCCGTAAAGTCCCCAAAAAACAAAAAGCCTCCAATCGGAGGCTTTTTTATAGATCTAAAAACTTATCTCGCTACTGGTTACGGCTAGTCATCATGTACAGGCCGCCAATAATAATAAACACCGGCCACCAGGTTCCAAAAGATAAATCCATTAAAAAGATCAGAGCGATAAAAATTATCGACCCCGCTGTTACCAATGCATTTAAAGTTGCCGCACCAAATCCTTCGCGCTGATAGCAGCGGTAGGCCAATTGCAATGGCCCAATCGCCGCCAGCAAAATAAAAAATGCCCACCAGTTATGGAAATCCAGAAAGAACAAATCCACACCCAGGTTTTTAGCCAGCAATAACCCACCGATAACAGCAACGGCCAATCCCAGTGCCCAACTACCCGAAGCACCTTTGAGGGGTGACTTGGAGCTGGAGGCTGGTACTGAAGGTTGTTGCGATATTTGGGTATCTTCTTTGGACTTTTCATCAACAGATGACATGACTGGCTCCTTGAATAAATAACTGTGTTACTGGTTATGACAGCATAACAACAGATTTGGATTCATAGCACCAGTAACTTTTGTCAGCACCCGGGGAATCACACTTCTACCTTGAATAAAGTGATGGCAAGAGCACGAATATCAGTAACATGCTGCATCACCAAACTCATGTGCCCATGTTGATCAAGTAGATTGAACGGAGCATCCAGCTTCTGGAAAGCAGCCAGACCCACAAGCGGCGGCAGGTCGCGCCCGGCTTTGCGCAATACCAATGCGTGGTAAAGCCCCAGGTTCACCAGATCCGCCAAATCCAGATTTTCGTGAATGGACTCGTGCCAATTACCAATCCGGCGAATCATCTGGATAAATGCCTCATCCACCTGCCATTTTTTCATCATGATTACCCCTAGTGATTTTGAGTATTCACGGCAGAGGGACACATACATATCCTCCGGTGGCGGGTGCTCGCGATCCTTAAACGCTGACAAAACCCCGAGTGTTCCCACTTCGCTTAACAAACTCACCAGCAGCACCTGATCTTCCGGTACCAATGGAATATGGCGGGCAAGAAAACTACTCACGCTCGCCTTTAGCACCACCCTGTGCCAGGCATCCACAAACAGGCGTTTGTGATAGGCGGAGTGCATAGTAAATAAACTGGTAACCGAATGAACCATAGTAATCCGCTCAACCTGCGCTAACCCAAGTACACGAATCACATCGAGTAACGAATGCAAGGGCGGATGTAAAAAATGCGGGCTGGATGCATACTTCAAGAGCATGGCACTGAGCGAAGGATCTTTAGCGAGGATTTTACTTAAACTTGCAAATGACACATCGGGTTTGGCAAGTGCGCGTCGAATTTCCAGGGTGATGCTGGGTAAACTGGGCAATTGCTCATTGCCCTGCATCAGCTGGGCAATGACTTCGCGGTAGACCGCATAATTTGCGTGAGTGAAGCCCACATCAGGAATCCCTTATCAAACTTCAAATTGGTCAAACTTTAAATTGGTCAAACTTTAAATTTACTAAACTCTAAATTTACTAAACCTTAAATTTATATAGCTCTTCCTGAAGTGCTTTTGCCACTTCAGCCAGTTGTTGCGATGACTGATCTACCTGACCGGTTAAGTGCGTAGCGTCTTGAGTGTAGCGGGTAATGTTGTCGGCGTTATTGGTAACTTCGTCAGATACGCGGGACTGCTGTTGCGATGCTTGCGCAATTTGCGTATTGAGTTCCGACATTTCCACCACAGCACTATCGATTTTTTCCAATGCTGCACCGGCAAGGCCGGCCTGGGCGACTGAATCCTCGGCGATTTTTTGGCTCTTATCCATGGCACTTACGGCCTGTGTTGCACTTTGCTGCAAAGCCGAAATCATAGATTGGATTTCTTTGGTGGATTCAGCCGTTTTAAAAGCCAATTCGCGCACCGAATCTGCCACTACCGCAAAGCCTCTGCCTTGTTCACCCGCGCGCGCCGCTTCTATCGCCGCATTAAGGGCCAATAAATTAATTTGTTCGGCAATACCTTTAATCACATTCACTACGCTAGCGATATTGCCGCTGTTTTGATTCAACTGCACTATTACGCTCGCCGAGCGTTTTACTTCTTCAGCAAGGTGATTAATCGAATCCACAGTTTTACCCACTACCTGTAAACCATCACTGCTGTAGACCCGCACCTGATTGGTTTTTGCAGCAGCGCTATTCGCCAAACCAGCCACGTCTTGAATAGCAATGGATAATTGGTTCATGGCATTTGCCACCAGACCAACTTCAGTTCCCTGTTTATGCGATAACTCGCTATTGTTGTTGGCGAGATTTGTAAGCGTTTGCGCCTGGGAGTTAAATAGCTGCCCCATATCGATAACACGTACCAATAACTTGCGCAGACTATCAATAAATAAATTAATGGACTGACTGAGATCACCTAACTCATCGTGATAGGCAACAGGAATTTTGTGGGTAAGATCACCGCCATCACCCGCCAATGAGGTAATAAAAGTAATCATTTTACGAATAGGGTCAATCATCAAGCGCGGAGTAAACAACCAGATTGCAAAGCTGATCAACAAGGTCACCGCAATAATAGCCACCAACAAAGTACGACTGTTGCGCACTGTCGCACGGGAATCATCTACCGCTTGCGTAGCTTTTTGTTCAACCTGACTTTTTAGTGAATAAATTACATTGCGCATATCGGCGAAGGCGACATTAGCATCCTTGAAACTTACCTCCATGGCCGTAGTGCGACCAATACGCGTATTGGCTTCGCGTTCACGCGCTACTGTTAAAGTCAGTCCTTCCCACTTATCGCGCGCTTTTTCATAATCGGCATACACGGGGTCTATCGCTGGACCATTTACCAAACCATGAAAGTCATTCAGTTTTTGGCGTGCACTGGCAATACTTTTTTTATGTCGATCCAGAGAGGCAATAAAATCTGGCGCACCTGCATTCAGGAATAACATACTGCGCTCTTCCACCAGCGCCTTATGTAACTCAGTATCTGCTTCCAACAAATAGCCAACTGCCAGTAAATTGATTTCACCCAATTCACTGACATTTTTATCAATCATGCGGAAACGTTCAATGGCAATTACCCCCATTAGCACTACCAGAAAACTGATAATGCTGATGGGGATAAGTAATTTGGTGCGGATATTTAATCCGTAAAACCAGTTCACAACAGTACCCTATTATTGTGCTGCTTCCAGCTCGTCCAGATTCACACCAATTGTTAATGCACCTATGGCCTTGCCCCCATCCACAACAGGCACAGATACCTGGATCAAATAGGCTTTTGCACTGTCATCAAATTCAGGTTCAGCAACAAATACTGCACCGGCGCCATCTTTATAAGCCGATTTGAATTTATCTTCATCGCCCTGCCAATAATCCGAAGTTTTATTGGTCATGGCCACGTTAGCGCCCTGGTTGTCCATTAAAAACAATTCAAAATAAAACGGCTGCGAACCTTCAATTTTTGCCAGCTCTTTCGCGGGTTCATTTTCCATTAGCGCTTTCATGCCATCATCCACACCGGTTTTTGCCATCCATTCTGCATCGCGCTTTTTAATATCAGCCAGGCTGGTGCCTTTCGCATTTTGTGCCTTCACCGCAGCCACCAACACCGGGTTTTCACCCAGCTTTTGCAATTCAGGCAACTGCTTATTTAATGCCGCCGGAACTTCAGCTACAGCAAGACCTGCATAACTCACCACAAAACTACCCAGAATAACTGCGCTGGTTTTTAGCAATTTATTAACTATTGTCATTTGGATGCCTCTGTATTAATGAATAATGCGCCACTTATTGCAAAGACGCGGGGAACGAGTAGCCGGTGAATTTAAGTAAAGAGGATAAACAGAGGGAGTCAAGCAAAGGAAAGTGTTTTGTTTTAAGCAGAATACTGGATAGATAGTTTTAACGTCTTACATTATGCAGCAAAGAATTTTCGGGTGAAGGCACTTGCGCACCTCCACCCGATACCTTTATTGCAGCAATTCCTGCGCAGCATTAACCAACAAGATATAACTCGCCGGCAAATTCACCACATACTCATTCTGCCCCCAGAAGAAAGGCCAGTCTTCATGGTTCTCGGGATAATCCGGTTTCAATAGCAGAATACCCGGCACAATCCCTCCAGAAATAAATGAGAAATCAGCGCGATTCATGCCATAAGCAACCTCTTTTGACCGAGTACCGACATTGGAAACCAGCGATAAGTTATGCGCAGGATGAGTGCCGTATAAAAAATTCAAACTTTGCAATACAGATTCACGGCTCACTAAATCCGGAAATGCCTTGTGCAGATAGTAGTTCGTCAAACCATGGCGAATTACCCACCCACTCCCCGCCCAACCTGCATCGGTAATCGGCACTGCAAACGGGTTTTTATTTTCGATTTCCGCCAGGGATTTTTGATAATCCTGCGCTTTAGCTTTCACTGCTGTTTTGAATTCAGCGGGCATATAGGGCAAGGCGCGAATAAACCAGGATGCGGTAGCCGCAAACTCTACCTGCGGCAATAATTTTTCAATCGCTTGCGCGTATTTTGCTTCACCGGTAGTGATTAATAATTCAGTCGCCGCTTTAAGTTGTTCGTGTTCCAGCTTGCCGCCGGTGGTATTGCCATACTGAAACATATCCGGCTTTGCTTTAGCAGCCTCTTCGGCCCAGACTTTTTTCGCGGTAGCCAAACACTCTTGTGCAAGCGAATCGTTAAAACCTTTTAAAGCGCGACTGGCGGCGGCAAGTGCAGCAGCTGAACCGTAATTTAACGAAGAGGATTTGCTGGTAAATGCCCAGCGATCATCAAACTTGCCGCTTTTAAATCCGTCAGTTTCCAATTCAGATTTTTTAGGATCGTAAATTAAATTATCGGTTTTGGTGATGCCATCCCCTAAATGGGTGTATTGATCAATATGGGCCTCTACGATACCGGGAATTGCATGTCCCACGGCGCGGTGCTGAGCAATTAACGCCAGGGTGCCATGTTCGATTTGCTGCAACACATCCGGTTTTCCATCTGCTGTGTGCAGATCTACAAATTTACGCGCGTAGTCAACGCTAGTGGTATCACGCTTTAAACCAAAAGGATCGCGTTTTAAACCAAGGGCATCGTCTTTTAACGCAAAAGTTTCCCAAGCCGTCACCAGGGGAATATAAACATCTAATGAAGGCTGCCAGGCATTAGCGTAAACATCATTGGCAATACGGAAACTGCTGGACTCTTGCTCGCCATAAGCAATCGCATACAGCCCCGGCTCTGTGATACTACTGAAATCAAACTGGCGATATTCATAACGCAAATATTTTCCCCAGGATGTCGGCTTCGCACTCAATACTGCTTTACGTGAACCATCGGCGTTGATTTTAATAAGACTGGCGCGCGGTGATTTTTTATCGCGCGCATCCAGTTCAATCACCGCAACTTTTTTCTGCTTGGGGTGATAACCCACTTGCGAATAAGTAATGACCGGTTCGCGAATCCAGTTTTTTTCGGTGCTCGCATCGATTTGCCACTCAATCACAACGCCGGTTTTATTGGCCGGAATTTTACTGCGCACAATAAACCAACCGTTTTGCGCTTTACCGCGACCGTCATAAAGTTCGAGTGGAATATTGTTGGAACTAATGCTAACCCGGCGCAATTTATCTTCCGGCGCAAGTACCAAATGACTACCTTGCGCGAGCACTGCAGGCGTAGCTTTATTATTGATTTCCTTTAACCCGGAAGGATAAACCGGAAAATTTCCCGCCGTGTTATCCATTAAAAAGGCTTTATGGAAATAGGCAGAGGGCAAAAACTCCAGGTTAAAACCCGCTTTACCTTCCAGCGCTTTGGGCAGAGGCTTGGGCAGGTTTACGGTTAAACGCGCACCCTGTGCATTTTTTGTGACTTTGATGGAAAAATCGAACTGGTGATCCGGGTAATGCAAAAAGGCTTCAATCGATTGCTCAGCGCGATTCACCTTGCGTTCTTTAAACAGCGGAGTCATATCCCACTGTTCCGGCGTTGCATTCAGACGCACATCGCCATTGGTTGCGGTGCGCTCACCGTGATGAATCAGCTCTACCCCACTGATTTTCGCATCGCTAAACAAACCATCATACCAATTGCTAAACACCAGCAGATTCAGGCCGGGCTTCTCAAAATAGTCTTTATCGTTAAGGGTTAGGTCGTCTTTTGCCAGCGTCGGCAATGCGATGGAAAAGGAAAGGACGGCGAGCAAACCCCGCCATTGACCGAGTTGATATGCCATGTGTATCTCCAGATTTATTATGTAGAAAGCTCAATCACACAGACTTATAGTCTATGTAAACATAACATACTGGTATACAAGGTTTACACTTAATAACTGAGACTGGAGTGACTAATAAAAAAAACACGGGGGCGCTAACAAGCGCCCCCGTGTCTACTGCAAGCAGGATTCATTAACCTGCGGACTGACGGCGACGAACTAACAAACCCAAACCTAACAGCATCAAACCCAAAACACCGGGTTCAGATACATTGGCGGTTGCGCGCTGCAATTTAACGTTCAATGAATCATTGACCCAATTAAATTGCCACTGCCAATCATTACTTAAGCCGTTAAACAAAAATTTTGAATAATCCAGACCGGCAATATCGGTTGCTTGCAACACACGAAAAACCTGGCCATCCACAAAATTGGCGCCAGAGAAATTCAATTGGAAATTGCTGGAGCCCAACAAAGTCAATAACCCCTCTACGCTCAATAAATCCTGCGCACCTGTATCAAAAAAATCCAGGTATGTGGTGCCGGCCAAAGTTACATCAGAAACTAACTCCAGGGTCCCCACTGTATTTGCTGGCAACCCCACAGATAAATTTGAACCCACACCAAGATTAATGGCTTCCGCTTGCAAACGACCAAAACCGGATAAATTTGTTAGCGATTGCGCACCACCAATTGTCCAATCGCCACCTTCAATTTGTAGCGATTCAAATTCGCTCGTTACACCCAACACACCTGAGCCGCTACCGATCAGCGTTAATTGATCCTGTCCATTACCACCGCGTACACTGCCATCAATAACAGAACCCGTTGCCACTACCAATGCATCATTCCCGCCGCCCATATCGATTGCTACATCATTAGTGCGACTGCGAATAGTACCAGTGTTTTGCACGTAATCATCCCAATCACCTTGCAATACCACGCCGGTAGTTTTTGCATCTATAGTGCCGTGGTTAACCAAAGTCGTTGCACCAAAGGCTGCGCCGCCAGAGCTGTCATCCACTAATATTCCGCGATCGCTACTGTAAATAGTTGCACCGGCAAAGTTATTGATAGTACCGCCGCCTATAGCAATACCATCGGCGCGATTAAAATCCGTTGGACTGTCTTTCACACCGCCTGCACCATTGGCTTCAATGCGACCGTAGTTATCAATGCTGCCGATGCCATCGATGTCCACACCGTCACCATCACCATTAATTAAAGTCGCATCGAAATTGCCGGAAATAGTACCGCGATTAATTACACTTCCGGTGTTATCCAAATTAATGCCAGAACCGTTATGACCGCGAATAGTTCCACCCACCGCGTTGGTAACATTCACCACACCGTCGCCGGTAATACCGTGGCGGGCACCTTCAATAAATCCGCCAGTCTGGTTATGCACAGTTCCGCCGAAGCCCTGGAAATCCACCGCTTCGCTCGACAAATTAGTTGCACCAGGAACCAGCCCTGCACCACCGCCAATAATTTTTCCGTAGTTAATTACTACACCATTGCTACCGGGGCGAACACCGTCAGCACCCTTGGTGGCAATAGTGCCGGTTGACTGGTTAATGATTTCTACGCTGCCGGCAGTAATCGCATTGAAATCCAGCGCTTGACCTGCAATCGAATAAATGTAACCGGCGTTATCAACCTTCACTGAACCCACAGTGCCCGATGAAAAATTAATACGCACCGCATCGTTACCACCCAGGATTTGCCCGGTAGCAGAATTGCGCAATACCAGTGAACGATCCACACCACCATTGCTGCTGGTATCTAGCGCACGGCCACCGCTGGCCGTGGCTTGCACAGTGCCACGGTTATCAATTGTTACAGTCCCCGCCGTTGCACCTGACCAGGTAATGGTTTTATCCGTAGCACTCAGGGTCGCGCCCTGGTTAACCACACCAGTTTCATTACCGGTAAGGGTTTTAACACCAGTAACGCTGGTATTAGCCACAATATCAAACGGCACGGCCCAGCTAGCTGATGCGCAACCAGCCATTACCAGAGCGAATAGATTTTTGGAGAGTGTTTTTGAAAGATCAGCAGATTTGTTGCTGGCTTTTGAAGAAGTAATTTTCATTATAAATTCCCCGGCATTATCCCAGATGAGAAAAAAGACGCCAAAGAATCGACAATTATTGTTACAAAACGATGAACATATTGACTGGCGCCAAAATGTTATAAGCGAGTCTCCCCAAAGGTATTGCCTCACAGTTAGATAATTGTCGTGCAAATAGCTTGAAGCTTCATTAGGAAAGGGTTTAGAAGTAAGAACTGGAATGAGGTCTGTATATAGAAGTACTTGATAGAAGCACTTGATAGAACCGCTGAATGACCTGATTCCCTTCCAACAACTCAGGAGTTACCAGGAGGTTTTTATGCGCTGCAAGAGTATCGGTTTTTATCTTTTTCTACTCTCAATTTTTTCATTCTCATGCGGGTTTGCTAACGCAGTGACGATTGATTTTGATGATATCAATAGGACGTTAAATGAAGAAGGATTTTTGACAACAGAATATGAAGCGCAGGGGGTAGTGTTTACACCTTACGCATCTCTTGCAACAGGAGTGGACTCATCCCAAGCCGTAACAGGGCCCTGGTTCGATATCCTATTTGTTGGCAAACTTCCCACATATGTAAGTTTTGTACTTAATCATCCTTTTGAATTAGCGATTAGCGTTTCTGCTACAGGGCCAAATGGCTATATTGAAAATATCCTGACAAAAGGCTGGGTAATTGGTATGAGTAGCGAGGAACTTAGCACTCCCTATGTTCCTAATCAAGCGATAGTACTTAAGTCTGATTTTGGTATTTCATCCATTCGCGTGGAGGAAAATCATATGTCACTTTTTATGGACAATTTAACGTTTCATTATGCAACACAATCGGTACCTGAACCCCAGACATTTATTCTAGTGATGTTTGGATTAGCTGGTGTTTTATATCGACGATTGCACGTAATACCCCGAAAATAGCTATCATCAAAACGTTTTTCGCATCGCTAAAAAATTCAGGGCGCAATAAATTGCGCCCCTACCAATCAATGCAGCAGAATCTAAAACTATTGACAGTGATTCATACGTTAGGGATCAACTGTAAAAGTCACAAACTTGAGCGTGCGATTACCACTGGTATCCACAGCAACTATTCCAACACCCTTGGTTCCCACTGAGACACCCGTCGCAGGTAGCGTGTAAGTTAATTTATAGGTTTTACTCACACTGTCATAAACCATCGGTTGAACATTGGAACCGCCGAGGGCTTTCAAATCGGCGGAGACGCTTGCCACCGGAATCTCGCCCAATGAAATTTTTGCGCTAATTACCAATGTTGCCGCCGAATTAATACTCGCATTAACCGGCGTAATAGTTTGCGAACTGATTTTTAATGTTGGCGCAGGTTCACGCTGCTGTGCATACAACCATTCCCACATCGCTTGTGAAGCATAGGTTGTTGACCATCCGCTATGGCCACTGGCAGCATAAATAGTCATGAGTGTTTTTGCTGAACTATCCAGCGGAGCGCGACCATCATTCCAGTTCCATTGGGTTGGTAATAAATCATCGGGCAATAGTTTTCCCAAGGCTGCTGTTCTATCCGTCGTCGCTTGTGTAGCACCACCATTGGCAGAATAATTTTGCATTACTTTGGTAGTCGCAAATGGAATCATCCGATCGATATGTTCCACCGTACATTCGCGATGTGTGTAGCTCTTGCAGCGAAATAAATCCGTTACTGGCCCCAAGCCTGGCCCGACATTGGTATCGTTATAATTATGAAATGCCCAAGTAGGAACATGGCTCGCTGCGTTAATGGAACTTAATGCAGATTCAGTTCCGGCTACTGGAACAATTGCAGCAACTTTGGTGTATTTACTCGCCGCATACGCCCAGGCACCACCACCACCCAGGGATAAACCGGTAACATAAATTCGTTCATCATCCACACGTACTTGTGTTTTCACATACTCAATCATTGCATCGATATTTGATGCATTCCAATTACTGCAAGTTTGTGGCTGTAAAATAATTCCATTTAAAAATGGACGCTGGTTGCTATAGGCAGTTCCCTGCAAAATTTGATAACCCGGTGAATTAAGGCTGGATTTATTCAATATATCCAATGAGCCCTTGCTGCAGGTTTCACCAAGACCATGCAACCAAACCAATAACGGATATTTTTTACAAGGCGCATAAGAATATCCCGCCGGGCGATACAACCAATGCCCCATGGTGTAAGGCGATACACCTTCCACATAAGTGTATTTTGTTAGTTTGTCATCAAGTGTTGAATCACTCGCCTCACAAGTATCTGGAACAATAGTTCGACTCACTATTTTCATCGCACCGATATAATAAAATTTGGTGGAATTGGTATTTGCCGAACCGGGGGCCAGATCAATCAAAACACTGCCATCGGCAGCGGGTTGGATATCGTTGATTGTTGCAACATTCGCCGTATTGCCCGCAGCATCCAGATACGCTGTGGCTAAATTAGCTCCGGTGATTTTATATTCGGTTTCGCGATTATCGGTCACACCCATGCGCGATGCGAAAATGGAAAAATCATAACGCTGCGCAGGGTCAAGCCCGGTCAAACGCATTTGTGCATTGGGCGCAGAAATTCCTTGAAACACGGCGACATTTCCAAAAAAACTATCGCGCGTTGCACTACCCGCAAACCCTGTTTCCGGTGCGGGTGTCGTTGTCCCGTTGGGATTAGTGCCATCAGTATTAAATGGAATGCTAATGGTTAACGAAATTCCCGTGGTTAACCCCTCCGAATTAATCAACCCGGTATGGGTTTGAATCCCCGGGTTATTAATATTGTTATACCCCGGCGCCGAATTTTGCGTAGCAGGCCCAAAATCAAACAACCAGGTTTCCGCATGAGATAAAGCAGACAGAAAAACCAATAGCAAGAATGTGTAGCCGGGTATGTGTTTAATAAATTTCACGTTTATCTCCACAATCATCAGGTTGATAAATTACCTTCACCCCACTCGCACCCAATTCTTAAAACCCAAACACACAAAGCCATGCAAATACCATTTAAATTGAAATAAGGCGCAAATCGCGAGCCAGGAAGGAGTTAATAAATCTAGACTGGGATCTGAAATTAGCGGGAATAATATGGGAGATATGAATCACAGATTTGTGATTCATTTGGTGGGTGGCACGGAAAACATTTACTTAGATATGCAGGTTAAGCTGAAGCAACCACCACTCGTTCGACTGAATCCATTTAATAAAAAGCCCCTGCAATTATGCGTGGAGTTTTTTATTGTATTTAACGATAGCAAGTGCGAATTTATACAGTGTGACTGAAACCACCAAAGTCGATGGATTGGAGTCCTATACGTATCTGCGAAAAATATTCACTACGATTCCACAAGCAGCAACACTCGAGCAGATCGAGGCGCTGTTGCTGTGGAATGTAAAGAGTGGAGTTGATCACCTGCTTACGAAGCAGCCTAGCTTTTATCCAAAAACTCCACATCAATTCGATCAACCTTTAATTGAATAAATTTCCCATCTAAATAGCCATAATCCGACAGCAAAATTTCATCCTCAAACTGAATACCACAATCAATAACACCTTTCTCTAGCCGCCCTTTAATCCAATATGAAAAACTCTCTCCTATTTGCTCTAATCCCGCAAATTCGACTTCAGATTCTTTAACCTCATAATCATCAAAGACTATCAATTCAAGAGAAACAGGATATCTTTCACCTTCGTGAATTTCATAAGGGCAAACACCTGCAAAACAAGTTACTTTGAGATCATTTAGATCCAACGTAACTTCCTCTTCAACGTTATCCCCTATGGCTTTTACCAATGCAAAATACTTACTCATTTATTACCTCGGATAAATTATTCTATCTTGAGAGTTTCCATTTAAAGTTTTCCAAAAATCCTTCCCGCTCTTAGTATGAAGTGTTGTTATGTACCCTTGGTTGTTTGTTCCCACAAAGGCAAACTTGGATTCACCTCTTTTAGTATTACCCATGAACTGCACAAAACCAGTTCTCATTTCACCTTTGTAGGCATATTGAACTTTGGTGCCGTTTTTCATCACATCTCTGGCAATGGATAAATACTCACTCGCAGACTTCGCACCAAACTCCCTACCATGTTTTGTAAAGTGACCTAAAAGTTTTGTCTGATTAGCAAAATTTCCTACGCTCTTTCCAAAAACTGAAGCAATTTTTCCCAACCAAGATGCAACCTTTCCGCCCACAGCAACTCCAGCACCAATTGCCCTTTCAGCTGGCACAACACTTGCCATCGCCGTAACCAAAGTTTTGTTGTGCTGATCGTTAACGTAACCCGCCGCCCAAGCCCCTGCCCCTGCTGGGTCATTGCCCCAAGCCACTCTAGCTTCCAAATGCGCTAAAGCATTGGCCAGGTTTTGATTTAATGCATCATTACTATCCGGTTCAGCATTGTCTAGCGCATCACTGAGATCTGCATTCGCCTGTGCAAGCCCCTCTTGACACAATTGACTGCTACAAAAATATTTCGGATCATAAAAAGCCCCACCATAAAACTCCGTCAAATTACTGCTGTTAGTGTAAGCAAGTCCTTGTAGATACCAAACAGCCGTATCACCAGTTAACCTTGATGAATTACGAACACCGCACGCATCGGCTTCAGAAGAACACCCATTTGCTTGTTGCATCGCATTAGCCATATGCCGCTGAAATGGATCAAGATTCGAGCGCTTATAACCACTCGGGTCGGTATAACTCAGTGGATTATTCCCCACATAGGAATAGCGGTTGTAATTTTGCGAATCATACGGCGATTGGACAACAATATCCGCACTCAGGAAACGACCAAGGCTAGGGTCATAAACCCTTCCGCCCATATGAATCAGATTATGGCTATCGATTTGATCATGACCGGTAAATCCGTTGGTGGTTAGGAAGTTTTCAGTAGGATTTCCCGGTTTCCAATCGGATTGCTGGCGTTCACCCCAAGCACCGAAACTCATGCGGTTGACGAACTGGCCTAAGGCGTTGCTAGTCGCTTCCACCGAACCTAAATGGTCGGTGTGCAAATACACTGTGTCATTCGCACTTTGTGTTCCATTGATGAGTGTTCTGTTATTTAAAATAACACCATCTACATAACTTTTTTGCGTGGTGGTTGAACCATCCACCATGACTTCATACAGGCCGCCTGCAAGTTTGTAGGTGGTTTTGGTGCCGCTGACTTCTTTATACAGCTCGTGATCCGGGCCGTAATAGAAATCGGTAATGGATGAACCGGCAATACGTGTAGGTTTGTTGAAGGTATCGTAAATAATCGATTCACTGCCACGCGCAGTCATGTTGCCGTATTTGTCGTAGCTGTAATTCACACCCGCTGCTGAAGTAACTGCATGCACACCCGCATTGCGTAGTTGTTCGTATTTCAGTTCACCCACATCGTTATTAAACGAGGTGCCCGTTAATACATCAGAGCGATTTATCAGATTACCCAAACCACCGGTGTCGTATTGGTAGGTTTGCGTCCTGCCGAATACACCACTGGTGGTCGATGTGGTTAAGCGGTTGAGCTTGTCGTAGCCGTAGGCTTCCGTAATATTTTCCAGTGCACTGCCGTTGCTGTTGGTGCGTGCTGTGGTGCGCGAACGCAAGTTGCCTAGCGAGTCAAAGGTGTAACTGAGGTTTTGAATATCCCCCTGCAAATTAGCGAAGGAATTCGTGCTGCTTAACCGACCGGATTTAATGCTGGTCAAGCGACCACTGCTCGCATCAAACCCGGTTTGGGTAACAACACCATTACCCCACAATTGATTCGTGAACGTACCGCGCGCATCAATGTTACTTCCTAAAGCCCAAAGCACTTTTGGTGTAATTGCTGATGTGACATCGCGCGTTTGCACCTGATAACCATCCACATGGTAATCGCGCCGGATTTTAAATCCGTTCGGATATTTCACCGTTTCCGGGCGACTAAAGTCGTCGTAGGTGTAAGTAAACTCACCGCCACTCAAACCATTGGTGGTAACGATTTGACGCGACAGACGCGAGAAGCCATCGTAAAAATATTCCTCACTAAAACCGTTACCTGAGCGAGCAGATAATTGCCCTTGCTGTTTGGTGTCCCATACCCATGAATAGGAAATATTATTACCACTGGCAGGCTTATCAGTGCGACTGGTTTGACGACCCAATTTGTCATAACCATAGCTAATGTATTTTTCAACCCCGGCAACATTCTTTTGCCAGGTTTGTTTGCGCAATTCGCCAAAACCGTTGAACTCGAAATCGATAACTCCGGCATCCGGATCTTTGATATAGGTTTTATTGCCTGCAAGATCGTGACGTAAGGTTATTTGCGTCGCCGGATTGTTATTGACCTGCGTTGATTCCAGATTACCGCCTGCATCATAGCTGTAGGAAACCGTATTGAGCATTGCATCTTCAACACGTATGGTTTGCCCCAGGGCATTGGTCCAGCTATTGGTAATTTGTGTTTCCGAACCACCATTCGGTTTTACCACCAAAATGCTTTCATTGGTGTTAAAACCGTAAGCATCCGTGGAATAGGTTGTTGTTTTACTGCCACCATCGGCACCAGTAATAGTATTAGCACGGCCAAGGGCATCGTAATTACTAAAGTTTGTCCAGGCAGTTGCCAATGATGTATCCGCAACAACTCCCGTAGTGGCATAAGGCTCTGACACTCGTGTCAAATAACCGCTCGCAGAATATTCGTTCGCCTGGTTAATCACTTTACCACCCAGGCTGTACACCACACTGCGCACTTCACGTTGCAAATTATCGTAAAAATTTATGCTTAATGGCTCACCCAATGTGCCAATCTGGTTGCTATAAGTAACGCGGGAGGTAACGCCATAATAGGCACCACTCGGGCAAGCCACCGGCGCATTGCTGCAATAGAAGGTAATAGTATCCGTTACTACGCCATCTGCCGTTTGCTGCTGTTGCAAACCACCGAATGCATCATAGCTATTGGTGGTGATCAGTCCGATGAAAGATTCGGTTTTAACCGAGCCAAAGCGATAATCGTAAGTGAGCGATGTCGTATGGTTTTCAGCATTGGTTACGGTTTGTGGATACATGCCGTATGCAAAATTACTGAATGTAGCCACACGCGCAGGCGCGTTGGAGCCATCAATATCCTTAGCGACTTCAGTAATTTTATTAACAACACCATTTACTTCACGCTCATAGGTAGTGATTTTTTGAATCGCTTCGTTTTTGAAATCTGTGCGCGTGTACACCTCATTTTGACTATTGGGTGTGAATTCTGTGACTACACGTTTAAGGTCGACACTTCCTGCTTTAGCCACCTCTTGAGTGACTGTTGTTAAAAAGTCGTCATTACACGCGGGTGTGTTGTAATAGTTGTACACACTCACTGAGTGTTGACTACTCAGCTCACCCGTTACCTCAACGCCACTAAACCCATTACCTACTTTTGTGGTTTGATCAGTCAGGTTACCGCAGCTATCGAACGTATTAGTTGTTTTACTCACGCTAAGCGGAGAAGCTTCACTTGTTGTACTCAGGCCGTAACTTTTTTGCAGCGAATAATCCAGATAGGGGAAACGTGCATTTTGTGTATGCAGCGCATAATTGTTATCAACAATACTAATTAACTTGCCGCTGGTATCTTTTGCCGTTTGCTTTTTTATGCGCCCGGTGTGTGGCCAGTCCTGACGATATTCAGTAATAGAGACAACATTGCTGGCGGCATTGGTGACAGCAATGGATTTAAACCCACTAAAACCGCGGAAGGTATCCTGCACACCACCCAGGTAATTAAAGTAAGTGTGATTGAACCCACCCTGCCCATTACTGGTGGAAACTTTCTTCACCACCTGCATGGAACGATTCACTGGTTGCAACGGGAATACCGGAGCAACTGAATCCGGTGTATACAAGGGCGAGCCATTATTTACAGCGCCGGTTAATGGGCTGTAAGCAAGTTCAGTGGTTGAGCCAAAACCGTTGGTGATTTTATTGATTAAATCCGGTTGCTGTTGTTTAGCGAGATACACACTTCCTTTCACATATAAATCAACAATCCCATCATTATTAACATCACCACGTAACGGATTGATGGTATCAGAAGCAGGAAGCGCAACCTCCGCCAACAGGTAATCAAACTTACCATTGAAAGGATCAACACCACTATTAACAAACCCTAAATTGCCATTGACGTAACTGCCATAAAAAGCCCGCAAATTACGTACTCCAGAAGTACCGCTGGTAAAGACGACAGCATCATCTATGCCGTCTTTGTTGTAATCCATCGCAAATGAATATTGCCCAATGCCCAAATGATCCATCGGCACGACCGCGACACCCGTTCCAGCCAATGGCTGCATTTCGGTTGGTTTCACACCCGTTGATAATTTGACGGCCCATTTTTTTACTATGTTCAAGTCAGGAGTAAAAAAATCATCGTAGAGCACATCCAGGTTGCCATCCCTATTAATATCAATCCATGTACGCCATACACCAAGATTACCTCTTTTTAAATGATAATCGCTCGCTCCAGCACCGACACCAGACATGAGTACTGTAGGCTGTGCACTACCAACCCGCCCAAAACTTTCGAGAGTACCACCAAAACTATTCCCGGTATTTAAATGTGAATAGAGAACATTATTGTATACGCCTCGCATCTCTCCATTGATTGACACTGACTCTACATAGCCATGAAAAGCTACTATCGTCTGATCCAGAAGACCATCTGCATCGACATCAACATAGCTGAGCTCACTTCCTGTATGAATGTAATATGTTCCTGCATTTATTGGTGATGGAACAAAGGAGGTATTCTCCTGTTGAATCCAGAATTGGTTATTGATTATTAAATCTGTCAATCCGTCATTATTCAGATCCGCTACACGTACAACAGGCGCGGAATCACCAAACACCTCACTGGTGATTAATGTAGAAGTCATTGCGCCTGAGAGCTCCATGCGACTCAAATAAACATCAATTGCTCCTTGTGCACGCTTAACTCCTTTAATTGCAGCCTTTCCTTGTTGAGTTTGTATTATCTGAATAAATTCTGCATCCTCATAACCGGTAGCAATGAAGTTTCCATTCGCAGTTCCCCAACCCAATAACCGTTTTTTACCAACAGCATCTACATAACCATCACCATTTATGTCTTCCCACGAAGCCACATCAGTAACAGGTTGGTTATTTGTATAAAGGACTGGGTAGGGTGTACTTTCAAAACCAAGCTCTCCCAACTGCCAATCAAACGTCAATGGTCGTGCACATTTCCAACCGGAAAATTCATAACCGCATTCAGAAATTTTTTCTACTAATTCACGATTGGTAGTCGGGCTGATTTTGTAATCAATATCGTATTGTTTGATTGGTATAGCTGTTGTGTTGCCCACATAAGTGGTGACTTTATCCAACACTTTGGTGAGCTGGTATTTATTGCCAGCGTCATAACCCCAAGGGGTTTGTCCTGCCCGGTTTTGATAAGTAAATACAACCAAACCGGTAGAGCCGAGATTAATTTGCTGCGGATAAAATTCACCATTTACCGTGTTGCGCTCATAAGTAATGGTGTAACTGTTGCCGTAAGCATCTTCAACTTTATCCAACGCCCAAGTGCTGATTGGCCCGGAATCTTGATTAGGTGCATAAATTTTACTGTTCTGCGAATAATCTTCAGCTCCGTAGGTAAGGATGCGGCCATCTTTAGTCCAGACTTTAAAATAACCCTGACCGCCACTTGCACTGGAACCGTAGGCAACAATTTTCGCAAAATTATCCAGCTCAGTTTTATATTCAGTATTCGCAGTCCAATAGGTGGAATCATCTGCAGGCGCTGCATTGGCAGCAACGACCAGTTTTTGCCCATCCAGACATAAGCGGTCATTCACTGTATAACGCGGATTTGGTCTTTGCGCCTCTTCGCCCTCGGTTACATAACTGACGCGACAACGGGTTATCGCAGACAAACCACTTAAGCCCCAGCCCACACCCATCAAACCATTACCTGCGCGACTGCCATAACTGAGAGACAGATTGGGTTTTAAATTGCGCACAGCCGGTGGCAATTCAATTCCAACTGAATAATTGGCTCCGCCATTACTCACATTTAAATTACCCTGCGTTGCCGCTACAAATTCCCCCTGCCCCAAAACTGGCAGGTTTGAGGCTGTTGAAAGGGTTTTAAACTCGTTGGGGGCTTCGGTATCGAAATTAAATTGATTTGTTCCAGGTGAGCCATTACCAGTTGGTACTGAACTACTTGATGAACTACTACTTAATGACCCCCCGACATTATAAAAAGACGAACTTTGACTGCTTGCTGAAGAACTTTTACTACTCAATGAAGAGCTATACCCACCTACAGGTATAACATTCACAATGCGCATTTCACTTACCCCTGTACCCTCATTGAAGCCCTCCGCAAGAGCGTACAAATAATTACGGCCAGTTTCTGTTGGTGTCCAGGTGATTGCATAAGGTGCAGTGTTATCAACACCTAACAATTTATCGCCATAGAAAAAACTGACTTTATAAATAGCATTGCCAGCAATCTGTGCCTCAGCATTTATAGCAATAGACTTACCTAACTCTATACTTCCAGGAGGATTAACAAGCCTGACTGTCGGCAATGCAATACTTTTACAATTTGCGTATAAAAACACAGGTAAAACATCTGAATATTGTGAACACGCTGCCAAATTGTTTACAGGGCAAACACGGCTGCGATATTCAAAGTTACCCGGGGTATGATCATGGAAATATTCTTTAAATGACGGGATATTTCCCTGTGAGATGGATTGCTGAACAACGGGGGTTAGCGGCCATGCTGCCCCAACTTCACGTTCATAGAGCTCATAAACCAAATTACTGGCAACATCTTTCGGCGCATTAAAATTAATCGCATAAAAACAATCATCATCCGGATCAATAATGCTCAACGACGGAGGCACCAGGCCGTGCTGAATTTGGCTTATTGTGGAAACAGCCGAGTTATTCAAATTGTCATAAGCAATTGCTTTTAGCGAATAACTCCCTGCCGCAGGCAAATTGAAATTAATCTGATAAGGTTTTGTTGTAGTGGTTCCAACCAACAATTCATTTGCATAAAACTCTACTTTTGCAATTGTACCGTCATAATCAATCGCATCCGCAGATAAGGTTAGGTTAGCACCAAATGGAACTGAAGCACTATTTGGATTAATTAAGGTAACCGCCGGTTTTGCACCAGGATTCACTACTGTAACTCGAACACTGCCCGTCGTAGATTTTACCCGGGTTATATCCATAGCTTCTGCACGAATGAAATACTCCCCCGTTACATAAGGAGTCCAAAGCAGATTAAATGGATTACTCCCCTGAACAGGAACATTGAGACGCTCCCCATTTGAATAAAAGTCTACAGATTGAAGATTGCCATCCGTATCTGACGCGGTCGCTACAAGATTGAGTGAATCACCAAGCTTTAAAAAACGATCAGCAACAGGATGTACAAGTGACACAGTGGGTGCATTTGCATTAATTACACGTACAGTGCCATAACCTGTGGTAATTGTTTTGCTCTCATTTACACGCGCAACTGCTTTAATACTATAAGACCCGGTTGCATTGGGCTTCCAAAATGAAAAGTAACCACGAGGGTCTTTGCGCAAGCCTGTTAGCAATTGTTCATTTGCATAAAAATTCACTTGCGCAGCATTACCAGCAGCATCTACCCAGGTTCCGCCATCTGCTCCAATAACGGGAGCCGCCAAAACCACTTCCGCACCCAGACCATACTGATCTGAGGTTCTTTCCAGCGGGGATGTGAGTTCAAACCTCATCGGATCTCTAACTGATGATAATGAGGAAGATTGACTCGATGATGGAATAGAATATGTTGATGAGCTGCTGGCACTGCTCGTCACAGCGCCGTAACTAATAACCCTATTCAACGATGTAAATGAGTTTCCATTTACATCAACAGCGACAGCTTTAACCGTATAGATACCGCTGTTTGAAGGCATCCATGCAAAGGAATATGGAGCCGTAGTATCTGCAGATATTTCCTGATCATTTGCATAAAAAATAACTTTTGCAATATTGAAACTACTGTCATTTATATTAGCGGAAATACCGACATAGCTTCCGGCCTCATACCGAGCACCGTAGTATTTAGGGGCAGTTAATTCAATATTCGCCGTCGCACTTCCTTTCACAATAAGCGTTGCAGTTCGCGAAACAAATTGTTCATTATTGAACATTGAAACAGCAACCACATCATAGACACCCGCAGCCGCAGGTTTCCATTGGAACCAATAACCATCAGCTCGGCTTTCACCAACATAAAGCCCGTTAGCGTAAAATCTCGCAACAGGAACCGAGCCATCAGGTTCATACAACTGCTGACCGGAGCTATTTTTTAAACTGGAACCCAAATATAGACTTTCACCGAGCGCAGAATTCGTTAATGGATAGGTTAAAGGGAGCGTTAAAGATGCCGCCGCTGCACTTGATGCCGTAGAACTACTGGAAGAGCCATTAACTCCGTAGAAAATCTCTAACGTTTTGGATTCAGATTTATTATTAGCGCTATCAGTAGCTATAGCCTTGATGTTATAAACACCGGCAGCAGTTGGAGTCCAATCAAATCGATAGTTACCGCCATTCCAATTACCTGTGCCAACTAATATATTGTTTGCATAAAACTTAACATTAACAATACTTCCATCTTTATCTTCAGCTTTAGCAATTAAATTTACAATATCACCAGAAAAATATTTCACACCATTTCTAATGGTGTCTAAAAACTCCACTGTTGGATAACCAATAGCATCTGACACCACCACACCGGCAGTTCGAGACTGTAAGATTACCCCAGCATCTAAAAACACTTTAGCTTTTATCGAATAGGTTTTAGAAGCAAGAGGCATCCAGTTGAAAGGGGTACCATCGGCCCTGGACTCGCCTAAATAGGTGTAGTCATCCGCATAAAATTTAACTACAGGAGCATTCCCACTACTATCTTTCCATGAGGTTCCATCTTTCGATAAAGCTACCGCCTTTAAACCAACTGAAACACCGGCAGCAACATATTTAATTGATCTTTCACCGGGTGTTAACAACTCCAATATTGCCGGCTCGGATGCGTATACGGCAGATGCAGAACTGGAACTTTGAGAAGACGATGAACTATTGTTAACACTAACTAAGCCACCTTGTACCGTATCGTTAATTCCAGTCTCATATTGTTTTGCTACAACATTGGATACATTTACTTTAAAGACTTTGGATTGATCGATTGGATTCACAGCCAAGGTGTTTTCAACTTCCGACATAGCTTTATTGAATTTATTCCATACAATTTTGCTTATCGGCAACCCTGTAAACGGCCAATCCTGTCTCCAAAAAGTTTCAGTGCGAATACCTGTTGCAACATCTTCTACAGAGGTTTTTTCAAAACCAAGCAACCCACGACCACCGGATTGGGTGCGCATAACTTCGTAGTAATATTTTTTATCGTTAGTTGCAACCAGATTATTTTTAACGCGCGTCACTATAGGGAACGGAGCTACATACTGAGCTACTTTTGCAGCACCGGCATGAGGGTTGTCCAGCCCTGAAAAGGGTTCGTTTGTTTTTGTGTAATAATTAGAAAGTACACTAGGAGCTGAAGCCTGGACATCCGCGGGACTATTTACAATACGACTAATGCTATATTTAAGTGGTTTATAATGAGAGTTAGTTGAAAAATCAAAGCAGGGGAAATTGCCGACACAGGTAAAGATATCGATACTTTTCGGCCTTATTAAAGTTTGATATTCAATCGATGCGTTAGTTGTCACACCTGTTTTTATGGAAACAATCGTATCTTGATCCAAAACTCCTTGAAAACCCACTGTTGCGTTACCCAAATTATTGGTAAAACCGTACACATTGATTGCGTCTTTCGTTCTATCGTTTTCAACTCTTTTGTTTTCAATAAAATCGACAAATCCATCACCATTCATATCTGCAAACAAAATAGGATAATCAGGAGTTGTTCGAATTAAAACAGGAGCATCAAACACTGCCGCCTTAGTATTCCAATACCTTACATAAATAGATGGATTAGTGTAAGCGCTACCACTATAGGTCGATTCCCCATAAATATAATCTGCTTGGCCATCATTATTAACATCTATAAACGTCGAGCTAATTGCCGGTTTACTTACAGCCTTATTGGGTATAGTTACAAATGGTAAAAACCCATCTCCTTTGTTAATTGCATACATCCAAACTCCATTCTTTTGAAAAACCACATCATCAAGACCATCACCATTAATATCGACCGCTTTGATACTGGTAAGAGCCACAAAGTCAGATAATTTATATCCACCATTATATGGTTGAGTTCCCAGTGGTTTTTTGGATTCTTGATATATTGTTCCCTTAAACTCCAGCACCCCACTTTTTTGTTCGTACCAGTTGATTTTATAGATCTGTTCATCTGCCGTTGGATAACCAAGCTTCACAAGAATCAATAAATCTTTTTTTCCATCATTATTCAAATCACCTACTGCGGCCATATCTTTTGCATACTCCACAAAAATACCGTCAGCAGTTGGAATATCTGACAGTCGCAGCGTAGCGGAATAGTAATCTAAATATCGATAAAGGTACGATGTCACCGGCTCATTAATTTTCCTTTGCGTTTTATGCAGGGTAAAATCGATAGATCGTTGGTTATATCCTAATATTTCTTCATAACCATCTCCATCCAAGTCAATTGGCTTAGCCAAGCTATAAATACCGAATTGCCGATAAGCACGCCCCCAATACCAGTGCATAAAATTAATGCCCCATGGGTGATTGGTATCACTATATCCACTGCTACCTTGCAAAGGAGTAATGACTTCTTGAATACCGTCTGCATTAATATCTGCAAACTCGAGCGGCAACATTTCTGATGTGTAATCATATTTTGCCTCTGCAACAGAGGTTGTCATCCTAAGAGTATCAGTAGGCGAAGCTGCAATATCATTTATTGTGGAATAGCTATAAATACCAGCCCCATTTGATACAATCCACGCAAGATCAGCAATACCATTACCATTAAAATCAGTCGCCTGAACTGTACAGCAATTTGAAATCGCTGAACTTAGTTGATAATCCTTCCCACTAAAAGTACTTCCAAGAAAATCCATTTTGATGTTTTTAGTTTCAATTTGATTGGTAGTCACATTCTTTTGTGTTCTACCCCACTCAAACTGAGTGGAATCAAAACACTGCGATTGTGTAGTGCACTCCTTAACACTTTGCAAACGAGTTACATATCCCGCCAAACCACTACTGGTCGCGAGATCAAATTGGTAACTGCGATGCAATAAACCCAACAACGAATAGGAATTAATTTGTGTGAGTAATTTGTTGGTGCGGAATTCATAGCCCGCTACATATTTTGAAATCGGATCATCGCGATCCCGGTAGATAAATTCTATGTACGCACCAGGATCAGTGGTGGTATTGGGAACGGCAAACGCATAATTAATACGTTTGATACGCAAACCATCGGCTGCAGTACCTTCGTAGGTATATTCAATTGCATTGTTTGTCGCATCTTTATACTGGCTCAGCGCCCAGGTCATGGTGGCAGCGCCCTGCTCTTTTGCAGTAGCTACACCACCAAATATTAATGTCGCACCATCCTCTGCGCGCGCTTCAAAATAATCCGGGTTACCGGCAGTACCACCTTTTGCGGTGTACACCACACCATTGTCAATTTCGGTTTTGTATTGACTGTCTGCGACACCTTGTGTGCCTGCTACCAACATCAAGCGCTGGGTATCGATACAGAAACGATCTTCTGCAGTCCAGCTGATTGCTTTATTGACTCCATCGCGAACCAGACTTTGCGAGCAACGCTTGATTACACTCAATCCCCCAATGGAGCCGCCTTTACCTAATAAACCGTTTGCGGCCTGACTGTTATACAGCGCAGTAATATTGGGTTTTACTCCACCCACTCCATTTGGAGCAGATATTGGCAAGGTATAAACGGCTGCACCCAAGCGATCGACATCCAACGAGCCAAGCGTTTGTGTAACTTGAGCGGACACTGAAAAAGAAAACAGCCACGCAACACAAATAACTTGCAGTGATGAACTCAAGCGACCGAAGGAAAAAGCAGATATAGACATGAGAAATGCCATCCATAGAGAAGAAAGAGACAAATGATTGTCCCTGGATCCTGTATATTCCGGAGAAGGTGACGCGGAGGGAACGCATCCCAGCAATTCACCAGAGGAAGGTAAATGCTGTCCTAAAATACTACTATCCAAGGGATTTATTCTGGCGCGCAATTTAGCATAGACAACTTGAAGCGTCCATTTTTTGAACTGGCAAATATTTTTCTGGGAATCTTAAAAGCTATGGGTTTTCTAAAAAATCCATAATCAATAACAACTTAATTGCCACAATTAAAGCAATACAAGAGTTTCTATCTGATCAACCAACCACACCTGAATGAAACCGAAACTCTTCATCACTTCCTTCAATTAAGGTTTTTTCCAGCGCGAGAAATTCCTGCACGCGCACCGAAATATCGGCGCCCTCGGCGGCGCGCTTGGCGAGGGTTAAATAATCTTCGTAATGACGCGCTTCAGACTTTAACAGTGAGAGATAGAATTTTTGTAACTCTTCATCGAGATGCGGGGCGAGTTTGGCGAAGCGTTCGCAGGAGCGAGCTTCGATGATGGCACCGACGATTAGTGTATCTATGTAGCGGCCGGGTTCTGAGGTGCGAACCAGTTTGCGTAACTCACCAGCGTAACGGCCGGGGGTGATTTGATCGTAGGCAACTCCCCTCGCCTCCATAATCGCCATGACTTGTTCATAGTGGCGCAACTCTTCACGGGCGAGGCGCGACATTTTATTCATCATGTCAAAATCACCCACGTAGCGGAACATTAAATTGACCGCTGTCGATGCGGCTTTTTTTTCGCAGTTGGCGTGATCAAGCAGTAACAGCGCTTGATTATCCAATGCATTTTTAATCCAGGCATCTGGCGTTTCACAGTGGAGGAATTCGTGGATTCGGGCGAGTGCGTTCATAAATATTCAAGAATAACTATTTGTGATAATCGAGCGTTTCGGTAGTTACAAAACACGGGGAGATATAGCGTTCGTAGTGCGCACAACTCAGCGCAAAAAAATCCTTATCGATGTTGTCACGGATAACGCCCAGCGACGCACCTTGCCAGCCCGGTTGCAATTCCAAACCGTACAGGGATAAATCCTGAATTTGGCTGGCGCCAGCGCGTAGCAAATCAAATACCCAGCAATAAGGGTTTTGCTCCAGCTTGAATTGAATTTGCTGGTGTTTAATTTGGGTGAGCAGCAATTTTTCATCTTTGATCTGAATCATGTTCTGCACGATTTGCGCGAGAAAATGCTCGAGACGCTGGGCAATCAATAATTTTTGTTCGTGGGTGTAGGAATTCCAATCGATAACTTCATGGGCAAAACGTTTGCAGCCACGGCAGACACTGTCGCCAATGCCGGTGGAGCAAATACCTACACAGGGTGTTTTTACAGGTTTTAATACAAGCATAATTTTTTAACGCAACGGGCCGATTACT
>JAGKWY010000162.1 GCA_021151625.1 Gammaproteobacteria bacterium | reverse complement strand
CGGCTGGAATTGCTCTGGCAAGGCAAACAAGCGCGCAATTGTTCCTACCCCTTTGAGTTGAATCGTAATTTCTATCGCCAGGGGCAAGCCCACAGCACCGGTGGTAGCATCTGGCCAATCCTGTAGCCAATCGTCAGTAAATTCACGGCCTTCAAGCGCACTCTTGCCGCGCGATGCTATGGCCCCTTGATGTAGAAAACGTATTTGCACATCCTCTACACCTTCCAGCAACAACTGGTGCAGCCCGTCATCTTCCTCCAGATCCACATCTGCTAGCAGCAGATTGTATTCCGGAGCAAAGTCGCGCCAGAGCTTTCCCTCCAGCAAGCGATACTCTACTAATTGCAAATCACTGCGCTGGCGGTTGGAAAAATTCACCCAACCGCGCCGCTTAAAAATTAACAATACCTGATCTGCATCCTCACCCGAACCGTTCAGACTATCGCCTTTAAAGATCCAGGTGCGGTCATTGCCAATCGGAGCTGTTGGGTGAATTCAGGATCACTGATATACCCCGTTAACAGCGCCATCGCCGGTTTGTCGTTATCCACTATCGCCCGCCCGAGAGTTGGTCCATCGGTCACCCCCAGCAGACGCACCGCAATTTCTATTCGCTTAAAACCCGGTACCGGCAAGGTATCCATGGCGACGGTTTTTTGCTGCCACTGCCAGCGAAAACCGGCCAGATCCACCACGCCCGAATCTTTTTCCGGCACCTTGTAATCCACCAACCGCTTTTGCATTTTTTGCTGCTGCAGCAGACGAATACGGGTTAACTGGTTTTCTGCCACCCAATAGGCATAGGTTTTATCGCGAATCGCCGCCGAGCCATCCAATTGAGTCATCACCAGGGTGACCAACGCGGGCAGAGCCATAGCGACAATCATCAGCGCGATCATCGCTTCCAGCAGGGTAAAACCCTCCTGTCGTTGATCATGTTGGCGTCGGATAAAGCTCATCGACCTTTGCGCTCCGCTTCGAGTCGCTCTTCTTCGTTAACCCAATGAATTTCACCCGTTGCATCCAGCTTGAACTTCTGGGTTTCCACCTCGTCATCCATATTGGTCTGACTGGCAAAAATGGCGACCTCAGTCTCCGCAGTAGCATCACCACTGGGGAAAAAGCCAATCACCGGGTCCTGAAACTCCAGCTCGGGGTCGTATTCCCACAGCTCTTCATCAATCGTAAATTCAATCGCCAGGCCTTCAGCAATGCAGTGGGGAGTTAATTCGGTCAGGTCTTGCCAGGCGCGGTCGCGCACTCGCCGCCAGGTGTAACACCACTGCTCCACAGCATCTACGTCCTGAGCCGGGCGCAACTCGGCAAACAAGCCGTAGGTTTCGCCTTTTAATACCGCCTGCTCAGCCACATAGCTGGTTTGCAACATGAACTCTTCGGCTTCCTTGCGCGCTTTATCGGCAGCAGCATTGCCGCCTACGGCAATCGAAATGACCCCCACCGCCATACCGATGATAAACACCACCACGATGATTTCTATAAGGGTAAAACCCTGTTGGCGGGAGCTCACACGCAATGTCCGTTAGCGATTATTCCGCGTCCCACACGCTGATATCGGCATTTTGGCCTTCTCCGCCACTCACGCCATCAGCACCCAGGCTGTAGATGTCGTATTCATGGCCTTCACCGGGGCTCATGTATTGGTAGTCGTTACCCCATGGGTCTTTAGTGAGATTGTCAATGTAACCAGATTCGTTTGATGAATGAAATCCGTATCGGCGACCGACTTAACTCAGCTTGGTCATTTCGAAAATCGGGGTGAGAATTGCCAGTACAATCAAGCAGACCGCACCGCCCATAAAGATAATGGTTGCCGGCTCCAGCAGCCCCATGGCCACCCCCAGCATCATTTCCAGCTCCCGCTCCTGGTCTTTGGAGGCATTATCCAATTGTTGCGGAAGTGTACCGTTGGTTTCACCACTGGCTACCAACTGCACTAACAGGGGAGGGAAATTACCGGTATTTTCCATGGCGCGGCTCAGACTCATACCCTCGCGCACCGCCGCAGCAACCTGATCACAGGCCTCTTGCAAGATTTTATTGGTCATCACCTGACCGGAAATATTGAGCGCTTGCAGCAGAGGCACACCACTGGCAGACAACAAGCTGAGGGTTGCCGCAAAACGCGCCGAGTTAATCTGTTTCACCAGCTCGCCAATCACCGGCAGTTTCAACTGCACCACATGCCACGAGCGTAAACGCTTAGGGTCTTTCATCAACCGCTTGATCAGGAAATGCACGCCGATTAAGGCGATAAATAAATACACACCGTAACTGATCAGGAAATTACTGGTAGCGATTAAAGCTTCAGTCAGCGCAGGCAATTCGCGTTTGCCCTGCTCGAAAATTTTGACCAGCTTGGGAACTACCAGCACCATCAGCGCAACAATTACTGCGAGGCTCACTACCAGCATCACAATCGGATAAATCATTGCCATTTTGATACGTTGCTGCAGTTGCTGGCTGGTCTGGGTGTAATCTGCCAGTCGCTCCAGCACCGGGCTTAAATAGCCAGAGCCTTCACCAGCGCGTACCAAGGCGCGGTACATATCATTAAATGCGGCGGGATTATCGCCCATCGCCTGGGCCAGACTAAAGCCTTCCAATACGCGCGTGCGCACTTGCAATACCACGCGCTTGACGTTCGCTTTTTGCGATTGCTTGGCAGTAGCGTGCAGCGCCTCATCCAGTGGCAAACCTGACTTTACTAATGAGGCAAGCTGGCGGGTAATCAAACTTAAATCGCGCACACTCAGCTTGGTGGCGCGCCGACGAAAACTCGCCGACAGATTTAGCCCTTCACCACTACTGGCAGCGGGCGTTTCACCGGTGGCACTAACCACCTCGAGCGGTTTGAGCTTTTTGGCGCGCAACTGGGTACGGATATGCCGCTCGGAGTCACCTTCCAGAATCCCCTTAACGGTTTTCCCTTCTTCATTCAGCGCTTTGTAACTGTAGGCACCCATGAGCTATTCCTTAGAGCTGCGTAGTTACGCGCAAGACTTCTTCAATACTGGTAATACCGTTGAGTACACAGGTGCGGCCGTCATCACTCATGGACGCGCTGTGTTTGCGCGCTTCGGCCAGCAACTCTTGCTCGCCCGCCTGCTCATGAATCAGGTGGCGCAGCCGCTCGGTAATTTCAATCAGCTCATAGATACCCTTACGGCCACGATAACCCTGATGGTTACAGTGTTTACAGCCACTGGGCGCCGGGCGCCAGATAGGGGTATCCACCGGCAATTTGAGCATTTCACGCTCGGCATCGCTGGGCAGATATTGCTCTTTACAGTGAGTGCACAGCACGCGCACCAGACGCTGGGCCATCACCACCTCAAGGCTCGACGCCAGCAAGAAAGGTTCTACACCCATATCTTTCAAACGCAGTACCGCACCAATCGCAGTGTTGGTATGCAGGGTCGACAACACCAAGTGGCCGGTTAACGACGCCTGGATCGCAATCTCAGCAGTTTCGCCGTCACGAATCTCACCCACCATCACCACGTCCGGGTCTTGACGCAAAATCGCGCGCAAACCGCGCGCAAAGGTCATATCCACCTTGGCGTTTACCTGGGTCTGGCCGATACCGGGTAGCAGGTATTCCACCGGGTCTTCAATGGTGAGGATATTGCGACTGCGAGTGTTGATATGGCTGAGACTGGCATAAAGCGTAGTGGTTTTACCGGAGCCGGTTGGCCCCGTTACCAGAATAATGCCGTGCGGCTTGATTAGGTTCTTGGTCAGGCGCTCGTAAACCTGCGGCGGCATCTGCAACTGCTCCAAACGCAATTGACCGGCGGCCTGATCGAGAATACGCAATACAATCCGCTCACCAAACGCCGAGGGAATAGTCGACACACGAATATCTACCGCGTGACCGGCAAGACGCACGGTAATACGGCCGTCCTGCGGCAAACGTTTTTCAGCGATGTCCAGACGCGCCATTACTTTCAGGCGCGATACCAGCACCGGCGCCAGTTCCGCCTTGGGCGATAGAACTTCAGTTAGCACGCCATCAATCCGGAAACGCACAGAAACACGGTCTTCAAATGGCTCCAGATGGATATCCGAAGCGCCTTCGCGCACTGCCTGGGAGAGAATAGCGTTAATCAAGCGGATAATTGGCGCATCATCATCACCGGCCAAGAGGTCGGTGCGATCGGCAAGATCATCAGCCATGGAAGACAAATCGAATTCGTTACCCAAGTCTTCTGCTGCGCGCTGCGCTGCGCCATCGCCACTTTGGTATTCGCGGGTGAGACGTTTCTGGAAGTCTTCAGCTGGCATTTCCTCAAGCTCAAAACCATGGCCGAGAATGCGCTGTAGCTCTAACAACACATCCAGAGTCAACCCCGGTTTATGTAGCACACGTGGACGAATACCTGCACCTGCATCTTCAAGCATAACGCCATGGGCAGAGGCAAAACTGAACGGCAAGCGCTCAAATGCCTGCAATTGATTTGATACGTCCTCATCTCCGAGTGGCAAATCAGCTCCCAGAGTAGGCTCCAGCACTTGCTCACTCACGATTTATTCCCCAGCCTGGGTATTGGCAGGCTGCTGACTGTTTTGCTGGAACTCGCGAATTTTTTCTTCCCATTCAGGTAATACGGGAACATCGCGTTTGTCCATCAAAATGCCGCGGTTGCGCTGGAATTGAACCTGCTGGTCGCGCAATGCGCGATACTTCTCTGCAGTAGCGCCAGTGAGCACCTCATCAGTGCGGATAATCGTTGGCTTCAGAAAGATCAACAAATTGGTTTTGTTCTTCTTGGCTCCTTGCGAGCGGAACAAATGCCCAAGCACAGGAATGCTACCCAGTACCGGCACGCGGCTATCACTTTTATCAACCTGATCCTGAATCAAACCGCCCAGTACCACTGTCTGGCTGTCGCCCGCAAGAATCTGGGTTTTGATTTCACGCTTACTTGTTGTAGGACCATTAGGCGAGGACTCTGAACCACCCAATACCGATGAAATCTCCTGTTCAATATCCAGAACAAGGCTGTCGCCTCCGTTAACGTGCGGAGTTACCTGCAACTTGATACCTACATCTTCACGGTTTACGGTATTAAATGGGCTGGAGAATGAGTTGTTACCACCGGTAGTAGAGCCAGTCATGCCGGTGTAAGAACCGGTCACAAATGGCACTTGCTGACCAACCAGAATAGATGCTTCGCTGTTGTCAGTGGTTAACAGGCTCGGAGTAGAAAGGATGTTGCTGGATTCTGTGGTTTGCAGCAGTTTAAGCACGCTCAAGAAGTCGACATTTTTCCCCAAACGACCCACACCAAATATGGGTGATTTGGCGGATACAATACCGGTAGCCAAGCCAGCCAGAGCATCATTATCACTAGGGCTTTCCAACAGATTAAATGCCGAACCTGCCACTCCGCCCAATCCAGATCCGGGAGCAAAACCACCGAAACCGGCATCATCCGCTTGATACATCCACTCGATACCCAGTTCTTTCTGATTCTTACCGGTAATTTCAACAATAATCGCTTCAACCAGCACCTGTGCACGGCGGATATCCAGACTATCGACAATCGACAGGAGGGTATCCATGGTTTCCACATCAGCGGTGATCAACACCGAGTTGGTTGCTTCATCGGCTTGAACTGCAGCTTGGGTTGCATTCGCTGGCGCACCTTCTGCTGGTTTGCCGCCGCCAACACTCTGCAACATACCACTTAACACCTTGGCAACCTCTTCCGCCTTGGCATATTTCAGGTAAATCACACGCACGTTGCTATTGCGGGTTTGCGGACGATCCAAATCATCGATCAATAATTTGAGACGCTGGCGGCTCAAATCATCGCCACTGATAACCACCGCATTGGTACGCTTGTCCGCCACAATCACTGGTGGCGAGGTAGTCATACCGCGATTGGGATCTGGTTTTTCCAGTTGGCTCAACATGGCAACCACATCGGCTGCGTTGGCATATTTCAATGGAATCACATCGGTATGCGTCATACCGATTTTATCCAGTTGAATCACTAACTCATTCATACGCGCTACGTTGGCGCGGGTATCGGTGATAATCAGGGCATTGCTAGGTTCGTATGTCGTCAAATGACCATACTGTGGAACCAGAGGGCGCAACGCCGCCAGGATTTTTGCCGCGCTGGTATTTTTCAGCGGGATCACCTGGGTGATATACAAATCATCTTTGTTTTTGACATTGTTTTCAGTGGGGATTGGCAAGTTGCGCGCATCGCGGTTCATTACAATTCGAACAATATTGCCACTTTCTACTGCGGTGAATCCATGCACATCCAAAGAGGCAAGGAACAGCTCATATAGCTCTTTGGCATTGAGCGGTTTGGTGTTGATTACCTTGATGGGGCCACGCACCTTGGGATCAATAATGATCGTTTTCCCGGTTGCCCCCGCAATAAACTTAATAACTTCCTGAATATCCGAGTCATTAAAGTTTACCGTCCAGGCTTGCTCTCCAGCGGCGTTTTGCCCGGCAGGCTCTACCTGAGCCCAGGCGAGATTAACTGTGCCACTAATAATCGCCGCCAGCATCATGCTGGAGATTATTTTCTTATTGTTACGACCATTCGAACGGATCACGAAGACCTCACTTGAGCATTACGTCTAGGTTAACTGTACTGCCACCGCGTCTGATTTCCAGATTCGCCGATGTGGCACTACCCATACTTTTGTATATTTCCATAATCTTGCCCGGGCTGCTCAGCGGAACGCCATTGACCGCTGTGACTATGTCGTCAGTCTGCAGACCGAGGGAAGTAAACATCTCCGCATTGCGTCCCGGGCGGATCTTGTAACCCACCACCTGGCCGTTTTCGCGGTAAATACTCATAGCCACCACATCGGCGAGAGTCTTACCCATCTGGGCCATACCCGCATCACCTGCAGCAGCGGGCGAAGGAGAATCAAAACGGGGACTTTTATCAGCAAATACTGGCGGTTGCTGCTGATAGGGAGGATTGGCATAACCGCCCGGAGTGGCCCATTCAGATGAAGGCGCAACTGCTGTACCCAATTTGGCAGCAGGATCATCCTTGTACATCCACAGGGATTCAAAAGAGCCATTGTTATTAATGATGACGCGCAAATCCAACACCTTGGCGAGAGTCACATTGTTACCTACCGGAAGGGCATCACCAATCCCATACACATCAGCTCTATCACCAGTTGCAATAATGGCGCGCGCCGCTTTTTCATCATTGCTGGACAACACCCCACGCAAAATCAAATTGAGCTGGGTATCGGCTGCATTATTTTCGATCCCCTGAGTTGCCGGCGCAGGCTGCGCCTCCACAGTAGCCACAGGCTCTGCACTGGTTTCACCAAAGGGCGCCAGATTTTTAACCTGTGCAATATTGATCGCCTCTGCAGCTGCAGGATTAGCCCCCGGCATTGCTCCCGCAACAGAGGTAACTGTCGCCGGTGGTATGGTCGGGTTAGGTATAACCAACCAAAATAAGCGCGCCAGACTGTGGCTCAACCAAATAACCAGCAACAGTACAATTAACCACTGCCAGCGCTCCAGCGGGACGCGACTTAAAAACCCAAAGATACGCTGCAGCAACTGCTCTAACTGGGCAGTTCGCTGTGCAAGGGCGGCATTATTTACAAAAGACTTATCGGGCATGAATTTGACTGAGTCCTTCACACTGGGTTTACGACAGGTTCAGCTAGGCAATTATCAGTCGTATCAAAAGCTTAGTGCGTTATGTTTATCAAAG
>JAGKWY010000067.1 GCA_021151625.1 Gammaproteobacteria bacterium | reverse complement strand
ATGGTAGTGTGGGGCTTCCCCATGTGAGAGTAGGTCATCGTCAAGCTTCTAATCTAAAACCCCTGTCAGAATACTGGCAGGGGTTTTTTATTTTAACCCCAGGAGTTTTTACTCTTTCCAGGCAGTTTTAACTTCGAGTTCTGATTTATAATTCGTCAAGTTTACAAGCAGAGCGTAAAGGCGCTTAATCAATGAATGAATTGCAACGGCAGGCTTATCTTTCTGCGCTCGGCATTGAAAGCTATATGCCGCGTTGGCACTTGCCTTGCGCCCCGGAATCTGTAGCTTGTCTATTGCCTGTAATAGAGATTGATTCTTCGGTAGTTAGTACTCAATCCCCTCTAATTGATTCGATAATTTCACCATTAATAGTTAACGAGCCAGCGAAACTCGATTCCTCGACGGCTATTGATATGCTGGGTAGTTTGGATGTACGCCAAAAGCCAGTAGCGCCTATTAATGCTGCTTCAATTTTGCAGCAGTTCGAGGAAACGAAAGCTCCTGTTGTTGCGCCATTCTCGTTAAGTCTCTGGCGCCCATTGTCAGGATTTTTAATTATTGATTCTCGTAATAGCGCAGCAGCTTTGCCAACTGAGTTACTTCTGAGCAATCTGCTGCACGTAGTGTTTGGAACAACAAAACCAGATCTGAAAGAAGAGGTTTTGCGTTGGCCAATGATTGAAAACCGGTTTGTTTCGCGCACGATATTTGATGCGTGTAATGAGTTGCAGACTTGGTTGGCGGTGGAGAATGAATTGCGACCTATTAACAGATTGTGGTTGCTGGGTGAAAATGCTGCTCAATATTTTGTTAATGAAGATGTTTCTGTTGTTGGTAGTCGCTGGCAATCTGTTGCTGTTGCGGGCTTATCAGGACAGAGCTCGATGACGGCGCTCTTGTTGCCAAGTCTCAGTGAACTATTACAAAAGCCAATAGATAAAGCCCTTTTATGGGCTGCCCTTGATTAAAAATCTCTTCCATGATTTCTCTGCAATCAACAACCTATACCGGCTTCGAACTCCATTTTCGAGAAATTACGGCGAGCGATATCTCGCAAGTAATGGAGTTGGAACGTAGTGCCCATTCACACCCTTGGCGACAATCCAGTTTTGAGGACTGCATCAATGGACGGCAAAAATGCTGGTTGGCAGAAATCAAGAGTGCATTAGTTGGTTATGTGGTTGTAACCCATGGTGGCGGTGATGCCGAGCTGTTGAATATATCTGTTGCGCCAAAATATCAACGTAAAGGTATTGGGCAGTGCCTCTTGGTTCATGCAGCAAATTGCGTGAGAGGTAAAGCCGATATGCTTTTTCTGGAGGTTCGAGTATCTAATCGCAAAGCGATAGAGCTTTACGCTAAAGAAGGTTTTTTTGAAGTTGGTCAGCGTAAAAATTATTATCCGACAGTGAATGGCCATGAAGACGCATTATTAATGGCTATGCAACTGGATCCAATTTGATTCTCGCAGTTAATGCTTGACCGGGCGCTTTTGGAGCTTGCGTTGTAGAGTGCGCCTGTGCATTCCCAGTGCTCTCGCAGTGGCTGAAATATTACCGTTATTTTCCTGCAATATTTTCTGAATATGCTCCCACTCCAGGCGATCAACGGACAAGGGCGTATAACTTATTTCTTGCAACTCGCTATGCTGTGTTTCACCAAAAGCAGCTAGTATTTCATCTGTATCGGCAGGTTTACACAGATAATTAGCTGCTCCTGATTTGACTGACTCAACAGCCGTTGAAATGCTCGAATATCCGGTCAGCATAACAATCTGTAAATCAGGTGATTTTAATTTCAGCTCACGAATTAGCTGTAAGCCGGAATCATTTCCCAGTTTAAGATCAACAATCGCCTTGCTGATCAAATGAGTCTCTGCCAGTTGCAATGCTTGCATCGCATTATGTGCGACTGCACAGGAAAATTGTCGACGCTTGAGCGCTCGTTCCAGCATAGCGGCAAGTGTTGAATCGTCATCGACAATTAGAAAATCAAGGCAAGTTAAACTACTCATCGGTTTGCGTATCCATTTCGGTGATTAGCGGAAGTTGCACTTGCGTGGTTGTTCCCCGAGGGGCGCGATTATGTAGGCTCACAGTGCCGCCATGGCGATTGATCGTGGCCTGAGTGAGTAACAGGCCAATTCCCAAACCTTTATTTTTGGTAGAGATAAAAGTTTTTCCCAAGTGTGGGCTGATATCTTCCGCTATGCCTGGACCATTGTCGTTAATAGTCCATTGCATTGCTGCCTGATTCCATTCAATCGCGATTTGAATATCGTCAGGGCTGGCATCTGCAGCGTTGTTAAGCAGATTTAGAATCGCCTGAGCGATAGTTGGTGAAAACACCGCAGTTAAGGCCGGGCTTTTGGCTGAAAATTCGATTGTGGAGTTGGTGTCTGGGCGCAAAATTTTCCAGCGCTCCAGTAGATTTTCACAATAGGCGCGAACTGATTCAGCGGCAATTTTTCCTTCTTTAGCCAGTTCTGCTTTATTTACCAAATCTCGCAATGTGGTTGAACATTGATTGACTTGCGCTTGCAATAACGCAAGATCGTTGCGCAGGTTTTCGTTGTTCGCATATTCCTCGCGCAGCTCGCTAATTAATACTTTCATAGTCGATAAGGGCGTACCTAATTCATGGGCTGTACCCGCGGCGAGGGTTGCAACGGCCATCACTTGCTCATCGCGCAATTGATCTTCACGCCAGCGATTTAATTGGGTTTCTTGTGCACGCAGATCACGCGCCATCTTCACAATAAAATAAGTGATCAGGCCGGCGCTGATAAAAAAATTCAACCACATACCCAGCACGTGCAGATTCAACGAATTATTGTCGTGTTGATGATGATCGGGAGCCAGTATTGGCAGAGGCACGTGAAAAAATAACAACAGTGAATAACTTAAAATACTCAGGCTGGCGATTGTCAGTGTTAAGCCGCTACCCAATGTTGCGGCGGAAATGCAAATCGGGACCAAAAAATAAGAGACAAAGGGATTGTTTGCCCCGCCGCTGAAATAAAATACTGCGCTTAGACAGGCCAGATCAATTAGCAGTTGGATAAAAAATTCCAACTCGGTAACCGGTAAGGTTTGGCGTAAACGTGAGAAGGTGAGCAGGTTTACGCCAGTGAGGATAACCAGGGCAATTAATATCTCTGTGAATGGAAGGTTCACTGCGCCCTGCCACAAACAACTAACGGCGGCGATACCCAATAAAATAAGTATCAGCGTGCGAATCATTACCCAGTAGCTGAGGTGTTGGGTGTGATCAGCTAGCGCGAAAGAAATGGGGTGGTGAGTGCGGTTTTGCATGGTCAGTTTCGTAGTAATCATTCTAATCGATTATAACCAAGTGCCTGGTCTTGAGGTGTTTTTCAGTTGTAACCTCGCTGTGACACTTTGTCGCAGTAGCGGTTAGCCAAGGGCAAATTCTGCGCCGGCACTGGTGTATACTGCACGCCTTTTTGTTGACCAACAGCTCCTTTTTTATGGCAGAACCGCTACCGGCAACCCTTACTGAAGGTCGGGTGTCTACACAGCTAAAAAGTCTGGCGTTACCTCTGGTCTGGGGGTTGATGGCAACTATGTCACTCAATGCCATAGAGACATTTTTCATCGCCCAGTTAGGGCGTGAGCCATTGGCTGCCCTCAGTTTCACCTTCCCAATTATCATGGTGTTGACCAGTCTGGCGATTGGTTTGGGTGCGGGAACTTCGTCTGCTGTTGCTCGCGCTATTGGCGAGGGGGATTCGAGCAAGGCGCGCCGGCTTGCGACCGATGCTATGAGTCTGACATTCATTATCTCCGCCTCCGTTTGCTTGCTGGGCTGGTTGACTCTGGAGCCTTTATTTCTTGCGCTGGGCGCTCCTGCAGAGTTAATTCCCTTGATTCGCTGTTACATGTCCATCTGGTATTTCAGTGCACCTTGTCTGATGGTGCCTATGGTATGCCTTTCTGCTTTGCGTGCTATGGGAATGAGCCAGGTTCAAGGTTACTTAATGGGTGGCGCGGCACTGGTAAATGTGCTGCTCGATCCCGTGTTGATTTTTGGTTTATTGGGTGCTCCGGCGTTGGGATTACAGGGCGCGGCCCTGGCTACGTTAATTACCCGCGCGTTGATGCTGGTAATTGCCTTGTACATTTTGCGTGTTCGTTTACATATGGTAATTAATCCATTTATTCCCTGGCAAAAACTGAAAACCTCCTGGCGAGCTATTGTTGAGGTGGGGCTGCCAGCAATGGCAGCGAATGTCATTATCCCTTTTGCCAGTGCCATAGTAGTTGCTATGGTTGCTGCTTACGGAACTGACGCGGTTGCGGCATTGGGAATCGCCACTCGGATAGAGCCATTAGCCCTGATAGTGTTTTATGCCCTTTCTGGAGTAGTGGGACCTTTCTTTGGGCAAAACCTTGGTGCAGGAAAGGTTGAGCGGCTACAAGATGCGTTGCGTGTACTCACGCAATTTTGTTTAGGGTTTGGGTTGTTACTGGCCATTATTTTGTGGCTATTGGGTGCAGAGATCGCGCAACTATTTGGCGGTCATGACGAAGTAGTGACGATTGCTGCCCTGTATTTGTGGATAGTTCCTGTCAGCTACGGTGCCTATGGTTTGATAATGTCAGTGAATGCCGCCTTCAATGGAATGGGTAATCCCTGGCCGGCTATGCTGATTTCTGCCGGTCGTGTTCTTTATGTGTATTTACCCCTGGCGTGGATGGGCCAACAACTCTGGGGCATGAAAGGTATTTTTATTGCTACCGCAGTGGCCAATATTGCATTGGGTATTTGGGCCTGGCTGTGGTTGAAACGTCATATTTACCAAAGCATTGCACTTGCAGAATCCTAGCTGCTTTAAATCTGATCCCCTAAACACCCTGTGCAGGATATAATTCCTGCCATTTCCAGTTTCTCCTTTTTCTTTTTTATTACGCGAAATTTCTATGAGTAATTTAATTGCTGAACTCGCAAAGCGTCGCACCTTTGCCATTATTTCTCACCCGGATGCCGGTAAAACTACCGTCACTGAAAAACTGCTGCTGTGGGGCAATGCCATTCAATTGGCCGGCTCGGTAAAAGGCAAGCGCGGTCCCCATGCAAAGTCTGACTGGATGACCATGGAGCAGGAGCGCGGAATTTCGGTGACATCATCGGTGATGCAATTCCCTTACAAAGATCGAATAGTTAATTTGCTTGATACCCCCGGCCACGAAGACTTCTCGGAAGATACCTATCGCACCCTTACTGCGGTGGACTCTGTGTTGATGATGATCGACGGTGCAAAGGGGGTTGAAGATCGAACCATTAAATTGATGGAGGTTTGCCGCTTGCGCGATACGCCTATTCTTACCTTTATCAACAAGATGGATCGTGAAAGCCGCGATACGGTTGAGTTGCTGGATGAAATTGAAAACGTATTAAAAATTACGGCGGCACCAATCAATTGGCCCTTGGGCAGTGGTAAGGAGTTTCTCGGAGCTTATAATTTTTATACCGATGTGATCCATGTTTATCAGCAAGGTTTTGGTCACACCATTCCTGATGATGTTCAAATTAAAGGTTTGGATAGCCCAGAAGCGACCGAGTTAATGGGAGCCTATGCAGATGACTATCGCGAACAAATCGATTTTGTGCGCGGCGCAACAAATCAATTTGATTTGGAGGAATATCTTGCTGGTCGCATGACGCCGGTTTTTTTCGGCACCGCACTGGGCAATTTCGGTGTACGTGAAATGCTGGATGGCTTTGTGGAATGGGCACCTACGCCGCGCGCGCGTGCAACACACGAGCGTTCAGTTGAGCCATTCGAAGAAAAATTTAGCGGATTTATTTTTAAAATCCAGGCGAATATGGACCCCAAGCATCGCGACCGTATCGCTTTTATGCGTATCTGCTCAGGCACCTACTCACAGGGTATGAAAATGAAGCATGTGCGTATTGGTAAGGATATTAAAATTGCCGATGCGGTAACTTTTATGGCGGGTGATCGCAGTGCGGTAGAAGAAGCCATTGCGGGCGATATTATTGGTCTGCATAACCATGGCACCATCCAGATTGGCGATACTTTTACCGAAGGCGAGGAGATGAAATTTACGGGTATTCCGCACTTTGCGCCGGAGCTGTTTCGCCGCATTCGCTTGAAAGACCCGCTCAAAATGAAGCAATTGCAAAAAGGTTTACAACAATTATCTGAAGAAGGCTCAACCCAGGTATTTTTTCCCGTCAACAATAACGATATCGTGGTTGGGGCCGTAGGGGTATTACAGTTTGAAGTGGTTGCCTATCGCCTGAAAGATGAATATAAAGTAGAGGCAATTTACGAGCCGGTGAATGTGACTACGGCACGCTGGTGTGAATGCACTGATCCTAAAAAGTTGGAAGAGTTTAAACGTAAGTGTGCAGAAAACCTGGCGTTGGATGGTGGCGGCCATTTGACCTATCTCGCTCCTTCGCGTGTAAACCTTTCGCTGACGCAAGAGCGTCACCCGGAAGTTGTGTTCCGGGCAACGCGCGAGCATTAATAACATGGCCGTTTTTGTTATCACCCTGTTTATTTTTCTGGTTGTAATTGGTGTTTTACTTTGGGTAAAGCATCCCCACTACCTGATGACAAAAACGGATGTAATCGCACTCCTGCAAAAAGTATTAGTGGGGCAGGCGAGTGAAAATGACTGGGCGATATTTTTGTCTTCGTCCTTTCGCCACTGCCCCGAGCTGGAAGTAATTCGCGAAGCCTGTGCTGCAATTGATGAGCGTGAATACCTGGGGCAAGCGCGCGCGGATTACTTGTTTAGTGATAAGGGACTGGAAGAGTTGAAGCGCATATTAGTGCGCGTTGAATGTTTGAACGTTTGAGTTTTACGGGGCTATACTTCTTTCACTTTCTTTTTTAAAGAGCCAATCTTGTCAATAAACTCCGATAACAAGGACCTGATCTGGGATCTTGATGCCTTCAATCAGCGTCAACGGGCGGTGGATTTTGTCATGGGGTTTGAAAACAAACTCTGTGTTTACTCCAGTTCTGTGGAGCAGTTATACACCAATTACAATATTTTCTTCCCTAAAGAAGAAGACCGGAAGTTGGTAATTTTGCCCAACCCCTATATGCCGCATGATACGTTTAATGGCATAACGTCCAATGCGGTAACTCCGACAGGTATGGAGATTATTCCTGGCGTATATCAATCTCGCCCCTGTTTGTTTTTGCGGATTCCCTTTCGCAGCGGAACGGTAAAATATCGAGCCTTACCCTTGCAAATGGGCTTGAAGATAGTTCGTGAAAAGTTACCACCGAATAAGCCTTTTCTTCCCGTATTAATGAAAGGTGATTTGCGTGAGCTGGATTCGTCTACTCCTTGTTTGCACTTGCATGCGATTCATTTAAATCGTTTGGAAGAACACTCAGCGTTGGAACGTAGCGGAATTCACAAGGTGATAGAGCAGCGTTTGCGCCAGCTTTCATAGCAGTAGCTGGCGCAGATAAAAAATTCAGAAACAAAAAAGCCACCCCATTTTGGAGTGGCTTTTTTATTGGGGGCAAATGACTGAACTATTCCGGCAAAGTCCAGCGCATAGGTACAGTAAATTCAAAGCGCGCACCACTAATAGTATCAGGTAACGCAGGGAAGGGAGCCGAGCGTTTGACAGCATCCAGCGCCTCTTTATTAAGCATTTCATAAGCGCTGTTTTCGAGAATATTCGTATTCAAAATATTACCATTGCGATCAATCACAACGGCAACACGGACACTACCTGCCTGGCCTCTATCCAACGCGCGCTGTGGATATTTGGTTTTGCTGCGAATTTTTTTGATCGCGTCGGAAACATAGAACTGGCGAGCCAACAGTGTTTGTGCTGTTAATGCTGGTCCTTCGTCTTCTTCCTCTTCTACTTTTGCAGGGGCAGGTTGAGTGACTGCAACAGGTTTGGCTGCAACTGATGAAGCGGCTGCAGAAGCCGCCACTTGCGCAGCTGGCGCGGGAACATCCAGCGTTGGCTTCTCGATTTCTACCGCGGGTAATTTAATCTCGGGACGCTCAGCAATCAGCTCTTCTTTCGCTCGCGCACTGGATTTCGTCGCCGCCGATTTGGGGGCAGATGACTTTGCTTCCTGTGTAATAAGCGCATCGCCTTGAGCCCATGTGCGAACCTCGGCAACCCTTGCGGCAGATGGCGTTATCGTTGTGAAGCGCGCGCGCAACGCCGTGTTTACATCGCCGACCTTTAACAGACTGTCGCGGTAATCAGAGGAGAGGGGCACACTGCCAATCCAGGTTGCCAATAGCATAGAGAAGAAGTTTTCGTCCTTAATGGTGCCCAGTAGCACGTCATTCAGGGTCACGCTCACGCCTTTTCCGGGAGTATGGCTAATTTTTACATAGTCATTTGGCACCAGGCGGCCTTTAAACATAGCGTCAAAAGCTACTGTATTGTCTGCTTGGGCCATCAAGGCATCAGCCTTGCTGTTAACTGCCAGGCCTTCGATCCACAGCCGGCTGAAACGGCGCGCAGTAATTCCTTCCGGGCTAACAATTTTAAGCTCCATACGCATGGGCTGCTGGTTGCGCAGTAGTGTTCCCGGGTCATTGCTCAAGGATTCGGAAAAGAGCGCACCGATAAAGATTTCCCGCCCTAATTCCTGATGAACTCCAATACCATTCAGCATTGGTTCGGCGCGTGATAGTTGGGAGAAAACCAGTAATGCAATACTTATGAGTACTCGGAATAGATGGTTGAAGCGCATAGTCTTGCTACTCTCTATTTATTAGGGACATTGCTGTCCTGTGTTGTGATTGCTTATTACCTGGTGTATGAGGTGATTAATTTTTAATAAAAATAGTATTACGGGTAGATGATGGAAACGAAACCGCTGCATAAAATCCCCAAAGATACCCTGGAGCACCTACTCTCGGGGATCCCGTTTTTTAAAGTTGTTAAGCAGCAAGATGCAAAACAACTGGAAATACTCTTGCAGGCATCGCGCATTTTGTCCTTTGTTCCAGGTGAAGTTGTGCTGCAAAAAGGCGACACCGGAAACTGGCTGTATTTTTTGCTCAAGGGAAAGCTGGCTGTTTATGTAGACCAGGCGCTCAAAGGCGATTTGGTTAACTACGTGACACCGGGAGAAGTATTTGGGGATTTGGCTCAACTGGTTGGGCAAGCGCGTACTGCCACAATCATCGCAGATATGTCGGCCAAGGAATCGATGGTATTAGCCCTGGATTTTAATGTTTTTGGTCCACTTAACTCAGTCACTCCCATCTCCTTGCAAACCAAGCTTGCTTATTATCGTAATACCGCGCATAACCTGCGCTGGAAACTGGAAGTCTATCGTTCCCAACATTTACAACATGAGCTGGCCAACAAGCATCGGCAGATCAAACTCTATCACGGTCCGAAAGATACCTACGACGAACTGGCGTCACTCTATGAACAATCACAGGCGTTAGCGCTATTGTTGATGGAGTGGAACAAAGAATTCGGAGTTTTGGCCGCCGAATCCATGGGGTAGGTCATCAAATCAATTTTTGATCTTTAGTCAGGCATAACTTTTCTCACCTTAAAAGCACAATTGCCCCCAGCTGCTACACTGCTGAACATAACATCAATAATTTTCAGCAGAAGCACCATGAAATTCGAAGAATTGAAATTAGCCTATGGTTACCCCCTGCAACTGCAGACAAGTAGTCTTGCCGGGCAGCCGGAACGTTTTTCATGTCGACTCGTTGGATGTTTACCTGGGCGAGCACTTTTATTATCCGTACCTAAACAAGCCGGTAAATTAGTTAAATTCAGAGCTGGTCAAAAAATCGTTGTGCGACTGATGATTGACAATGGCATAGGGATATTTGCAGGCATAGTAGAAAGCCAAACCCTTGACCCTTACCCAATTCTTCACTTGAGTTATCCTGATTCGGTGACCTTCAAAGGTATTCGCAGTGCAACGCGAGTTGCTGTCCATGAGCACGTTGATGTATTTAATATAGGTTTAGAATCCAGACCGTCTACTAGCGGCATTATGTTGGATGTCAGTATTTCTGGTGTGCGCATTGAGTTGGCTAATGAAATTGCGGACATTGGTGATTTATTGGAGCTTAGGGCGCAAGTTGAGATTCGTGAGATAACGCGGGAGCTGGTGCTAACTGGCAGGGTCCGTTCACGAGTAGATCCAACTGATGGGCAATCACAATCAATGCTAGTGAATTATGGTTTGGAGTTTACAGAGCAAACTGAAGAACAGCGCTTGTTGATGTATGCCTATGTATTCAATCAAATGGCGATTCAGGAACATTCATCTAATTAAATCGCATTGCTATTTAAATGGAATTGTTATGCTCGCAATAAAAAAGGCACCCGAAGGTGCCTTTTTTATTGCGAACAAATCGCTACTTACACAGCAGGTGCAGCTGCCTTTGGCTTGCGGCCGCGTTTTGCAGGTGCAGCACCAGCAGGCTTCTTAGCTACTGCTTTTTTAGCAGCTGGCGCTTTCTTAGCTACTGCTTTTTTAGCAGCAGGAGCCTTTTTAGCTACTGCTTTTTTAGCGGCTGGCGCTTTTTTAGCAGCTACTTTAGCTTTAGTTGCAGTTTTCTTGGCTGCTACTTTAGCTTTAGCTGCAGTTTTCTTGGCTGCTGCTTTAGCTTTGGCTGCAGTTTTCTTGGCTGCTGCTTTAGCTTTAACGGCTGCTTTCTTAGCAGCTGCTTTAGCTTTAACAGCTGCCTTCTTATCAGCAACTTTTTTCTTCAGTGCAGCTTTTTTAGCGGCTGCTTTAGCTTTAGCAGCAGCTTTTTTGGCAGCTACTTTAGCTTTAGCGGCAGCTTTTTTCTCTGCAGCTTTGGTTTTTACCGCAGCTTTCTTGGCAGAAGCTTTCAGGCGTTTTGCAACAGCGCCTTCTGCTTTAGCAACTGCTTTGTCGTGTGCAGCAGCCAGTTTAGCAGCAGCTTTAGCAGCAGCAGCTTCTTTCTTGGCAGCAGCAACAGCAGCTTTAGCAGCAGTGGCATCTTTCTTGGCGGCAGCAACAGCAGCTTTAGCAGCGGCTACAACTTTAGCTGAACCAGGAGTTTTCTTTTTGCTAGCAGCAGCCAACTTGCTTTGAGCAGCTTTCAGAGCTGCAGCAGCTTTAGCGGCGTCTTTAGCCAAACCAGCAACAGCTTTACCGGCATCTGCCGCTTGAGCTGCGCGAGCTTTTGCCAGTTGCGCTTTCAGTTGAGCTAATTGCTGTTCCAAACTTGCAACAGTATTAACAGCGGTTTGTTTACGTGCAGCCATGGTGTGCTTCCTTTATAGTTTTCGAAAGGTCGATAAATGGATTAAAAAGTCCAACATGTATAAGTTAAAACTTTATTAAAAAAATTCAAGTTTTTTGCGCTAAATAGTCAATAAAAATGCGTTTTTTTGCCAATTTTTAGTAAAAAAATGTGTTTTTTCGATTTTAACGGAAAGTTTTTCAGTTAACTGAAGCTCCAATCAGACTGCAAGCAGTCACTTTATTGAAAACAATTTTGCTTGTTTGCAATCGTAATCAGCCGTTATCGGTTTTGTTTTTCCCATTTTTATTTGCTGTTAACGATGCCTTTGCTGGTAAGAAACGGTGTTGTTGAGAGTTCTTTTTTGCCTTTCAAGATGAGCTATCACTAAATTTTTTGGTGTTCATTGATCTCTCTGAGGTGGTGATGAATGACAATGCGATGGCTAACTGGATCACGAATTTATACTTTGGTGAGCTTTGAAATGATGCCAATCCATAATCAAGAGAGTTGATTTAGGGTTGGATGTTGTCTGTGATTGCTTTCGTAGAGTGAGAAAGTGATCTGTGTGAGACAGTCGATGCTGTTTAATTGAGGTCATGGTTAGGTGTAGGCATCGCGTCTTCTGTTTTTTGAATTGGATGCTATTGAGAGCTTAAGTGCTTCCAGGCAAATCCCTCTGAGGCTATCGAATATAGCTACTTCATGATGATGGATGGAGTATACGACTGGACTGAGGATCAGCAGTTAGTAATTTCACTTGGTGAAGTTATCCCTATGCGCTTATCAAGTAGAGATTATTTTAGTTGTGTTGCAACTTGACGCTTATCTCGCGCATTCGTCAAAGTGATTCAACGAAGAGCTATTGGGTGAGGCTGACACGCTTGCAATGAATCCTTAACGCGTAATGAATTTCGCAAACACGATTAGTCAACGAGTATCTCAATGCATGAATAATCAGAGATTGGATGCCGGACAGCTAACGAATATTTTCAGATGAGCTCTGATAATCAGATCAACCATCAAGACCGTGCAATCATTTGACTGTGCTTGATACACACACCTTGTGATTCATTGTGATGAATCTACCGTCTAAAAAAATGCGCTGCTGATATTTGGGAGGTCGCAGATATTACTGTGCCTCATCAAAATACTTCTTATCCATAATGCGAGCGGTGAGTATTAATCGGGGGAGCGAAATTCGCTTTGCTCGATGTTGGCGTTGCAATAAGTTGCGCTTGAAATAGATTCAGTCGAATTGTGATTGCCGACTGTTTGTTAAGTGGAGCTACATGGCTAATACAAGAGGAGGGAGATTTGGGGGCAGGGGGGCTCCAGAACTTGACCCCCATGCTCGACGTGGTGTTCATTATGTTGATCTTCTTTATCGTGACTGCGTCTTTCGTTAAAGAAGCGGGTTTTAACCCCAATGTTCCTGAGCCAAATAACAACCCTCCACCGCCAGATGCTGAGCCAAACATTCTGGTTCGCATTTCTGCCGACGACCAAATCTGGTTGATGGAGAAAGAAGGCGAGCGCCGTGTAGACACTCGCTCAGTTCGTTCTAACCTGGAGCGTCTGCGTGCTGAGTTGCCTAAGGCTGCTGTAATTATCTCTGCAAGCGGTCGTGCAAGCACCGGTACATACGTCGCTGTTGCTGACGCTGCCCGCGAAGCCAATGCGCCAAACGTGGTATTGGTGCCAAGTAAGGATTAATTCCTTCTGGTAACAAAAAAGCCGCCTTGGAAACAAGGCGGCTTTTTTTATGCCTGCTACTCATCAGAAATAATGGTTAAAGCTCATACTCCTGACGAACATATTTTTTAGGGAGTTTGCTGTGACGCAGGTATAGCGCCTTCGACACAGTCTTTAAAAATCTCCGCAAGTTCTTCCTCTTCGACCAACTCCATGTGGCGATCAAAAATCTGGTTCAGGGTGTGGCGTAATATTTTATTGCGTGTGGGGAGAACACAAAGCGTGTAATGAAAATCCTCATCACGTAAGAGTACGCCTTTGGCCAGGCAATGATCGTCAATCTTGGCGACACGTGCTGTGTTGTATGAACCCTCGCAATATTCATGTTCCAGCAGCGTGAACTCGACCTGTTTTGCTTTTAAATATTTTTCTACAGTTGCAGCAACACCCATACAAAATCTCCTGTGGCATAAGCGCAGAGAAAAAAGGGTTAAACAGTCTTCAGGGCTAAAGGTAATCGGATTAACGGTAATTGGGTTAATGGGATGGGTTGGTGCACATACAGTTTAGTGTCGTGCTAATTTGAGTATAGAAAGAAAATAAATAACGAACCAAGTGTTTTGGAATTAATCTGCGTTGATTAGATCGGTTGGTTTGTTGTGTATTAAATAGTGATAAAACAAAAAAGCCGCTTAAAAGCGGCTTTTTTGCTGGGACGGAATAAGCGATTAGCTTAGGCTGGCGAGCTTTTGTTTTACTGATGCCAGTTTCACGCAGGTCACAAACACTTCCATTGCGCCAACTACTTCAGGAACTGTTGGTACGGATGGTGCGATACGGATATTGCGATCTTCCGGATCTTTGCCGTAGGGATAGGTTGCGCCAGCAGGCGTCAGTTTTACACCGGCTTCAGCTGCAAGGCGCACAGTTTCTTTCGCGCAACCTTTGCGCGTGTCGAAGGAAACAAAGTAGCCGCCAACTGGTTTTTCCCATGCGCCCAAATCGGTGCCATCAAATGCTTTGCTCAATGCACTCAATACTGCTTCGAAACGTGGATTCAATAATTCAGCGTGTTTTGTCATATGCGCCATCAGTGCATCTTTACTTGGCAGGAAGCGCGAATGACGAATCTGGTTTACTTTGTCCGGGCCGATGGTGCAGCTGTTCAAAAACTTTTTGAAGCCAGCGAGGTTTGCTGCGCTTGCCGCTACGAAAGCAACACCGGAACCGGCATGGGTAATTTTTGAAGTAGACGCAAATTGCACAACAGAATCTTCAGTGCCATTGCGACGGGTTGCTTCCAGAACACTGGCCAGTTGCGGCGCATTGGCAACCAGGTCATGTACTGAATAAGCGTTGTCCCAGAATACGCGGAAGTTGGCACTGGCGATCTGGCCAAGCTTGGCGATGCGTTCTACGGTTTCATCACTGTAAACAACGCCGGTTGGGTTGGAGTACTTGGGTACACACCACATACCTTTAATGGATTTGTCGGCTTTTACCAATGATTCAACCACATCCATATCGGGGCCGGTTGATGTCATGGGAACGTTGATCATTTTGATGCCGAGCTGCTCGCACACGGTGTAGTGGCGGTCATAACCGGGAACCGGGCACAGGAATTTCACTTCGCCGTCGTTTTTCCAGGCACTGGCGGCATCTTTCAGGCCAAATTGGTAAGCGGCCAGCATTACCTGGAACATCAGGGTCAGGCTAGAGTTACCGCCAACCAGTACATTGGCTGGTTCTACCCCCATAATGTGGGCGCCCAGTTGTTTTGCTTCCGGCAAACCGTCCAGCCCGCCGTAGTTGCGGGTATCGGTGCCGTCGGCAGCGATATAGTTACCCTTCAGCAACCCATCCATAGCGTCGGACAGGTTCAATTGCTCGGCAGAAGGCTTGCCGCGGGTCAAATCCAGGTTCAGTTTTTTGGCGAGAATCGCCTGATATTGCTCGGTGAGCTGGCTTTCCAGTTCGCGCAGTTGCGCAACAGATGCGTTGTCCAGTTGCAAGGTAATTACCTCATATGGTTGGCAGGATTAGCGGATAAAGTGCGGCGCATTATACCCGTTAGTGCTCCGCTTGTTGTAGATCATCCGGTGTTTGTAATTAGATTGGTTTGCGCTGGCGCAACAAATTTAGCTGCGCGTTTCCGTTATGAGCGGTGGTACCGGGCAATCCAGGCTGTCGGCAATGGCGCGGAAGAGTTCAGCTTCGACCAGTGTGACGCGTTTGTCCTGCAATACACATAAACTCATGGCTTTTAACAATTGCGGTTTTTGCAGTGGCTTGACCCGGTTGAGTTGCTCCAGCGCTTTATCCAGATCAGTCAGTTGTACCTGATCCTTTGGGAGCAGTACCAGTTTGGACAACTTCAATTCTGCCTCGGCTTGTGCAAATGCAGTTTCAGCGTCGGCAATTGATGTTGCACCCGCGTAGGCAAGTAACGATAAAAGAACGGAGCATTCTCCAGGTAATTGTTTCAGGTTGAGGTTACGCTCAATGCGCGCGGAGCGATAGTTGTTATGCAAGACAATCTGGTGTAACGCCCACTCCATCAAACTGATTTTCTTATCGGCGCTGATCAACACATTCATACATTCCAGAAATAATTGCTGTTGCTCGGCTGATAATTGTTTGAGTGCTGGCAGGCAGAGCTCGACCAATGGCAAGCGCAATCCGGCATGTTGGGCCGCGGCTGTGGAAATTAACGGACGCAATTGTTGGAATTCTTGTTCCGGCAAATGTTCGCTTAGCAATGCCAACTGATGTTGTGCAATTTGCGCATGGCGGTCCAGCAACAAACCAAAAACAATGGCGCGTGCACTAAAGCTTTCGTGTGCGGCATTTTTTAATAGCTCGGGAATTTCTGCCAGGCGCGCGCGCGCATAACTGATTTGCGCCTGGGTAGGTTGGGCAATTTGAGCGAGTGTCTGGTTTATATCGATGCTGGTTGACGTTGTTGCATTTGTTGCATAACCCAGGGTGGCAGCATTGCCATTAAATCCCGCAACAGCTTCACTTGGTTCATCAGTCAGTGTGGTATCCGATTCTGTTGCATTGGTTTCCTCTGCTGCAGAAGTCTTCCTTCTTATATATACACTCGCGGTGAAATCACCATCCCAATTGGGTTGAATGCGCTTGATGCGATCCTCCAGCGGTGGGTGAGTGGCCATTAAATTAAAAAAGGATTTCACCCCCTGGCCAAAATACATATGGCTGAATTCCGCAGCGTGTTCATTTTGCAGTTCAGAGCCAAGGGAGCTGCCGCCAATTTTTTTCAGTGCGCCGGAAATGCCATCCGGGTTACGAGTAAATTGCACTGCAGAGGCATCGGCGAGGAATTCACGTTGACGACTCACGGCCGCCTTGATCAGGTTGCCAAAAAATATTCCTGTATAGCCAATCACAAGCAAACCGACGCCTAATGCCAATAACGCGGCGGGCGAATTATCTTTGCTGGAGCGACTGCTGCTGCGATTACTGGCAATGCGAATAAGGAACTCGCCTATCAAACCAATCACCAGGATGCCGTACAAGAGCGAAATTAAACGCATGTTGATGCGCATATCGCCGTGAAAGACATGGCTGAATTCATGGGCAATTACACCTTGCAACTCATCACGCGATAAACTTTGAATGCAGCCGCGCGTAATACCAATTACCGCATCCTGGGGGTGATAACCGGCGGCAAAGGCGTTAATGCTTTCTTCTTCCATTAAATATACCGGGGGTACAGCAGTACCGGAGGCAATTGCCATCTCCTCAACTACATTTAAAATTTTGCGTTCATCTGCATCTTGAGTGTTGCCCATTAACAAGCGACCACCCATGGCTTCAGCAACGGCTTTACCTCCGCCACTTAATTGCATAAAGCGAAATAAACTGCCTAGCAACACTACGCAGCCCACACCTAATGCAATCCACATAAATGCTGCAGGGCTAAGCGCATGCGAAATTCCCTGCCAGGCTGATTGCGCGGTTTGCTGGCGATGTTCGTCACTGAAGTAGGCGAGTGTTGCAAATAACAAGGTGGTAATTGCTACCAATGACACAACTGCCGCAATTAACAACAAGATCAAATAGCGAGTGTTGCGACGGGCACGATCCTGGTGTTCGAAGAAGTTCATAGGTGCAACCTGTTAGCGGTGAGTGATTGCTATATATAGAAGGAAGACTTGATATTGTCTGAGAGGAAAAATCTTCCTTCTATATATAGAAGGAAGATTTTGCAGTGAACCTATTAAAACTGCACCTTTTAAAATTGCACTTTGGGGGCAGCCTGGATTTCGGCGCTATCGGCAAACACCAACAAGCTGGCATCATCGCGATGACCAAAGCTGGCTGCCAATACCACTGGCGGAAAACTTTGTTTGTAAGTGTTGTAGGCAGTAACTGCATCGTTAAATGCCTGACGCGCGAAGGCGACTTTGTTTTCTGTGCTGGTCAGTTCCTCAGAGACCTGCATCATATTTTGCGAGGCTTTCAAATCCGGATAGGCTTCCATCACCACATTCAAGCGACCCATGGCATTGGTTAATAAATTTTCCGCGCCTGCCAATTCGGTCATCGCGGCTGCACTACCAGGATTTGCAGCGGCTGCTTGCAAGCCATTGATTGCCTGGTTGCGTGCGCTTATCACGGCTTCCAGTGTTTCGCGCTCGTGTTTGATATAACCTTTTGCAGTTTCTACCAGATTGGGAATAAGGTCATAGCGGCGTTTTAATTGCACTTCAATTTGAGAGAATGCATTTTGATAGCGATTTTTCAGCGCGACCAGCTTGTTGTAAATCCCAATGACGTAGAACACCAGCAGGGCAATTATCACCAGCGTAACAATGGTAGAAATCATGATGTTTTCCTTTGCGTGTCAATAAATGGTGATCGGCGAACACTGACAAAGCGTCAATTGCCGTTGCGCAAGATACTAACAGGATAGGGTGAGATTTCCAGTGGCAAATTTTGTTGTCGGGTGAGCAGGCGATAAACGCGCGAATCGGGTGATAAAAGACAGACGATCAGATAGGTCGGTAACACTAATCTACGTATTCAAAAACCTTAACAACTTGCTGCACGCCATCGCTGGTGCGTGCGACTTCGGCGATGCGATCTGCTTCGTGACGCGATACCAAACCCATTAAAAAAACGGTTTGGGCTTCGGTAATTATATGGATACGACGGCTTTGAACACTGCTGGCCACCAGGCGTGATTTTATTTTAGTGGTAATCCATGCATCCAGGCTTTGTGAGCCAAAGCGCGCGACTTGCCCCACTTGCAATTCATTGTGCACCTGACGTACCGAGTTGATTGCACCTACGGTACTGCCGGCGAGCTGGCGTAAGTGTTCTGAAGGAACCTGGCCGGTGAGTAATACAAAACCGTTAAAGCTATCGATATTTACACGGGCATTTTCAAAGGCCGGGTCGGCCTTGAGCAGGTTTACACGCGCGTAGGTTTCCAGTCGATCATCATTCAGTTTGGTACCCAGCGAGCGTTTGTTGTTGCTGATTTGCACCGGCTCGCTAGTGGTTGCATGAATCATTCGTGCGCAGCCGCTCAACTGAAATACCATCACACTCAACGCAAAAAGTGTCAGGGCATAAAGGGCGCGTGCACGAATCATCTGCATTAAAAGCCTCCAAACAGCTGCTGGTCAATCAAGTCACACAGGCAAAATAAACCGAGCAAGTGCACTTCGTGAATACGGGGTTTGGCAAATAATGGCACGCGAAGTTCAATATCGCCATGGGTTAATAGCGCGGCCACATCACCGCCATCGCCTGCGGTCAGTGCAATAACTTGCATCTCTTTATCGTGTGCAGCGCTGATGGCTTGCAATAAATTGCTCGCTTTACCTGTACTGGTGAGCAGCAACAAAATATCGCCCGCTTGCCCGAGTGCGCGAATTTGCTTCGCGTAGATGTCGTTAAAACTGGAATCGCTGCCGATTGCTGTTTGGGTGGTGAAATCAGAACCAAGGTTTAACGCCGGTAAACTGGGGCGTTCCTGCTCAAAACGATTAATCAGGCTGGCGGTAAAAATCTGTGCTTGTGCGGCAGAAATACCATTGCCGCAGGTCAGCACTTTTTTCTCATTCAAAAGGGCGTGCACAATAAATTCACTGGCATTGGCCAGCAGCGGTGCCAGCTGTTCGCCGGCCTGCATCTTGGCTTCAATGCTCTCGTGAAAAAGGGTAATTACACGTTGTTCCATAAAGGGGTCGCTATAGTCATTCAAAAATATCGGGCATGTGGCTAGCAATGTTCAGGTGCTAAATGCATTTTTAATCCACTGGACGGGCGGTGCTGTACCGGTTTGGTCCAATGCTATCACATCAAAACGACAGGCGATTTTGTCGTAGAGCTTTTGCTCTTGTAAAAAGCGCAGGGCGGTTTTGATAATCTTTTGCTGCTTGCGATAATCCACGGTTTCCAGTGCTGGAGCGAAACGTTTGTTGGTGCGCAGGCGCACTTCAATAAACACCAGTACATCTCCGCGTGGATTTTTCTCCAGCATAATTAAATCTATCTCGCCCAGCTTGCAGCGATAATTGCGTGTGCGGGAAATGAGCCCTTGCTGCTGTAAATATTGCTCGGCGTAGAGCTCGGCTGTTGCACCAATCACCACGCTGGTGTCGATGCCCGGAGTTGCAGCGTCCTTGTTGCTGATGGTCATAAGATTCCTTTTTCTCAATGCGGATGTTTAGTATTGTAGCTCGTTTTCGTTAATGATCATGGGCAGTGGTTGCGCTTCGCCGTTGCGGAACCTTACCCAGATTTGCTCGCGCTCGATGCGCCCTGCATTCATGCGCAGTGCACCAGTTGCACCGAAAATTCGCATCTGTGGTACCTGTTCCAATTGCGGCAAGCGCGCGTACAAACGGAAGGCATCTGCCCCCAGTGCATGCAGGCGACCATACACCGCGGCAGATTTAGTGTACTGCGCTACCGCTTGTTTTTCCGGGCTGGTCGAATCGAACAACCAGGGCATAGTGTTAAAACGAATACCATTTAAATCGCGATCTGCTTTCACGTTGGGCTCGCCGGAATAAACCTGGCTGGTGGCATAGACGGGAATTTTGCCCGCGTAGTGAAACGCAAAGGTAGGTTTGATTTGGCGTGCTTGCGCCGGATCGGCGATTAGGAAAATCATATCTACATCGCTACGGCTGCGCGGTGAAGCAATCAAATTAACACCGAGTAAATCTTGCAATTCGCGCGCGCGAATCTGGCTTTGTTCAATCAGCATTGCATCTTTTACCAGGCGTGAATAGTTTGCGCCGGTTTGGAATTGGCTGCGATTTACCACTACACCGCCAAGTTTTTCCCACTCATCCGCAAAGGCGCGTGCACTGCGCTCACTCCATTCTTGTGAGGGAATAATCACCATCGCCTGGCGATGGCCTTCCAAAAATGCCTGGCGCGCAACCTGGCGTGCTTCGTCCTCTACTGCCAATCCGAATTGATAAAAACCTTTTAACGGTTGCGCGGGTGGAGCATCGGGATAATTCAATGATAACACTGGTACTTCCAGTGACGGCATTAAGCTCAGCTCAGTCACTTTTTCTTTATCGATGGGACCGATTACCAGATCTGCACCTTCGGCAACGGCTTGTTGGTAGGCTGCCAGTGCATCGCCGCTGCTATCGTATTGGCGCACTTCCGGTGCGCTGCGGCCATTGCTGAGTGCATGGTAATAAGCGGCAAAAAAACCATCGCGCACAGCTTCACCGGCTTCAGCCAATTTGCCTTGCATTGGTAGTAACAACGCAATTTGTTTGGGTTGCTGATCGATTAAACTTTGCAGCAAGCGCAAATCATTGGGCAAATTGTCCCGCGCGGGATGTTGGCGCCAATCATTGAGCCAACGCTGCAATTGCTCGCGCTGTTGCTCCAAATCGATTTGGTTATTTTTGCTGATGGCGGCAAGGCTATACCAGCCGCGCGCCGCCTCGCCAAACTCATCTTGTGCGAGTTGTTGTAATTCGGCGAAGGGAATACTCATCAGGTTTTGCCAGATGGCATCCTGATTTTGCTGGCGCTGTTGTTTGTTGCTAATGAGTGCGGCGAGTTGGATACGCTCATTTACACTGTGTTGCGCTTCGCCGAGCAAGGTAAATACTTGCGCGCGTTTTTCTCGCAGTGCGATTTCCGTGGCTGGCTCCATCGCTTGCCATTGTTGTTCCAGACGCGGCTTGGTTAAAATGCCGTGCGCTAAAAAATTGGAACCCTCTTGCAATGCCAGGGTGCTGAGCAAATCGGTATATTTGATATAGGACTGATCGGGCAAGTCATCCGGGTTCATGTCGCTAATCAAATCGCGTGCGCGACTGAACTTGCTGTTATCCACATAAACCTGCGCCGCTTGCAGCACCAGGCTTTCGCGCTCGGGCGACTGGCTTTGGCGTGCCAGCTCCAGCAGTTGGCTGGCGCTGGGTGTTTTGGCCTGGGTTTTGGCGGGTTGCGCCTTGCGCTTTTCCGGTTGGGTCGGGTTGCTACCGCAGCTGCTCAGGGTAAGCACCAGGGCAGAAGCCAGTAAACCGGTTGCAGTATGGTGAAGGAACTTGCGCGCAAAAGGCCGTATCGGCATGAAAACCTCGGTGAAAAACCAGCAAAAGTAATGAATTCAACAGAGCCTGGCGCAGTGCGTCTGGCTCCCTTATCCGGAAAGCGGTATGTCAACAACAGCCTCAAACCAGGGCATTTTGTATGTCGTGGCCACACCCATCGGCAATTTGGGCGATATGGTACCGCGAGCGGTGGAAACTCTACAAACAGTAGCCTTGATTGCCGCTGAAGATACGCGACACAGTTCCCGTCTCCTTGCCCATTTTGATATCAAAACCCCATGTATCGCCTACCACGACCACAGCGATGAATCGCGGGTAGACCAGTTGATCGCCAAGATGCAGGCCGGGGAATCCATTGCCCTGATTTCTGATGCAGGCACCCCGCTGGTCTCCGATCCTGGGTATCGCCTGGTGCGCAGTGCTCGCCAGGCAGGAATCCAGGTGGTTCCTATTCCCGGTGCCTGCGCCATGATCGCCGCGCTCAGCGCTGCCGGCTTACCGTCAGACCGCTTTGCCTTTGAAGGTTTCCTGCCTGCCAAACAAGTGGCCCGCTGCACACAGTTACAGTCGCTCGCCGCAGACCCGCGCACGTTAATTTTTTACGAAGCACCGCATCGCATTCTCGAAACTCTGCAGGATATGGCACAAGTATTTGGCCCTGAACGTGAAGTCGTTATCGCGCGTGAAATTACCAAAACGTTTGAAACCATTAAGGGCGATAAAGTCGCGGCATTGGCTGATTGGGTAGCGGCCGATTCCAACCAACAGCGCGGCGAAATTGTGCTGCTGGTTCACGGCGCACCCAAGCAGGAAAATGAAGCGCTCAGCCCCGAGCAAATTCACACCATGAAAGTGCTACTGGAAGAACTACCGGTTAAACAAGCGGCCAGTATCGGCGCAAAATTAACGGGATTAAAAAAGAATTTTTTGTACGATTGGGCGTTGCAGCAAGAAAAATAAATACCCCGGTTAATTGCGGTGAGTAAGGAAATCAGGTAATGGAAATAGTGCAGTATTCCGATGATTTTAAGGGGCAAGTGTTGTCCCTGATTTTAACCATCCAGCAGCAGGAATATGGCTTAAACATCACAGCGGGCGATCAACCAGATTTATCCAGTGTTACCGATTTTTATATTCGCCCCGGTGGAAATTTCTGGCTGGCGTTGGTGGATGGAAAGGTTGTTGGCACTGTTGCCTTGCTTAACCTGAACAAAAAGTATTTTGCATTGCGAAAAATGTTTGTAATGACTGAGTATCGTGGTGCGCACTATGGTGTAGGGGTTGCGCTATTACAATCTGCGGAACGCTGGGCGTTAGCGCAAGGCGCATCTTCGATTTACCTCGGCACAACCGAGCGTTTTTTAGCAGCGCACAGATTTTATCGAAAAAATAATTATCAGGAAGTTGCTGTTGCAGAGTTGCCTCCAGCGTTTCCTGTAATGGCTGTCGATAAATTATTTTTCCGCAAGGACCTAGGTTGAATCAATAATAGCTAAACCAATAAAACATCCGGCAAAACACTGGAGCGAGTTCCCGGTTTAGGTAAATTACTCGCATCGCGATAAGTAAACACCATCGAATATTTGGTATTGCCCGTCATATTCCTTCCCGCCGCATGAAATAAATTGCTGTGAAATAACAGCAAGTCACCCTGATTCAGGGGCACTGCAATCGCCTGATCCAGCAATGGTTTATTGCGCGCAATATCCGTACGCAGGAATTGCAGTTCATCCAGTTGCTCTGCTTCTATTTCCAAATTTTGTGAGCCTGGAATAACCCATAAACAGCCATTTTCGTGGCGTTCATTGCCGAGTGCTAACCAGGCGGAGACTAATGCCGGGCGCGCGAAGCTCCAGTAGCGGCTGTCGCGATGCCAGCCGGTGCGGCTGGAATAAGCGGGTTGTTTGGTCATGATGCAGTTGTGGTGGCATTGAGATAAATACACATCGCCGCCCAACAATTGTTGCAGTGGTATTCCTAATCTTGCGCCGGTTGCCCAGTTGGCCAGGAGTGAATTACGCGCATAGGCGCCGAGCAAACGGCGCGCAGTTTTTCCACCTTCCGCTTCGCGCGAACTGGGTGCACCCGGGTATTGGGTGTCTGCTTCGTATTCAATTGGCGCAGCGTGTTTGTGCAATTCCTCTTTTGCCAAAGCGATGATTGATTCGCAAAATTCAGCAGTGTCAAATTGCGGCAGAACCAGATAGCCCTGGGTGTGAAAATTCAGAATTTGTTCGTCAGATAGCTTTATGTGATTGGTAGATAGCTTTATATGATTGGCTGATGGCATAGCGCAGGGCCTGCAAGCAAGGAGAAGTGAATGGTCCGAACAGCTATGGCCAGTATAACACTGGACCAAAATGCGCTGTCAGTAACAATTGTTATGAGGATGTTAGCCAGGGTGGTTAACTTGATCTGACTCAATAACCACCGGGGTTTTTAATAAACTTCCACAAAATTTTGCAACCCACTGCCCAGCTGCGCGCCCGCGCTTCTACGATTCTTTCAATGCTATTGAGCTTTTCGCGATCATAGAGGTTGCCATTAAAAATAACGGCTTCAATAGTTTGGCTATGGCGAATATCTTCCAGTGGATTTTTATTTAGCAGAATCAGGTCTGCCATAAAACCATTTTTAACCTGGCCATAGTTTGTTGCGCGATCAAAATATTCGGCGGGTGAGAGGGTGGCTGCACGCAGCGCTTCTGCCGGTGAAAGCCCGGCTAACACCAACTGTTGTAATTCATCATGTACTGTTGCACCGGCAACAATATAGTCGGTTCCCACCAGAATCTTTACTCCGGCCTTATGCGCGCGACCAGTGAGTTCCAATCCTTTATGATAAAACTCGCGATAAGTTTTACGTGCTTCTGGTGATGGATTTTCAGCAATGGTTTTGTTGACATCTTCCAGCCATTGCCACTTCATTAGCGGATGCAAATAGCGCAACAGCGGATACTCCAATACCAGGGAATCTTCACCGTATGCATCCACTCGGCGTGTTAAATGGGTGGGCACATACCAGGTGCCCGCTGCTTTCATTGCCGCAAAAATAGCATCCGCTTTGGCAGGATCGTGTTCATTAAGCATACGCCGCCGATCCTCTTTCCATTCACCTTTTTGTGCTGCCTCACGCAGTGCATCGCTACCGGAAAATGATTCGTGCAAGATAAAGCGCGCGTGCTCAATACTTTTTTGGTGAGTAGCTGCTTCAACTGCGCTAATGGCGTGAGGTCGATGTCCAACCACATCCATACCCAACTTTTTCGCCTCATCAACCACAGCAAAATAAGCGTCGCGGGAAATGTGATCGTAAACTTTGATTGCATCCACCTTACCGTGATAATAGCGAACAAATTCGCGTGCTTGTTCAGCATTGGCCGTGCCAAAAAAGTCGGGAATATCTTGCATATTATTGTGAATCCCAGGGCCGTTAAGTAACCAGCTTGTTGTGCCTTGAATGCGGGGGCCGACTAATTGATTCTCGGCTGCTGCTTTAGTCCAGCGTTGAAAATCATCCGGGCAGGCAATAAACGGATCGGCTGCGTTGGGGCAGCTCATTAAATCCCGCACGTTGGTTACGCCATAACTGATATAGAGCGGCATATCCAATAACGGGGTTAGTTTGTAAATGTGTGCGTGCATATCCCAGAGGGATGGGATTAAAAAGCGATTGTTTCCCTCAATGCGAATCGCATTTGCGGGAACTGATAAATCATTGGCATTGCCAATAGCGATAATACGTTGCTTGTCTATTAACACGCTTTGATGGGGAATTAATTTTCCTTCCTGAACATCGACTATAGAAACGTCGGTGATTAGCAGCGGTGAATGAGTGTGAATGGGTTCTACCGTTTGTTCCGGCCAGATAACTCCCAGAGTAAAGGTTGTGATCAGGATAAAAATTATAATTAGAAAATAGCGAAATAATCGGGTGAGCGTCCTCATTGTGGCAATGCATTCCTGTGTCTGTTTGGATGTCGGGGGCGAGGGGCCACTATATCAAATCAAAAACCGAAGGTCGCGCCCAGTACCCATGCCTGGCCACTACCGGGAACCCCCTGGTAATTGCCCGGGCGAAAGGCGGGTGAGTTGTATTCTTTGTTAAAAATATTATCGCCATGTAAATACAGATTCAGGTCTTTGCTGAATTGATAATTTACATGCAGACCAAACACAGTGTGGCCACCAAAATTCGTGGTTTCGGTGGTGGTGATATTTGCGGGTAAATTTTGTTCGTTGGGATCTACCGCACTGCCCTGATAATTCGCCAGGAGTGACGAGCTCCATTTTCCTTGTTCGTAACTCAGGCTGCCACCTAACAGTGAATTGGATTGAGTGTGTATTTCGCCTGCAGAATCAAAAAAATGAGTGAAGGCGATACGCGCTTGCCAGTGCTCTCGCCAGTGTTGTTGCCACTCGGTACCTATGCCGGCGATGCTCAAATCACTATTAACTGGTTTGCGTTTTAGCGAGGGGGTGCTGACCACTGAATCTATAACGGCATCATCAACTTGTGTGTTGAATACCGTTGCGGAAAATAAATTACTTTTGCCGGTATGCACCCAAATTAATTCGCTGGTTTTGGCAATTTCCGGGCGCAACTCCGGGTTATTTACCACAGTAACCTGGTTCATCACGCTGCTTTCCAAACGCGTAGGTGCACGAAATGCTTCGGAGTAAATCAGTTTTACACTGTTGCCGTCATTCACTTGTTGGACCAGTGCGATACGCGGGCTGTTATTACTGCCTGCATCGGAATAATCGTCGTGACGCAAACTTGCAGTTAAATCCAGTGTGTCATTCACGGGGATTTGCACTTGCGCAAATACACCGTTAATACGTCGGCCATTTTCCGGCGCTTGTAAAATTAACGGCGCAATCGCGCGTGGTGAGTCGAGCGTGCCTAAATGCGATGCGGTATTGGTCAATTCCGGATTGCGCCATTCCCAGCCCAATAACCAACGCATTTTTTCGGTTTGACTTTGTAGCAACCATTGGGTGCCCTGTTCGCGCTCGACAATTCCTCCTTCATAAATCGTTAATCCATCGGCGCTGATAGCGGCGCGCCCGCGATAAAATTTGTAACTGCTAAACACATGACCATCGAGCGATAGCTGTTCAGTCAACGCATGTTTCCAACCCAGATTTACGCTGTGGGTTTGCGTATCGAAATAGGCATTGTCATCGGTATAACCGACCGCATAAAACTCCTGGGTGTCGCGCCTGGCGTAGCGTGCGGCAAGGGAAAATTCACCCAGGTTTCCGCGCACATAAAGATCTTCTGCACGGTAGGAATCGCGCCCGGTTTTATTGCTGTTAGTGGTCGGGTTATAGAGTGTTTGTGTTTCGCCATCGCTGCTGGTGCTGCGCGCGTAAATATCCAAAGTACCGGCATCGCCAGCCGCCTGCCATTGCGCACTGATGTATTGTTTTTGAAAGCTGCCCGCTTCCACGCGCAATTCACGCTGGCTTTGCGTAACTATGTTGATTACACCGGTCATGGCGTTGCTGCCATAAATGGCCGAGCCGGGGCCGCGAATAAATTCCACGCGCTCGATATTTTCCAGCGAAATAATACTTTCCACAGTACCGGCGCCGCCGTGCCAATCGTTGTTGAGCCGCTGACCATCGATTAACACTAATATCTCCGCCGCTGAATTGCCGACACTGCGGCCGCGCGCCGAAATATTGCGATTCAGGCTGCTGTTGTCGGAGCGATAGCTTTGAAAGCCGGGAACATAGTTGACCAGTTCCCCCAGTGCTTTTAGCCCCAGGCGACGAATATCCGCACGGGTGTACACGGTCATGGATGCGGGCACTGAGTGCAGGTTTTCTTCAGTGAGCGTAGAGCTGGTGACTGTGACGGCAAGCAGGTCTTCGATTGATAGCTCCAGTAGTTGGTCGCTGGTAGAAAGTGCGGCAACGGAATGGATCGGCGTTAATAACAAACAACAGATCGCCAACGGCGTATGGCGCAACGGAAAACTCAGCGGGAGAGCGGGTTGTTGCCGGGCTAGCATGGGGGCAGATTTTCCTTCGCGTCTTTAAAGTCTTATGGGTATTTAGCCCTAAGCCTAGATCAAAACCCGGCGATGAAAAGGAAACAATCCGTTTGCATCACACGGGGTTGGCGCGAGGGAGGTGAGATAAAAAGGTTATTGTGAATCGGCGCGCGCGATACGCGATTTAATTGCAATCAATAAACCGGAAGCCGCAATTATCACCATTCCCAGGATACCGTAACTGTCGGGCACTGCATCAAACACAATCCAGCCCAATAGCCCAGCCCACAACAATTGCAAATAGGTCATGGGGGCGAGTACTGAGGCGGGGGCGTGACGATAAGCAAGGGTAAACAGGTAATGGCCCAGCCCACCAAACGCGCCCATGCTAAAAAACAAAATTACTTCGGTACTGCTGGGAATTTTGTTTTCCCAAAAGAACGGTAGCGCGAGGCCAAAAACTATGGTGCCGACTAACGCCGTGTAAAAGAGCAGGGTAATGGCTTTTTCGGTGCTGGCGAGCAAGCGTGATAAGACCTGGTAGGCGGCATTCGCGGCCGCGGCGCCGAGGGCGAAAACTATGCCCCAGGCATCCAGCCCGCTACCGGGGCGGGCAATTAATAGCACTCCGATAAAGCCGGTAATTACCGCTGCCCATCCCAGCCCGCCAATTTGTTCACCCAGTAAGGAGCTTGCGAATAGGGCGATGAGTGTGGGGGCGAGGAAGTTGATCGCTGTGGTTTCTGCCAGTGGCATGCGCTGCAGCGCCAGGCCGATAAACAGGGAGGCCAGGGTTAGCACCACCGCACGCAGTATTGTCAGGCCGGTGCGCTGGGTTTTAATCAGGGTGGCTGAGTGGCGTGGTGCGAGTATCACCAGCATCAAGACGCAGTGGACTATATAGCGCATAGCCACAACGGTGGGCACGTTGTAGTGAGCAGTCAGGTACTTGGTGGTGCTATCCATACAGGCAAAGAGCAGCAAGCCGGTAGCGGCAAGTAAAAAACCTTTAAAGACGTTAACCGGTAATGCACTAACAATGGGGGTAGAAGGTGAGGCGGGGTCTTTCATTAAGCTAATCCAGTCATTGCGCCAAAACCACTTAGGCGACAGGGCTACAGCATAAATTAACCTTAGCCGTTTGTGCGACCTTTGCTGGCGAATAATATGACAAATTGCGTAAATGTATGGGTCTTAGGGAGTTGCTATCAGGGTTTTGAGCCAGCGTTAGCGATGTAAATCGCTAACGCTGGAGGCGCGAGACGGGATCAGTCTTTAATGTGGCAGGGGCTTAACGTGGAGGTAATCCACGTCCACAAATGACTGGTCAGCGGTATTCGCTCCTGCGCTGGATAATGCAAATAACCCCATTTGCGCCCCTACCCAGCGCCCCACACTGGCAGCGAAGCTTGGGCCTATGGGGGTGAAGTGGTGATTATTGGCACTGAAAGCAAATTGCACTTGCGCACCTTTGGTGACTGTCATGCGCAGGAAAATTTTGTCGCCTTTGAAGGGCACACTGGTGACAAGTTGTTCTGCGCAATTGGTTTCCGCATTGCCACAAAAGACGAGTTGCAGCTCTTTGCCTTGCGCGTTATTTTTGATTCCCAGCCATTGGTAGCTAAAGCCATAGATCAATAACCCGGCTGTATCACCCTGGCGCATATTACCAAGCTCAAGTGTGGTATCTACCACAAACTCTTCGGCCGGTAATTTTTGTAGTAAAAGTGATGGCACATTCCACAAGTGTTGTTGTGTTTGGTAATGGCTATCGGGTTGGGCAAACAAGCGCAAATAATCGTTGCGATCGCTGAGTGAATACCACTCCGGTTTCCAATTCGCATTCCACTGCCATTGCAGGCCTAAAGTACTGCTCTTAAATTCATCATGGGTGACCGGATTAACAATGGGAAATTTTCTGGCAACTGGTTTGCGATGAGTTAACACAGGCTCGCCAATTCCATCGCCATCGACATCAACACCCATTACCGGCCAATCATTTTCCCAGTGCATTGGCTGCAAGTGGACTATGCGACCATAAGCGCGTTTGTCCTGAAAGTGGAAGAACCAATCACTGCCATCTTCTGCTTGTACCCAGGCGCCTTGATGCGGGCCGTTGATAGGACTTAAGCCTTGCTCCAACACAATTTTATCTTCGTAGGGCCCGGCAATATTTTTAGCGCGAAATACCGATTGCCAGCCAAACTCAACGCCGCCCGCCGGTGCGAACACATAGTAGTAGTCGTTGCGCTTATAAAATTTGGGGCCTTCCAGAGTGCGATAGTTAGGTAATTTATTCGCATCGATAATAATTTTTCCTTCCGTATCCAAAATGGTTTTTGCATCGGGCGACATCCGGCGCAGCGTAAGTAAATTATTAATGCCTGCGCGACTTTTCGCCCAGGCGTGGAGCAAGTAAGCATTGCCATCGTCATCCCACAATGGTGTTGGGTCGATCAATCCTTTGCCAGCCAACAGCAAATGCGGCGCACTCCAGGGCCCGGTAAATTTTTCGGCGGTCATCACATAAATACCAAAATCCGGATCCGGGTAAAAAATCCAGAATTTATTGTCGTGATAACGCAGGCAAGGTGCCCAGACACCTTTGCCATGTTGCGGAGTGGCAAAAACATCCTGCGGGATTTGTTGTGGTAAGGCGTAGCCAACCAGCTCCCAGTTGACCCTATCAGCGGATTGCAACAGCGGTAGCCCCGGCGAGCTGTTGAAACTGGAGGAAATCATGTAATAACGATTGCCGACGCGAATGGTATCCGGGTCTGAGTAGTCGGCATGAATAATGGGGTTTTGATAAAAACCCTTGCCCAGGTCTGGCTGCCAGGGGGATTTTGGCGCGTTACTGGTTTGGCAGCCGACAAGGCTCAGAGCGAGCAGGCAGCCAAGTGAAATAGGTTTATATCGGTGCCAAATGGTTGATGCTTGAGTCACTGGATGTCTCCCGAATTTCTAGAATCGTCACTTTTGTAGGAAAATCATAGTATTAGTGATTTTTTAATAAGATCATCCTATGCGTCATAGGCAAAAAATTATTGTGCCTGCCCATACAATCTTCAACGAAATTAATACTTTCTTACTGTTTTGCTCTATTTTTGTTCAGGTAAACGGTTTCATTTTATTTTGTTATTGTTTTGGAAACGGATTCATATTTTTATTGATAGTAATATTTAATTAAAAATGATTTTTCCCTTAAAAGAATAATTTCCTAAAAAACAGAAATTATTGGGATGTTTTAACCTGGGGGGTGTCGCTTTTCTGCGCATTAATGCGGGATGGCCTGAATGCTGCCGTGAAAACGATTACATTCCGTTTTTACGCGATTTCGGGCTATTGTCAGCAAGTTTTCCGGGGGTTACATTGACCTCGGTATTGACCGAATACCATTGCCGATTTTGAGGCGCCCCCACTTGGAGGCGCCTTTTTTTATGGCCGGATTTTGGAAAGTGAAGCAATAAAAAAGGGGCCAGTTGGCCCCTTTTTTGGTGTTGCAGGAATATGCTTTAGAACTTCAGCGTACCTTGGATGGCAACGCTTCTCGGACGCTCGTAGAAGGCGTAATAACCTGAGCCTGTACCGCGAGTCACGGTAGAAGCCACAGGCAATCCATTGGCATAAGACACGATGGATTCATCGGTCAGGTTCTTGCCAATCAACGCCAACTCCCACATATCATCATTGCCGCTCAGGGCTATACGTGCGTTGATCTTGGTATAGGCCTCTTGTTTAAAACGCGGATCCAGCGATGGAGTTGTCAGGTATTCGTCGCTGTAAATAAAGTCCAGCGTGTTAACCAGTTTCAGCCCATTGCTAAATTCAATGGTGTAATCTGCTCCGACGTTGCCCTGAATTTTAGGTGTGAATTCTCGACGCTGTCCGGTGGCATCACAAACGCCATCACCTACTGCGCCAATATTGTCGACTTGGCCGAAATAGCACTGGGAGGTTGGGAAGTCTGTGTATTCAAAATCAATATAGGCCGCCCCGCCCCGAGCAAGGACGTTATCAGTTATTGCCCAGCGGCCATCGACCTCTACGCCTTGGACCACTGATTCGCCGGCGTTTGTCACGTTGAAGCTCAGACTGCCGTCAAACTGGCTGGTTTGCATATCCTCAAATTTAGAATAGAAACCTGCAACGTTTACTTCGGCTGCCCCGTCCGCTAATACAAACTTGCCGCCCGCTTCGATATTGCTCACGCTTTCTTCTTCAAACTCCCAAGTGCCCTGGATGTTAGGGTAAACGCCGCCCAGATTGTTCGGGGCTGCATTGGAGCGAACATCAAAACCACCTGATTTAAAGCCGGTGGTGTAGCTGGCATAAAGCATATCTGTGCTATTGATATCGAATTGGAGTGTAACTAGGGGCGTAAACGCTGATTCATCCCTATCTCCCTTTACGGTATGCGGGTCAACCTTGAACTGGCTCCAGATAATATTGTAGGGGTCAGTTACTGCGCCTTGAGGTAGCACTACGCCGGTGTTGCTGACGTGATACTGAATTCTGTCCGCATCCTTTTGTTCCGCCGTGTAGCGAGCCCCGAGGATCAAACGGGCAAAATCGGTGAAATTCCAGGTGGCTTGGGCAAAGACTGCTGCCAGGTCGGTATCCTGTTCAAAGTCGCGTTGGGTTGATGCATCCCGCAGCAGGTTGGCTGCAGTTGCACCTAACAGTGGAGTAAACGCTGTGGCGATAAAGCTGTCTTTCGGTACTCGTACAGAGTCATGGAAATCCAATGAGCTGCTTTGGAAGAATACTCCGCCCAGATAGCTGATGGCTTGATCTTCCGGCGAAGTTAAACGCAACTCCTGGCTTACCTGGCTGTAATCTTCATCTGAAAGGATGTTAAAGCCAGATGCCCCGGTGAAGTCGCAATCGCACAGCTCTTCATAGGTGTAAGCGTTGTAGCCAGTTACCGAGGTTAAGGTATTTTCGCCTATCTCGCGCTCAATGGTCAGGGTTACGTTTTCAGTGTCGTTGTAGCTGTAATCACCATTGGACTGGCGGTTCCAGTCATGCGTGGTATCCAGAAGATATTTGCCGCCTGTGAAAAATTGCAGGGCTTTGGCGTAAGGTGTTTTATTGCCAGTGGCATCGGGAATTTCAATCGGCTTTACTACTTCAATATTGCGCCCGTTGCTATCAAACGAGCCATCTTCCATTTTTAAGGTAATGTCCCAGGCATCAGTTGGTTTCCATTGTAGTGTTGCGCGCACAACACGGTTTTTATCGCCGGACTCATCGCGATCAAGGGTGGTGTTTTCCATAAAGCCATCAATGCTGCTTTCCAAAATTGCCAGGCGGCCGCCTACTGTGTCGGAAATTGGACCTGAAAGCACAAGACGAACATCTTGTTCTCCATGCTCTGGTTCGTACAGGGCGGTGAGTTTGGCCTCATGTTCATCTCCAGGTTTTGCGGTAGTGATACTGATCGCACCCGCAGTGGAGTTCTTGCCGAAAATAATACTTTGTGGGCCGCGCAGGACTTCTACACGCTCCAGGTCGAGAAAGGGCGCGCGTGCTAATTGGGCGCGGCCATAGTGAATGCCATCAATAAACTGGGCTGCGGATTGTTCGAAACCCTGGTTAACACCGGAGCTGATACCGCGAATGGCGATGTTGGTGCCTATACCGGTTTGAGTCATGTTAAAGCTGGGAATGTAATCAGCAATGCGCTCGATGCTGGTAATGCCAGCGTCTTCAATTTTCTCGCTGTTCAGTGCATTTACTGAAATGGGTACATCGCGCAGGCTTTGTACGCGTTTTTGCGCAGTAACCAGAATTTCTTCCAGTGCCGGGCTGTCATCTTGGGCGAGTACAGGGAGTGCCGGGGCTAGTGCTATCGCCATTGCCAGCAGGTTGTGTGTGCGTACTTTCACGGGAGAATCTCCTGAAGCTTTTATTGTGAATGAGAGCGTGAAGTCTATTTGTCCTTAACGGGGGCAATAAATATCCACTAATTAATAGCTTAAAGCGCGAAAAATACCAGTTAATGACAGGATTTGCCTGTTAGCTGGAATAAGGCTGGCACTTTTGGTGACGCAAATCACAAAAAAGTCGGACTTTGTCGTCTGATGTTGCTTGCATACTATTTATCTGGCGAGTAAGGTGCCACTTCGGAGTCAGCTCGGCAGTCGCTCCGGTGTTAACTAACGATCTCTCTTGAGTGATTGTCGGTGCATCGGGGAGGAAAGTCCGGGCTCCATAGGGTAGAGCGCCAGGTAACGCCTGGGGGGTGTGAGCCCACGGAAAGTGCAACAGAGAGCAGACCGCCTAAGCACTCGCAAGAGTGACGGTAAGGGTGAAAGGGTGCGGTAAGAGCGCACCGCGCAACTGGTAACAGGCTGCGGCATGGTAAACCCCGCTCGGAGCAAGACCA
>JAGKWY010000253.1 GCA_021151625.1 Gammaproteobacteria bacterium | reverse complement strand
GAACCAACTTCCAAACCACGCAGGGCTTTTTGCAAAGATTCCTGGAAAGTACGGCCAATCGCCATGACTTCACCAACGGATTTCATTTGCGTAGTCAAACGCGCATCTGCATCACCAAATTTTTCAAAGGTGAAGCGTGGCACTTTGGTAACCACGTAATCGATTGACGGTTCAAATGATGCTGGGGTTGCACCGCCGGTGATGTCATTTTTCAATTCGTCGAGGGTATAACCAACTGCGAGTTTTGCAGCGATTTTTGCAATCGGGAACCCGGTCGCTTTTGATGCGAGCGCGGATGAACGCGATACACGTGGGTTCATCTCAATAACGACCATACGGCCATCCACCGGGTTCACCGCAAATTGCACGTTAGAACCACCAGTCTCCACACCGATTTCACGCAATACCGCAATCGATGCATTACGCATGATTTGGTATTCCTTATCGGTGAGGGTTTGCGCTGGCGCAACGGTAATCGAGTCACCGGTGTGAACGCCCATCGGATCGAAGTTTTCAATGGAGCACACGATAATGCAGTTATCGTTTTTATCGCGCACCACTTCCATCTCGTACTCTTTCCAACCGAGCAGCGATTCGTCGATCAGCAATTCGTTGGTTGGAGAAAGATCCAAACCACGAGTACAAATTTCTTCAAACTCGTCCCAGTTGTAAGCGATACCGCCACCAGAACCACCCATGGTGAACGACGGACGAATAATGCACGGGAAGCCGAATTCTTTCGGTGCTTCTTTAGCTTCTTCCAGGCTGTGAACAATTTTCGCGCGCGCACAAGAAAGACCAATGCGCTTCATCGCCTGATCAAACAGGTTGCGGTCTTCCGCCATGTTGATGGCTTCTTCTTTCGCGCCGATCAACTCAACATTGTATTTTTCCAGCACACCATTTTTGGCCAGTGCCAGCGCGCAGTTCAATGCAGTCTGGCCACCCATGGTGGGCAGGATTACATCGGGACGCTCTTTCTCAATGATCTTCGCAACGGTTTGCCATTCAATCGGCTCGATATAAGTTGCATCCGCCATCGCGGGGTCAGTCATGATGGTTGCAGGGTTGGAGTTAACCAGAATTACACGGTAACCCTCTTCACGCAGTGCTTTACAGGCTTGGGCGCCAGAGTAGTCGAACTCACAAGCCTGGCCGATAACGATCGGGCCAGCGCCGAGAATCAAAATACTGTTTATGTCGGTACGTTTTGGCATGTCGGCTCCGATTAAGACTTGCGGGCTTGCATCAATTCAATAAAGT
>JAGKWY010000161.1 GCA_021151625.1 Gammaproteobacteria bacterium | reverse complement strand
TGCCTTGGGGCTGGATTACGGCTCTGATTCCGTTAGAGCCCTGTTAGTAGATGCCCTTACCGGTCAGGAAGTGGCGAGCAATGTGGTCTATTACCCGCGTTGGAAAAAAGGCCTCTTTTGTGTGCCTGCCAAAGACCAGTTCCGCCAACATCCACTGGATTACCTGGAAAGCCTGGAGCAGGTTGTTCAAGGCCTGTGGAAATTGGCTCCCGCTGGTGCTGCACAACAAGTCGTGGGAATCAGTTTTGATACCACCGGTTCTACTCCCATCGCGGTAGACAAAGAAGGTGTCGCGCTTGCACTAAAGCCGGAGTTTGCCGAAAACCCCAACGCTATGTTTGTGTTGTGGAAGGATCACACGGCGATTAAAGAAGCGCAGGAAATTACTGCCGCTGCAAATAAATCGATAGCCAATAATTCCGGCGAAAATTATTTGAAATATGAAGGTGGAATTTATTCTTCTGAATGGTTTTGGGCCAAGGCGTTACACGTATTACGTGAAGATGCGTCTGTTGCTAAAGCCGCTTACCTGTGGGTGGAGCATTGCGATTGGATGTCGGCGGTGCTGACCGATACCACTCACCCAAGCAAATTGCGTATGGGTCGCTGCGCCACCGGCCACAAATTAATGTGGCATGAAAGCTGGGGCGGTTATCCACCCAATGATTTTTTTGTGGGTATTGATCCATTGCTTAATGGTCTGCGCGATCGCTTGCCGGCAGAAACTTTTACCTCCGATCAAGTGTGCGGCGCACTGACTGCCAAGTGGTCTGACAAGCTGGGCATACCGGTTAATACGCCGGTGGGCTTCAGTGCGTTCGATTGCCATATGGGCGCGGTTGCGGCACAAGTTAAACCCGGTGTGCTTACCAAAATTATGGGCACGTCTACTTGCGACATTACGGTGGCGAGTTATGAAGCTGTGGGTAACAAATCCATTCGCGGTATTTGTGGTCAGGTTGATGGTTCGGTGCTGCCCGGTTTTGTTGGGTTGGAAGCGGGTCAATCGGCGTTCGGCGATCTGTATGCCTGGTTCCGCAATCTGGTGAATTGGCCGGTACAAAACCTGCTCGCAAATTCATCGCTGTTGGATGATGCAACCAAACAAAAACTCGCTGAAGAAATTGAAAACAATACCCTGGTTGCTTTAAGCAAAGCCGCAAGTGCGTTGCCAATTGCCGATGCAAACATTACCGCGCTCGATTGGGTAAATGGCCGCCGCACTCCCGATGCAGATCAAAGGGTATCCATGGCCATCGCCGGCTTAAAAATGGGCAGCGAAGCCCCGCATGTTTTCCGCGCGCTGGTTGAAGCAACTGCATTTGGCGCGCGCGCGATTATCGAACGTTTTAAAGACGAAGGTATTGCGGTCAATTCAGTGGTAGCGATTGGCGGCATTTCCAAAAAATCTGATTTCGTCATGCAAACTTGTGCGGATGCATGGAATTGCCCGATTGAAGTACTGGAAAGCGAACAGAGTTGTGCGCTGGGTGCAGCGATTTTTGCCGCTGTGTGTGGCGGTGTTTATCCAACCGTTGCCGCTGCACAAAAAGTTATGGCGTCGCGCACTTGCAAAACCTATACACCTAACGCGCAAGCAGCTGCACTTTACGACAAGCGTTACCAGCAATATCGCGCGTTAGGAAATTTCGTATCTTCATCAACAGGTGAGGTGTAAGCAAATGAGTTACACCGAATTAAAACGCGAAGTCTTTGAAGCCAATATGGAATTAAACCGCCGCAACCTGGTGGTTTATACCTGGGGCAATGTATCGCAAATTGATCGCAGTAAAGGCGTGATTGCGATTAAACCGAGTGGTGTTGCTTATGAAGTCATGACACCGGATGACATAGTGATTGTGGATTTGGAGAACCAAATTGTTGAGGACTCTCCGCATAAAAAAAGTATGCGCCCTTCGTCCGATACCAAAACCCACACGCATTTGTATCGCCATTTTGATGCGATTGGTGGTGTGACTCACACTCACTCCACCTACGCCACTGCCTGGGCGCAAACCCAGCAAGCGATTCCCTGTTACGGCACTACCCATGCGGATTACGCCTACGGCGAAATTCCCTGCACAGCAGTGATGACCGACGAGCAAATCGAACGCGACTATGAAGAAGAAACCGGTGTGCAAATCACCGATTGCTTTAAAGATCGCAGCCCGAAAGAAGTACCTATGGTGATCGTTGCCGGCCATGCGCCTTTTACCTGGGGCAAGAGCGGCGCCGATGCGGTTTATCACGCGGTGATTTTGGAAGAAATTGCGCGCATGGCTTACTTAACCAAAACCTTGCAACAAAACACCGCGCCGTTAAAACAAGGCATTGTGGATAAACACTATTTGCGCAAGCACGGGAAAAATGCCTATTACGGGCAAAAGTAATTAAGCGTTATTTATGAATGTGGCACAGCAGGGATTGCCTGTAGATGTGTGAGACCGTGGACAGCAGGGATGCTGGCGACGAGCCCCCATGGGTGAAGTGCGCATAAAGCAAAACATGTTTTGCGCGCACGTAACGACCGCAATTTATTGCGGGCCGGCCCGGAGGGGGTTTACGGCGTGTCGCACACACCTACAGGCAATTCCTGCTCTCGCAGAATACGAAATTTTTTTGAGGAAAATGACAATGAAAATCTACGGCGATAAAGAAGTCTGGTTGGTAACCGGCTCACAACATCTGTATGGTCCAGGCGTATTAAAACAAGTCGCCGAGAACAGTCAAAAAATTGCAGCGGGTTTAACCGAATCCGCCAACATCTCTATCAAAGTTGTTGCGCAGGAAACGGTAAAGTCTCCATCCGAAATCCTGGCAGTGGCACAAGCCGCTAACAGCAACCCGAATTGCGTAGGTTTGATCCTGTGGATGCACACTTTCTCTCCTGCAAAAATGTGGATCGCCGGTTTAAGTGCGCTGAGTAAGCCTTACATGCATTTGCACACGCAATTTAATGCGGAGTTGCCGTTTGCTGACATCAACATGCACTTTATGAACCTCAACCAATCGGCACACGGCGACCGCGAATTTGGTCACGTGAGCACTCGCCTGCGTCAGGAACGTAAAGTGGTGGTTGGTCACTGGGCTACTGAATCGGTACAAAAGCAAATCGACAGCTGGTGTCGCGTTGCCATGGGTTGGCATGCGAGCCAAAATTTAAAAGTTGCTCGCTTCGGTGACAACATGCGTCAAGTGGCGGTAACTGACGGCGATAAAGTATCGGCGCAAATTAAATTTGGCTACGAAGTTCACGCTTACGGTTTGGGCGATCTGCAAAAAGTAGTTGATGCAGTTACTGATGCCGAAGTTGCTGCACAAATCGAAACCTACAAAAAAGAATACGATGTAAACCCGGCAATCTTTGATGATGAACATCAATTCCAAATGCTGAAAAACGAAGCGCGTTTGGAACTGGGTATGTTGAAGTTTTTAACTGAAGGCGAGTTCGGTGCATTTACCAACTGCTTTGAAAACCTGACCGGTTTAACCAACCTGCCAGGCCTCGCCACCCAACGTTTGATGCAACAGGGTTTTGGTTACGGCGGTGAAGGCGATTGGAAAACTGCTGCCATGGTGCACATCTGTAAAGTGATCGCCAAAGGTCGTGAAGGCGGTTCATCCTTTATGGAAGATTACACCTATCACTTTGGTGCAGTGGATCAGGTATTGGGCGCGCACATGCTGGAAGTATGCCCATCTATTTCTGCAGCAAAACCAAAACTGGAAGTGCATTTGCACACCATCGGTTGCCGCAATGATATCGCGCGTTTGATTTTCACCGGCAAAGCAGGCCCGGCGCTGTGTATTTCGTTGATCGATATAGGCACACGTTTCCGTGTGATCATCAACGAAGTTGACACCGTAAATCCCCCGCAAGAATTGCCGAAATTGCCTGTGGCAAAAGCCCTGTGGGAACCACGCCCCAACCTGGAAGTTTCCGCTGCAGCCTGGATTCAAGCCGGTGGTGCACACCATAGCGCCTACACCCAGGGTGTAACCGCCGATGAGATTGTGGACTACGCTGAAATGGCCGGTGTTGAAGCCCTGGTAATTGGTGCAGATACCACCGTACGCAATTTCAAAACCGAATTGCGCCACAATGCTGCTTACTATCATCTGAAGGATGGTGTGTATGCTCTAATTTCACTTTAATCGTCAGTTTTGATTACAGAAAAGAGAGCAAAAGATGTACGACCATTACGATGCACTGATTTTTGACATGGACGGCACTCTGGTTGATAGCGGCCAGTTACATGAATTTGCATGGAGCACCATGCTGAACAAATACGGCATTCCCATTGATCGCCTGTTTATGCGTTCACTGGCTGGTGTTCCCACCAAGGGTACGATTGAGATTTTGCTGGAAAAATTCAATATCAAGGTCGATGCAAGCCTTGATGAAATGAATGATTTTAAAGAGCAGGTTGTGCATGAAAATATGCACAAATATGTAAAGCCAACAGCATTGTTGGAAGTAGCGCAGCGTTATCACGGTATCAAACCTATGGCGATTGGAACCGGTGCCTATACGCAAGAAGCAGAAAGTATTCTGAAAATTTGCGGTCTGGATAAATACCTGAGCGTTGTTGTCGGCGCTGATCAGGTACAAAATCCAAAGCCGGCCCCGGATACTTTTTTGCGTTGTGCGGAACTATTAGGTGTAGATCCAACCAAATGCGTGGTATTTGAAGATTCAAAACTGGGGCTGCAAGCTGCCGCCAGTGCCGGTATGGCAGGTATAGATGTACTTTTGGTACATGCGATAGAAAATGATTATTTTTTGTAATCAGCATGAGTAAAGAACAACAGCAAGAGCGAGACTGGTCTTGCGGTTATAAAAAACCGTAACAACGGTGAGAGATAAAGGAAGCGGCATTTACTGAGAAGGTAATGCCGCTTTTTTTAACCATAATATTTTCAATTCTATAGCGCGAACCCGTTCTATAGTTTGAACACGAGCAACACGAGGTAAGAATAATAAATGCAAACACAACCATCATCTCCTGCGGCGCACTTGTCGATTGCAGAAAAAATAGGCTTTGGCGCCGGCGATATGGCGCTCAACGTTGTTATCTCGTCGATGATGCTGATCATCACTTTTTATTACACTGATATCTTTGGTTTGTCGCCAATGGATATGGGGATTTTATTTTTCACCGTAAAAGTCGTTGGTGCAATTTCTGATTTGGTGATGGGCCAACTTACTGATCGCTTTACCTTCCTGCAGGGCCGCTATCGCCCCTGGTTGTTGTGGCTCGCAATTCCTTATGCTGTCAGCGTGTTTTTTGTATTCACCACTCCCAACTGGGAATACGATGCAAAATTAATCTGGGCTTACTCTACGTACATCATGATGACCTTGATTACATCAGGCGTAGGTATTCCCTATATCTCCTTGCCCAGCGCTTTGACGAGCGACCCGAAAGAAAAATTATCCGCTAATGGCTACCGGTTATTCCTCGCCAAGATAGGTGCGTTTATGGTGGCGATTGTAGTACCGGTAGTGGCGGGCATGTGGGAAGACAAAGCCCAAGGTTATCAAATCGCCATGGCGATTATGTCGGCCGTAGGCGCAGCGATGTTTTTATTTTGCTATTTCAACACCACTGAGCGCGTAGTGCATGTGGTAGAGCATCAGCCTCTGTGGAATCAGTTCGTTCAGCTACTGAAAAATGACCAGTGGTTAATTCTGGTTGCTGTATGTATTACCGGCACTATTGGTTATGTAATTCGCGGTTCAGTGGCCATCTATTACGCCAAATATTATTTGGGTGGTGATGAAGCCATGGTGTCGGCATTTTTATCCACCGGTGTAGCGGCAGCGATTCTGGCGATGGTGGCCTCCACCTGGATTACCAAGGTCTACTGCAAAATTAATTTATTCCGTTACACACAATTGTTGGTTGCGGCATTAAGTGTGGCGATTTATTTATTTGTTGGCCGCGAAGATGTAGCGCTTGCGTTTATATTGTATTTCCTGTTGTCGTTTGTGGTGGATCTGCATGCGCCGGTTTTCTGGTCCATTATTTCAGAGACTATTGATTACGGCCAGGTAAAAAACGGCAAGCGTGTATCCGGCTTTGCCTATGGCGGCATTTCAGTGGGGCAAAAAGCGGGAATGGGAATTGCGGGTTTAATGGTGGGCTGGTTGTTAACTTACTTCCAATATATTCCCAATCAGGAACAATCCGATTTCTCCTTGATGGGCATTGCACTGATGCTGTCAATTATTCCCGGCTTCTTCCATGCGCTGATGGGATTGTTTATGTTTTTGTACCGCATCAATGATGGCTATTACGCTGGCCTGAAAAGCGAAATGCGCGCGAAAGGTTATATTGCAGAGCATTAATATTTATGTAGGTTGGAAGAGCGCAGCGACTTCCGACAAATTTTATAACCAAGCTTTATGTCGGAAGGCGCTACGCTTTTCCAACCTACAAGATTAAATAGAAATACCGGAGATTTATTGTGAGTGAATTATTAAAACCCTTAATCCCACAGCGTGCAGACCCATTCGTATATAAACATACCGATGGCTATTATTATTTCACTGCCTCTGTCCCTAAATATGATCGCATCGAATTGCGTCGCGCAAAAACCATTGCCGAATTAGCCAATGCACCAACCGTTGATGCCTGGCATAAACCGGATACCGGCCCATACAGCGAACTGGTCTGGGCACCGGAAATTCATTTCAATAAAGATCCGCAATCGGGCGAATCTGCCTGGTACGTGTATTTTGCGGCAGCGCCGAGCCGTGAAATTAAATACAAATTATTCCAGCACCGTATGTATGCAATCCGCAATAAAAACGCGAACCCGCTCGAAGGTGAATGGGAATTTATGGGGCAAGTAGATTCAGGTATTGATACTTTCTGTCTGGATGCAACTACCTTCACGCACAACAACGTACTCTATTATGTGTGGGCACAGAAAGACAATGAGATCGAAGGAAACTCCAATATTTATATCGCGCCCATGAAAACGCCGTGGCAATTGGCGAGCGATCCGGTAATGCTTACCAAACCGGAATTCGAATGGGAAATTCGCGGCTTCTGGGTTAACGAAGGCCCATCGATTGTGAAGCGCAATGGAAAAATTTTCCTCAGCTATTCCGCCAGCGCCACCGATGAAAATTATGCGATGGGTTTATTGTGGGTGGATGAAACTGCGGACCTATTAAATCCAGCCAGCTGGACCAAATCCAAAGAGCCAGTACTCTGCTCGGATATTCCCAACAAAATCTTCGGCCCCGGCCACAATAGTTTCACTTATGCGGAAGATGGCGATACCGTCATGCTGGTATACCATGCGCGTACTTACACGGAGATCGAAGGTGACCCACTCTGGAACCCTGACCGCCACACTTTCGTCAAACCCCTGCGCTGGGACGAAAAAGGCATGCCGGTGTTTGGCAAACCGTCGATGATTGACTAAGCGTTACCCCGAGTAACAGCTGAAAGCAAAAAGCCCGCTGGAGACAGCGGGTTTTTTGCTTTCGTAACGAGTCGAATTAGAATGCGCAACTTTGAACTGTTAAGTAACCACCAACAACATGGAGCTAATAAATGCAAGAGAATGTATATGCTGTTCCTGAGTCCAGCCTTGAAACTTCACAGGTACCAGTTAGGCAAATGTTTTATGTGGTATCCAAAACTAAATTTTGGGTACTGTTTGTTTTTACTTTTGGCTACTACTCAATTTATTGGCATTTCAAAAACTGGAAACAATTTAAGGATTATCATAATGAGAAAATGATGCCTGCCATGCGGGGGCTTTTTTCTATTTTCTTTACGCATACCCTATTTAGGGAAGTCGATTCAGAGTTAAAAAAACGATCTAAAGAGTTCTATTGGAGTCCTGGATTATGGGCCACTTTGGCGGTATTGGCTGTTCTTGCTGCAAGAATTATTGACAGGCTTTATGTAAATGATTTGATTGGTAGTTTCGCTTTCGCATCAGTTTTTATTTTTGTAGCTTTAAATGGTTTTTCTTTATCCAAAGCGCAATTGGCTATTAACGAGAGTTGCGATGATCCATTGGGCAGTGCTAATAGCAAGTTTACGATTTTGAACTGGATCTGGATTACACTCGGTGGTTTAGGTTCTCTGGTTGTTTTGGCTGGTTTGATCATTATCGGGTTAGAGCAGGGTACCATCTAGCATGTACAAAAAAAGAACATATCTGCTGCGGTATTGTTCTTGATATCTTCCCAAAATTATTCCTTTCGTTTTATTTCATTGAATCCCCTCCAACTTTTCAAACCTGCATAGGGCGCAATAAATTGTGCCCCTACAGGACACCAATTAGCTAACTTTATGGGCGACAGTTTTTTGTCGAACTGGGTGATGCCTCATTTCTGGCCGGTCACTGTGTCAATAATTCTTCATTTTTACGGTTTGTTATAACTTTAATTGTGAAAATTGAAAAATTCCGACCACAATATTCTATCGATTGATATAAAAAATAATGCATTAAAAAAAATGTCTGATAGCCTTACGCGCAATTTGTGATCAGGGTCACATTTGCGTTTTTGTTAAATCTTTGTTCATTAATTTGAGGTGCGAGTGAAAAATTTATCGCTGAAATGGAAGATTTTGCTGAGTGTTACTCTGACTTGTATCGCGGCTGTTGTGGTTACTACCTTGGTAACCGTGCGCGCGGGTATTGATAGAACTGAAGCTGCCATCATTGAAGATGTGCGCACGCTTGCGCAAGTGTTGGGTGAGGCGAGTGTGGGCGCAATGACCTTTGATGATGCGGCGACTGTAAGCACATCACTGGCGGGTTTACGCGTGAGCCCACGAGTCATGGTTGCTGTGGTTTATAACGGCAACAAACCTTTTGCCTGGTATGAAAAAAATTCAGCGTCTAAAACGGCACCGTCAGAATTTTCTGGCAGCCCACGTGCACTGGGCATAGAAACCAAAGGCAATATCGTTACGATTACCGAAGAAATTAAATCGGAAGGCGCACGCATCGGCAGTATCAGTGTGCGTGTGGACATGAGTGAGATTGATGAAATTGTTAGTGCAGCGGCCTTAAATGCATTGATGTTAATTGTGATCATCAGTTTGGTTGCTGCATCACTCGCTTACGCCGTACAACTGAGCATTGTGCGCCCGGTAAATGAGGTGGTTATTGCACTGCGCGATATTGCCCAGGGCGAAGGGGACTTAACTCGCCGTTTACCCGAAGCGGGCAATGATGAGGTGACTGAACTGTCGCGCCGCTTTAATCAATTTGTAGAGCGCTTGCAATCCATTATTGCCAATGTGGCGCAAACTGCGCGCGAAGTGAATGGCAGTGCATCGACTTTGTCTGAATTATCGCGTGCGAACGAAAATGAAATTCGTACCCAGCAAAATGAAATTCAACATATTGTTGGTGCGGTAAAAGAAATGGCGAGTGTGGTGCAGGATGTAACCGTGAGTGTTTCTGATACTGCGGATAAATCCCTGCAAGCCGATGGCGCCGCATCAGCGGGTAAAACCCTGGTGGTGAATACCATGGGCCAAATCACCGAGCTTTCTACCGATATTAAAACCGCTGCGGATGTGATTGATCGTTTACGCAATGAAACAGTCAGCATTGGTTCGGTGCTGGATGTAATTCGCGGTATTGCCGATCAAACCAATTTACTCGCACTTAACGCGGCAATCGAAGCGGCGCGTGCAGGTGAGCAAGGGCGTGGTTTTGCGGTGGTGGCCGATGAAGTGCGCACGCTCGCATCCAAAACACAAAGTTCTACCACTGAAATTCGCGAGATGATTGAGCGTTTGCAATCGGGTGCGCAGCAGGCGGTGGACATGATGACGGCTGGTACCAGCCAGGCAAATACTGCGGTGGTGCAGGCGAGCGATGCCAGCAGCGCATTGGAGCACATTACCGAAATTGTGAGCGTGATTCGCGATAGGACTAATCAGATTGCGGCGGCTTCTGAACAGCAAAGCGCGGCGACTCGCCAAATTGAAATCAATATTGATCGCATCTCAACTGTTGCCAGTCACACGGCTGAGAGTTCCAGCCGTATTACGGCCAATACCGGCAATCTGGCGGATGCAGCGGCGCGTATGGCGGAGCTGGTAGGGCGCTTCCGCGTTTAATTTGTTTTAACTTGTTCGTTATGTTTCATTGAAGAGGAAAATCTATGAAGTCGTTTGTTTGTGCCTTGGCTCTGAGTGCGGTATCTACTATGGCGGTTGCCTGTGAAAAACCAGCC
>JAGKWY010000066.1 GCA_021151625.1 Gammaproteobacteria bacterium | reverse complement strand
TGGTGAAAACGAAGTACTTCTGGATTTAATCACCAACCGCGTTCCACCCGGCGTTGATGAAGCCGCCTATGTAAAAGCCGCTTTCCTAAGCGCGATTCTGAAAAACGAAGCAAGCTCTCCCCTGATCGATAAGCCTCTCGCGATTAAACTGCTCGGCATGATGCTCGGTGGTTACAACATCGAAACCCTCGTAAACCTGCTCGATGACGCCCAATTAGGCAAGTTGGCAGCACAAGAGCTGAAACACACCCTGTTGATGTTTGATGCATTCCATGATGTGGAAGAAAAAGCCAAAGCAGGCAATGCAAACGCAAAAGAATTGATCCAAAGCTGGGCTGATGGCGAGTGGTTCACCAGCAAGCCAAAAGTTGCCGAAAGCACCAAGCTCACCGTATTCAAAGTTACCGGCGAAACTAATACTGACGACCTGTCACCTGCACCTGATGCCTGGTCACGCCCTGATATCCCCCTGCACGCATTGGCCATGTTCAAAATGGCACGCGACGGTATCACTCCAGACCAACAAGGCTCTATCGGCCCGATCAAACAAATCGAAGCCCTGAAAACCAAAGGTTTCCCACTGGTATTTGTGGGTGACGTTGTGGGTACCGGCTCTTCGCGTAAGTCTGCTACCAACTCGGTATTGTGGTTCATCGGTGACGACATTCCCGGCGTACCTAACAAGCGTACCGGCGGCGTGTGCATCGGCGGCAAAGTAGCACCGATTTTCTACAACACCATGGAAGACGCGGGCGCATTAGTTTTCGAAGCCCCTGTTGACGACCTGAACATGGGCGACGTGATTGAGATTCGTCCATACGAAGGCAAAATTCTTAACGGCACCACTGGTGCGGTGATTTCTGAATTCGAATTGAAATCCGATGTACTGCTGGACGAAGTTCAAGCAGGCGGTCGTATTCCGCTGATCGTTGGCCGCGGCCTGACCAGCAAAGCACGCGAATCACTGGGCTTGCCAGCAAGCACTCTGTTCCGCTTGCCGCAAGCGCCAGCCGATACCGGCAAAGGCTACACCCTTGCTCAGAAGATGGTAGGTAAGGCCTGCGGCACCACCGGTATTCGCCCAGGTACCTACTGCGAACCAAAAATGACTACCGTAGGTTCACAGGACACCACCGGTCCAATGACCCGCGACGAATTGAAAGATCTGGCATGTCTCGGTTTCTCCGCTGACCTGACCATGCAGTCTTTCTGTCACACTGCTGCTTATCCAAAGCCGGTTGATATCGAAACCCAACACACCCTGCCCGACTTCATTATGACTCGCGGCGGTGTTTCCCTGCGTCCAGGCGACGGTATCATCCACTCATGGCTGAACCGTATGTTGTTGCCTGACACCGTAGGTACCGGTGGCGACTCTCATACCCGCTTCCCGATCGGTATCTCCTTCCCTGCCGGTTCTGGTCTGGTTGCGTTTGCTGCTGCAACTGGCGTTATGCCACTGGATATGCCTGAGTCTGTTCTGGTTCGCTTCAAGGGCGAATTGCAACCAGGCATCACCCTGCGCGATCTGGTTAACGCAATTCCGCTGTACGCAATCAAGCAAGGCTTGTTGACCGTAGAGAAGAAAGGCAAGAAGAACATTTTCTCTGGTCGCATCCTGGAAGTTGAAGGCTTGCCCAACCTGAAAGTAGAACAAGCGTTTGAGATTTCTGATGCATCCGCTGAACGCTCTGCTGCCGGTTGTACTATCAAGTTGGACAAAGAACCTATCATCGAATACCTGAAATCCAACATCACCATGCTGCGCTGGATGATCGAACAAGGTTACGGCGATGTACGTACCATTGAGCGTCGCGCACGCAAAATGGAAGAGTGGCTGGCTAACCCGGTATTGATGGAAGCTGATGCTGATGCTGAATATGCGGCGATCATCGACATCGACCTGGCTGACATCAAAGAACCAATCCTCGCTTGCCCGAACGACCCGGACGATGTGAAAGTATTGTCTGACGTACAAGGCGCGAAGATCGATGAAGTGTTTATCGGCTCCTGTATGACCAACATTGGCCACTTCCGTGCTGCCGGTAAACTGCTGGCCGCGACCAAAGATGCATTAACCACTCGCCTGTGGATTGCACCACCTACCAAGATGGATGCGCACCAATTGATGGAAGAAGGTTACTACAGCATTTACGGCGTGAAAGGTGCTCGTACCGAAATGCCAGGCTGCTCACTCTGCATGGGTAACCAGGCGCGCGTAGCGAAAAACTCTACCGTGGTATCTACCTCTACCCGTAACTTCCCTAATCGTTTAGGTGAAGGTGCGGATGTGTATCTGGCTTCTGCTGAACTGGCGGCCATCGCAGCTGTGCTCGGCAAGCTGCCAACCCCAGAGGAATACCTGAGCTACGCACAGAAGATCGACAGCATGTCTGCTGACATTTATCGCTACCTCAACTTCAACGAAATTGAGAGCTACCAAAACGCCGCCAATGAAGGCAAGCGTATTGCAGCGGTAGAAATCCAGACTGTTGCTGTTTAACAAGATCTCGATTTAAAAGCTTTCGTTAAAAGCTCTCGTTAAAAAAAGCCCGCTGTATAGCGGGCTTTTTTTTGCCCAAATTTCACCGCAAATAACCATAACAAAAACAGGCAGAAACCCCGACCACAACTATACTTCTGGCATAAATACTGCTCTTCCTGAGTAAATTATTCCTTTTCGTCATTTTTTTGGCGATTCATTTTATTGAGGCCTCATTATGGATCAGCTGCAAGAACTTCTTCGCCAGGCAGAACTAAAACAAAAAAGTCTTGAACTGGAAATGGTATTTCAACGGAACATGGAGTTTTTCCGTCAGGCCGAACCCAATATTTACAACAAATACCGCAACTACAACCCTACCAAAATAAAAATGATGTTGGCTCCGGAAGGTTACATCAACCTGGTCAATGTCGATCTGGACAACTCGCCGGTGTTTAATAAAGACCCGATTGATTTTTGTCAGGACTATGTAAATCAATACAAACTCCTACCCTCGCGCTATCGCGTTCTTGCACGCACAACAAAAGCACTGGATATTGAGAGCGATGCGCACATCAGCACCATGAACCCACTGATTGATTTTATCAACTCCAAAGAACTAACCAACATTATTGTCCCTCTGGAAAAAGAAACACAATTTATGCTGGTGATGGGCATTGGGCTTGGCCACCATATAAATCAACTGCTTGAAATTACTGACATCAAACATCTGTGCATTATTGAGCCGCATGAAGATATTTTTTACGCGGCATTACATACACTTGATTGGCACAAGCTCTACGAGCATTTTGATCGCGAATATACAACCTTTAATTTAATTGTTGGCCAAACCCCCAGCGCATGCTACGAACAAATACGTATTTACCTGAATCAGATCGGATTATTTAACGCAGCGAGGCCGAATGTATTCGACCACTTAAGCAGCCCCGAGATGAAAGCCACCACATCAATGTTCTTTGAAAAATTACCTACCCTGATTGGCGCAATGGGCTATTTCGACGATGAACAAATTAGCCTGTCGCATTCGGTTGCCAACTATCGAAACAACACTCCAATACTGCGTAGTCACGCATTACTTACTAACAGTTATTCAGACAAACCTGCTTTCGTTATTGCCAACGGCCCTTCGCTGGACAAGGCGAAAGACTTCCTTTTAGCCAATCGGGATAAAGCTATTATTTTTTCTTGTGGAACCGCCTTGGGGTCTCTGGCAAAACTGGGCATCAAACCTGACTTCCACATCGAGATGGAGCGCACACGCCCGGTGGTTGAATGGATCGAGACATCTACTACTCAAGAATTCCGTAAAGATATTATTCTACTGGGGCTCAATACCATTCACCCGGACACATTTGCATTATTCAACACCATAGGAATGGGCATGAAGAGCAATGATCTGGGAACACATTTTATTTGCCAATATATCGGTGAAGAGCAATTTGTTATCAACATGGCGCTTTCCAACCCTACTGTGGGCAATACAGGTATGGCATTCGCCGCCGCCCTGGGATTTTCTAACATTTATATATTTGGTATGGACTTCGGGTTCCCCGCAGAAGGAAAACACCACTCTGAACTCAGTAAACATTATGATATTGAAGACAAGCATCAAGAAGACTTGCACCTCTACAAACATGATGCTGAAGGCAACATTTTGTTAGATGGAAACTTTGGCAATAAAATTGTTAGTACATCCATCTATTCACATGCGCGACTCGCAGTGGAAACCCTGCTATCGCAAAACAAAAAGATCAACTGTTACAACACAAGTGAAGGTGTACTAATACGAGGTAGCAAGCCCATCCGTTACGAAGATATAGACTTAAGCAACGTGCATAAATTTGATAAAAAACCTTATGCAAGAAGCCTGTTCAACAACAACTTTAACATGAAAGGACTTAAGAAAATTCATAGCAATGACGAGGTGGTGGCAAAGTTTTCCCCTGTGCTAGATCTATTTTCCCAGTTCAGAAAAATCTTCACTGACGATGCCAAAAGTCGTGAAGAGGCATTTATGATGCTGACCAAACATCACCATATAGCAATCGAAGCAGGGAAAGATAAAATAAAGCAGTACGCCTATTCCTTAATTAAAGGCAGCGTACATTCATTTAACTTTGTCCTGGCCAAATCACTCTATAATGGAAGCAACCAAAAAGAAGGGGTTGAAATATTCAATCAAGGCAAACAACATTATTTAGATTTTATGGACCATGCCGAGCAAAAAATTCTCCACGAACTACTTAAAACAGATGCCCGCTCACGCAATCTTGCAGAAAAAATCAAACCTGAAAACAATCTACACTAATCACTTATGGGCATTAGCAAAATTGACGCAGTAACCATGCGTCAATTTTTTTATGTGTTGCTTTAATATCAGACAAAAGCCGAAGCATAATTACATTTCTATCTATATCACTAGTTTCCAAAGCAAGCTGCGCCTGAGCGGACAACTTTGTAGAAAACCCATCTAACGTGACATCCACCGCATACTCACTCAAATTGAGTTCGCGATACAGATGACTGATTTGCGGATAACAAACCAATCCCAGCGTCGGCACACCCATGCCTATAGGACACACATTAGCGTGAAAACGCATTGCCAACACCAGGCTCGCGTGTTGATACAATGAAAATTGTTTATCTCCGCCAGCAGTTCCTACCAAATATGGAGCAACTGCTATTCGGCGACGGCGTATCGCATCGGGTAGATATTCAATAACTGCCGATACCGGGGCGTAATCGCGAAAAATGTGTGGAACAAAAACTGCGCCCAAGTCAGTATTAATTTCCAGCAATTGTTCAATGCAGCGGGCAAACTCTTTAAAAAAACCATCTGCCGATAAGAAATCACCACCACCTTTAAAGCGGGTATCCAGCATATCGCCCGCAAGATTGATTACCAAATTACGCGGGAAGCTTACTAATTCAGGATGCTCATGATGCCCGGGCCGCACAAAAAAACCACCATCAGGAACAGCAGAAACGGCCTGAGCATAACTATTACCCAAATATTTTTCCAAAGTTGCTACAGCGCCATCATTGCGTACAGCCACAAAAAATCGATCATGCGCGAGTAAATAGTCCATAAACTCCCGAAAACGCTGCAGGCATGCATCTGGCACCCCCTGCCCTGCATCAACGCCCAACCCATAAAAAATAACCGGGCATTGAATTTTAGCCAGGAGTTCGGGTGGTAAATCAATCGAGCAACCAGTGCGGGAATTCTCAACCCATAGTTCAAAGTAATTGCCACCACCAATCAGCAAAAGATCAAATTGGTTGGTATAACTAATAAAATCATCATCAAAAAATCGCTGTTTCCAATAAAATTCGCGAATTTCCAACTCGGTATAATCTAGTTGAAAAGAAAGGTTTTGCGCAAACTGCGCCCGCGCACCTGCATGATTAGCGTTATCACCTATGTTCCCTGAGAAACTTGCCAGATGCAGAACCTTTAAATTTCGCATCATTACGACTCACCTTGCCAAACAGTATGGCGCAACCGCCATTGACCGGAATCATCCTTAAGCCATAAATGTGGAGAACGGAATTTATCGACCGACTCCCAAAATTCCTTTTCACTCAGGCTGATGTAATCCAGGAACTCATGAAAATATCTTTTTGGGAACTCCTGATCATATTTCTTTACCAGGTGAACTGCTTCTTCCCGCGTGATTTTTCCATTGCGAACTTCCTGGGCAGCATCGTAGGTTGCCCTGCCAATGCCAAACTTAATCAAGGTGGTTAAATAATGAAATGGATCTATCTTGTCGTCGATACTGCTGTATTTTGAATAGGAGCCTTCCGTACGGTCTGGGTTCGCCTGAAAACCAGTATGCTCCGCCGCGTAGTAATAGCACTCTTGCGGATCCCATTTCAGGTAATACCCCAAGTAGTGAACTTCAATATTTTTTTCTGCTAATAATTCCGGGCGAGGTGCGATATATGGAGTGAAATCATTCAAGGTAAAATCATATTGCTCAATAATTTCACGAACAGTGATGCCGCCAAGACGCATATCTAATGGATCATCGGTGGAGAAAAATTTTGGGTCCATTGTTGGCTTTTGATTTTCATCAACCTTATTGCCATATTCCGCCTGATTCTCCCCATACATCACCAGAGGCACATTAAATTTTGCTGCCATTAATGGCCCAATAATCCGCTGCCCGACAATAAATGGTTGAAAGGGATGTAATAAATTGATGAATGCAAGACGTGTTAGCAGGCGATGCAATTTACCATTGGGGGTAAATAGCACGTTATCCAAACCACCAACGTGCATCCAGTTCTGCATATTTTTCCACCCAATGTCCGTATATAGATGTGGGGACCAAGTCACGGTTAAAGGGTTCATGCCATACTTATATTTCAACACATGCGCAGTAAAAGCACTGTCCTTTCCTCCACTGCCTGGAACAATTACATCGTAGCCACCATCGTTGCGCTTAAAGCGAGCCAACAGCGCTTTTAATTCATCTTCTTTTTGTTGCCAATCGATTCCTTGATCTTTCTGCTCTGCGAAACGGCATGCACTGCAAATGCCTTCATCATCAAAATCAATTACGGCCTTTTTTTCAGTCGCTGTATGTTTAAACTCTACTGTAGAGCTTGGGCGCTGATTGGAAATTACACAGCGTTTACAAAATGTGACCTGGGGTGGTAGACCAAAAAAAGCTTCCATAATCAAACTCGCTTAGTCATTCGACACAATAAATAATGTTAATCCACTCATCATTTTTTAATTAAACACAAATGCTTTAAGCAATGACAAGCCCAATACGCCGCTTTTCTCCGGATGAAACTGTACACCACACACATTACCTTTTATTGCCATGGAACAATAATCAAGCCCTGCATAAGAGGTAGTGGCAAGCACTTGCGCAGCATTATCAGGCACGCATACAAAACTATGAACAAAATAATAAAAACCACTCAATGCCGTGGTTGAAAACAACTGCCCTGCATCAGCATTGGAACTCCAGTTAACAGCGCTCCATGCGATGTGTGGCAATCTGGCGGGAATTGATAATTGTTTTTCTTCAGCGTAACGAGAGAAATGAATAACTCTGCCAGGAATTATCCCCAGCCCCTCGGCTCCGCCATGCTCTTCACCAAAATCAAATAACATTTGCATACCAACACAAATACCTAGCATGGGTTTGCCCTGGGATACATAGGCCTTGATGACCTTATCCAGTTCGTATTCCTTTAACTTCTCCATGCAATAGGGGAATGAACCAACGCCTGGTAAGATCAAACGATCCGCTGCAAGGATGCGTACTGGATCACGAGTTAGTTCAACATCACAACCTATATGCTCAAATGCATTAGTCAAACTGCGGATATTTCCTACGCCATAATCAACAATCACCACTTTCATACTTTAACCTCGCACCTTACAGAACACCCCAAATCCGCAAGGGCCAATTTCATATCGGCAATAGGTACAAGGTCATAATGAAATACACTGGCACACGCAATGGCACTGGGAACAGTTGCGTTCAAAAGACTGGCGATATCAGCAGTTTTGCCCATTCCACCACAGGCAATAACCGGAATCGATACGGCTTGATTTACCGCCGCAATTAATTGAGTGTCGAAACCACGCTTCGTACCCTCCTGGTCAATTGAGGTTATTAATAACTCACCTGCACCAAGCGACTCCAATTTTTTTGCCCACTCAATGACATTTAAGTGTGTCGGCTCACGACCATTATCAATGTACGCCTCCCATGAACCGCCTACTCGTTTGGCTTCAATAGAGGCAACTACACACTGATTGCCAAAACGTTGGGAAGCTTTTTGAATTATTTCCGGGTTATGCACTGCAGCAGTATTGATTGCAACTTTATCAGCACCAGATTGTAAACACTGGTGAATATCATCCAAAGTACGAATACCACCGCCCATGGTGATAGGAATAAAAATTTCCTTGCAGGCAGCCTCAACTATATGAAATAGATTATTGCGATCATAAAGGCTGGCCACAGCATCCATAAACAGAATTTCATCAACCCCATGCTGGTAGTACCGCAACGCCATTTCATTTGGATTACCCACCTTCCGCAGGCCTTCCAAATGAATCCCTTTGATCACAAACTCATTTTTGATATCTATTCTTGAAATAACTCTCACTCGGTACCTGCCCAATCAACAAACTTTTTCTGATTGCTGGTATTCCATACACTTTCATCGCGCAGAATGTCGAGAAAGCGCATGCAGCTATTTCCTTCACCAAAATGCTGAACCGGTTCTACGGACAAGGTTTTTACTGCTTGTATTGCTGCATCAATGTCTACTTTTTGACTGGGGCAGTTAATGACGCTGGGCAAGTCCGCGCGATCGGTTTGACGGGTACCTATATTGATCGCCGGTACACCATAGTACGGGGCCTCCATTAATGCCGAGCTGGAGTTGCCAATCATGTATTTTGCGTTTTTTAACAGAGTTAAAAAGTAATCGAACCGCATGGAGGGGTAGACTTTGAAATGCAGGGTATTACTTTCTATGCGTGAATACTCGTGAATAATTGCTACACTACCATTGTCATTATTGGGATAGATGACAACATAGTTTTCGCCAGACTCAACTACAGCATCAACCAAACACTTCACTTGCCTGCGCATATCATCCACCTCGGTAGTTACGGGGTGAAACAACATAATGGAGTATTGATCAAAGGGAATTCCATACCACTCTTTTACCTGTTCAAGGCCAGGCAAATCGGGGGAAAATAATGCATCCACATCTGGTGAACCAATCGGATAAACATTGCTACGATTTTCGCCTAGCTGGATCAAACGCTGCATCGCTCGCTCATTAGACACAAAATGCAGATGCGATAATTTGCTCACTGAGTGGCGAATCAAATCATCAATAGTTCCCGAGACTTCACCACCCTCAATATGCGAAACGAGAATATTGTTCAAGCTTCCAACAATGGCCCCAGCCATAGCTTCTACTCTGTCACCATGAACCACAATCATATCCGGCTTGATTTCTTTTACATAATCCGAGAGACCCGCAATTGTTTTAGCGAGTATTGAATCCATGGTGTCACTGTAATTTTGATTGATAAACTTATATATATTTTTATAACCGCGGTTCTCAACTTCCATACAGGTCAAACCATACTTGCGCAACATGTGCATGCCAGTCACAAACACGTGTATTTCAAACTGATTCGCCTTATCCATCACATCTAGCAATGAACGTATTTTTCCGAAGTCAGCGCGCGTTCCCGTGAGGAATACAATTTTTTTTCTCATTGCTCTACCCAGTCAGTCATCAGGCACGAGGCGCCAGTCCAACCACCTGGCGGTATGCTACCAATTCATCCGCCGCTATATCCTCAGCCGCCGGTTTGCCAATCACCTCATCATAAAACTCGGCCAGTATTTCTCCCGTGCCTGGACGCTTTACCCAAATGTTCTCTGCAGTAAATAATTCACCTTTTTTAACCGGCTTAATAGTAACCACTGTGGCATAGGCAAAATTAATTGTCGGCTGCTCTTCTTTGACTATGCCTTTACGGCCACCACGCATTTTGTGCAGCAACGCTGCACCAGTAATAAGTTCATTTAAAGCCTCAGGATCCATGGAGCACACAATATCAGGCCCTTCACGCGACATGGAGTCAGTAAAGTGGCGCTCCAGAATATCCGCCCCCAAAGCAACAGCGCCCAAACAAGCATAATTCCCTAATGTGTGATCGGATAATCCAACAACGGCATCCGGAAATTCTTGCTGTAATTCGCGAACTGCCTCCAATCGCACCAGCTCCGGTGGGGTCGGATAGATATTGGTACAATGCATTAATGCATAAGGGACATTGTATTCACGAAAAATAGCCACTGCCTTGCGAATACTTTCAATAGTATTCATGCCGGTGCTCAAAATAATTGGCTTACCTTTTTGGGCAATGTGTTTAATTAATGGATAATTATTACATTCACCGGAACCAATTTTATACGCGGGAACATTCATACGTTCCAGTCGCTCAGCTGCAGCACGTGAAAACGGGGTGCTAATAAATACCGCTCCCTTGGCAATTACATATTGTTGCAAGGCAATTTCGTCTGCTTCGTTAAGCGCACATTCTTCCATGATTTTATAGATAGGCTTATCAGAGTTGCCAGGCTTGATGCGTTTCGCCTCACCCGCCATTTCATCTTCAACGATGTGAGTTTGATGTTTAATGACTTCTGCGCCCGCAGCAACGGCTGCATCAACCATTTGTTTGGCAATCTCCAACGAGCCATTGTGATTGATACCAATTTCCGCAATTACCAGCGGTGGATACTCTGGCCCAACCAGTCGACCGCCGATGTTAATTACATTAGTTACCATCTTTTAACCTCTCGCGTAATCGCTGTGCAGCGATCTCCAAGTCATCAGGAATATCAATATCCAAGCTGTCATAGTCAGACATTAAATAAGGAATAATGTGAGTGCGCGGTATTTTTTCCTCGCGCAAAAAATCGTCGACTTTAAAAATATAAATTGCACCATTGGGCATATAAAGAGAGGGTAAGTCCTGACGACGTGTGTAGGAGGTATGCTCACCCGCCAGGGGATGCAAAAACTCCCCACCACCCACATAGGCCTTCATAAATTTATTACTGATTTCATAAACACTGATCAAGCTATGGCAAGTGGGGAAATCATTGAACTCAGCCAAGGCTTCGCGAATATGCTCACCTGTGCGTAACGGTGATGTAGGCTGCAATAAAACAATAATGTCTTTTCCTGCAGGTTTAACACGATGAATAAATTCGGCAATAACAGGATCTGTCGGAGAGTCATCACGCGCTAAATGTGGATCACGTTTCAAGCGTTCAGCCTTGTAGTAATGGGCTACCGATAAAATTTGATCGTCATCCGACGAAACATAAACGGCATCTATAACACCAGACTCCTGGGCAGCCTGAATGCTATAAGCAATCAATGGCTGATCCAGTAAAGGGGCGATATTTTTTTGCAATATGCCTTTTGATCCACCACGAGCGGGCAGGAGCGCAAATACTTTTGGCATGGGACGTCCGGTTTTTGACGGTTTCAATGGTAATTAGTTATATAGCAAAGGATCTGCCAAAGGTCACGGAACCCCAATGGAATAATTGAGAAAAAACAACGCGGGATAAAAAACAGACAGGAATAAGACAGGACTCGCGTGCGAGCCCTGTTACGAATTAACTACTTTTAGCGGTAAATGGCAGACGATCCAGGATGCCGTCCAAAAAGTCACCGGTAGAATTGAGCGCGCGAACAATAGATTCCATCGCCTGAAATTGTGACATCAAACGCGCACGATAAGCTTCACTGCGGCGATTCAACGCTTCCTCATCTTTTTCCACTTTATCAATATCCTTGTTGACAGTTGTTTCGCGCTCTTTGATTAATCCAGACGATTTAACATAGTCATTGACCAGATTGGTCATAGCACCAGCGAAACCACGTGAAAAAGTAATAGTGCCAGAGGTTGCCCCCGGCTGAACTGACATACTCAAACCTTCTGCCTTGCTACCTAATGCCGGCAACAGCACATTACCGTAACCAAATGCAGCCTCGCCATTGACGGTACCGCCAACATTGGTTCCCGCTGTTCCTGCACCGAGCGCGATACCCAAATCAGCCATATCAGTAGAAATAGCTGCAATCTCTACTTTGCTGGATGAGCCATAGGCATCAGAGGTAAATACTAACTTGCCCGCATCCACACTGACTGCCACAGTGGATTTGGCTGCTTTAATATTGACATCCAGGTTAATCAAACTTTGTATTTCCGTAGCCAGCTCATTAGCAGAGGCATAGGTTTTACCAGCCGGAATAGTAATTAACGCCGACTCAGTGCCATCCACTTTCACTTTGAAATTGTAATCCTTGCCGGTGGTATCCAGAGGAAAGGTAGCAACCATAGCTGCGCCGGTGTATTTACCTTTTGAAGGTTGCTGAGTAATAACTACGTCGTAAGAGCCCGCCTGGCTTTTTGCGGAAAACTTGGTCACATCAATATTGGTTACCGAAGACGATGTCTTGGGAACAAACAAATCGCGCACAAATGCAAAGTTATTATCAATGGCAGCACGGAAACCAGTATTACCTTCAGTTTCGACAATTTTCAATGATCCATCCAGTTCTGTGCGAATCCCCAGGTTGGATAAGCTAGTGAAACCGCCGCTCAATCCCGGCACTGCTGCAGAAAGCGTATTGCGAATACCGCGCATTAAATTATTCGACAGTGAATCGCGGTGTAAACTACCGTAATCTTTTTTCTCTGTATCAAAGCCAACCAGTTTTTCCACTTCGGTTTTGAAGGTGTTATAGGCGGTAACAAAGTCGCGAATTGCTTTTTCTGCAATGGACTTATCTTCATTGATAGTCACGCTTACTGTTTCAGTAAGCGAGGCAGCAAACAAATCAAATTCCAACCCTTCAACTACGTCTTTAATTTGGTTGGTTTCGCGAGATACTAACAATCCATTTACACGAACTTTTGCATCGAGCCCTTCTTGCTGCTGGGTGAGATTGCGCGTGGTTTCATTAAAATTAAAACTGGCCAAACCGGGAGAACCGGCTGCCTCAGTCGCCGTAATTTCAATTTCGTTTTTGGCGCCGGATTTAGAAGTAAGCAACAAGCGATAGGAAGAGCCATCGCCCACAATGCTTGCCGAGACCCCAATGTTTGCCTTGTTAATGGCGTCGCGCAATCCCGTCAGAGAGTTATTGGAATCATCAATGGTGATAGTTGCTCCCGTTTTAGTGGAGTCAACGGTGAAGTCGTTGAGCGCAGCATTCCATTCACCCAGACGAATTGTCAGGGTACCCTTACCAATAGGATCGGTCATGGATGAAAAAGTGGTTGAACTCAATGATTGCGATTGAGCGACCTGCTCCACTTTCAACTGATATGCACCCGCTGCCGCTTTTGCATCCAGTTTGGTAATACTCAGTAACTTGGTATCGGGAATGGACAGGGATTTGGCATTGAAAGTATCTGCGCTACCCAGTGCTGTTGCAGCGGTTTCCAGCTTGGAAAGAGAGCTGCGCAATAGGCCATAATCAGAAATCTGAGTTTCCAGCAGAGTCTTTTTGGTGGTCAGGCGCTCGGCCTGAACCATCTTGTTCGCTTCGGTTAACTGATCCGCCAGCTTGTTGGTATCAATGCCAGAACCAGTTCCCAAAGCACTGATAATGCTGGAACCTGTCGATGCATTACTGTTGGTTGTGCTTGATGTTGAGCTCACCATAATACCCTCACGCCACTAAATTGCCGCTCACCTCATCGAATAAGGCTTGCTTCAAGGTTAGCGGCAACCCATGGGTAAACTTTAGCCGGTTTTGCCGCTTTTATTGAAAAAAAGTTCCAATTACGCTCTCAATAACCCTTTGAGCACAAAGCGCGCCAATTCATGGAAAACAGGTATATGTAAATGATGTAAAGAATACTCGGTAAATGCCTTTTATTCGACAATAGGCAAGGTGAAATAAAAGGTCGAACCCTGCCCTTCTATCGATTGATAATCGATTTTCCCTCCAAAGCGCTCCACGATAACCTTGGTAATACTCAAGCCCAGGCCAGTACCGTCGCGTCGTCGGGTATCGGATGAGTCCACCTGCGCAAACTTACGGAAAATCCGCTGGCGAAATTCAGTCGGAATACCCTGGCCGTGATCGATAACTGAAATTTTCAGCTTGTCATCAACCCTTACCAGCGTTACCAGGACTTTGCCACCCAAGTGGGAGTATTTGATCGCGTTAGACATCAGGTTAGACATAACTTGCAGAAAACGATCAGCGTCCAGATTCGCACTGAGGACTTGAATCGGCCCCTCAACTTCATCCAGCCTAAGCTCCACACCATAACGTGCCGCATACCCATGATTCTGCTCAACCGCCTGCTGCAACAAGGGATAAACCGCCTTGCACTGGTTATGTAACTGCACATTGCCAAATTCGAGTTTATCGATATCCAGAATATCGTTAACCAAACGTGTCAGGCGATCGACGTTGTTACTAGCGATGGTCAGCAAATCTTTGGAGCGGATTTCCAACGCCCCCAAATCACCACTCAATACAATACCCAAAGCACCTTTGATCGACGTTAAGGGGGTGCGCAACTCATGGCTCACGGTAGAAATAAACTCATTTTTGAGCTTATCGATTTTTTGTTTTGCAGACGCATCATGAATAATCAAGGTAAAGAGATTTCGATCCTGTAATGCAACCGGGCTTAGACTCAACTCAATCGGTAACTGATTGCCGTCACTGCGTAGTGCAATACCTTCACGCCAGCTAATCGTTTCCAGATATTGCCCTTCCTGAGAAAAAAATTGATGCAAACCGGGAATTAAATCGCCTATTCGCAACAGGTGAAGCGGATCAAAAACATAACCAAATAAGTGTGCAGCTGCCGGATTTGCACGAATTATTAACCCGCGCTCATCGACCACCAAAATAGACTCCACTGCATTCTCAAGAATTGCCGTTAACTCCTTGGTTCGCTGCTCAACCAAATCGCGCACATGCTGGGTTCGCCCACTGATTAGCAATAAAAAACCACCGAGAAAACTACAAAACAACAACCCGCCCGCTAACACAAACCAGGATTGTAAACTGCGATGCTGCAGTAAATAGGACTCAGACGGGGCTACGCTAATCGATAACCGATGCCCTGCAAATGAAATATCACGCACAATTTCCATTGAACGCGCATAGGGTGATCCGCCATTGGCAATAGAAGTATAAAACTCCATAGGATTGGCCGGGTCGGTTACATCAGTCACCAAAATATCAAATTCATTTATTTGAAATGATGTTAATGCAGGAGGAATCAATGCATTAACGCGTACAATTGCCGTAGCATAACCCAACAACAATTTTTGCCGCGACTCAGCTGTAGTTGCCAGCTCTATCTCACGATAAACCGGATAATAAACAATTACGCCTGGCGTATACTGGGTATCGCGATACAACTGTAACGGCCCGGTCATCGCCAAAACCCCGGTATCGCGCGCGCGTTCTTGCGCTGCTGCACGCATGGGATCTGCAGCGACGTTAATACCAATGAGTGCCTGATTTTCCAGCCAGGGTTCAATAAAGGCAATCACCGTATAACCGTCGCGGTCCGGCGCCGGCTGATAATCCCCCGAGACTAATTTTTCTTTGAGATAAAAGTTTTCATACCCCTGGGCGCGCATTTGAGTTTCGTAATTGCGGCGCTGTTCATGAGGAATATATTGATTCCACGAAAAACCGGATACCCCATCAATTTTGGGAATAACGTGTTTGATATAGGTTGAAAACTCTTCATGAGTCACTTGATCTGAGGCAATAAACAATCCGCGCAGGGTTGCCAGACTATAAGCTACAGCGGATAAGCGCGACTCAACCGCGGCAGTAATTAATTCGGTTTGCTGTTTAAATTGATCCTCTATTTTTCTTTGTTCGTTATTGCTGGCAAGAACAAATACCAACACAACTACCAAACTGCTAATCACTATGGGCATGCCCACGGTATAGCGGCGCCCTTGCCAAAAATGACGCGGAGACGCAAATAACACACACATGAGCGGAGTCGCAATTAACACACCTATGGCGTCACCAATCCACCAGGACCACCAGGTAAACAACATTTGCTTAAAATGAATAATGCCATTCAGGTATAACACCAATGAACCACAACTGGCACTCAAGCTGGTTGCAACAGGCCCACCCAAAACGAAGAACGCAAAAATTTTTCGCTCATCAGTTAACTTATCCGGAAACCCGATGTAGTGACGAATTAACCAGGCACCTGCCGCGCTTGCTAACGAACTCCCGGCAGCAATTTCTGCAGCAACCAGCACTACGGGTATGGAAAATGGTTGACCAGCACTAAGTGCTACCGAAATGTTTAATAAGGTGGACCCCAGAAAAACGCCCACCAACATGGGCATCCCCCAAATCAGTACAGCACCTAAAGCAATTCCCATCGGCAAAAACAAACCTGTGACAAATCCCGGGGGAATTGCCAGCAGCAAGGACAAACGCCCGGCAATAACATAAGCCAGCGTCAGCCAAAATATACGCAACACCATGGTGGTTGCAGGGGAGCGAGCCAGATCAATCATTCAGTAAAACCTGCCTGAGACTACAAAGCTGTGTCGTTATTCTTTTCTAAGCCTAGCCGATGTTTAGGGGTTCATCCCGGCACATTTAACCGCGCATAAAAAAACCGCAGCAAGCTGCGGTTTTTCAACACTCTAATGCTCGGCCCTATTATCTCAGCAACTGCAACACCTGCTCTGGACGCGCGTTGGATTGGGCCAACATCGCCTGGGCTGCCTGTTGCAGAACCTGCGCCCGGCTAAGCGCCGCAGTTTCAGCCGCAAAGTCTGCATCCACAATCCGCGAGCGCGACGCTGACGTTTTCTCGGATACGTTCGCCAGGTTGGACATGGTGAAATCCAGCCTATTGTTGATCGCACCGAGTTGTGAGCGCGTATCGTTGATTGTCGTTAACGCCTTATCGATTACGCCAATGGCTTTTTGAGCTTTCGCGGCAGTATCGATACTTATTGATGCGATTGCAGTACCAAACGAACCACCTGCGGTAGAGTTAGCTTCAAGTAAGCCAATCTCAGCGGCCGTTGCGTTATCTCCCAACTCAACGCTGATAGGGTTCCCACTGGCGCTGGTTAATTTAATACCTGCCTCAACGCGCAAAGCCGCCACTGCTGCTGCTGCGAAACCAGAGGTTACATTGGTTACAACCGTAGTACCGTCTGCCATAAACTCGTTAAACACTGCGCCCTCAAAGCCCGCATCCGCAGTACCGCCAAACACATCGCCGATGGTATTGGTAGCAAAACGAATTGCGCCTTGATCAGATTCCAAAACCACGCTGTTTCCGAGCAGCGTCGCACGCACGCCGGTAAGATTGCTAGCGCCATTAAACGCATCTACCAATCCTTGTGTGGTAGTCACGGTACTAAAGTCAACATTCACACCATTAATTGTCAAAGTATCTGCGGAACCAGCAAATGCTGTTCCCACGTCTACTTTGGTTAAATCGATTGTGACAGTAGAAAACGCATTGGCAGTAACACCGGTTTCATTGGTGGCTGCATTAATAGCATTCACCTTGCCGATCAAACTGTCAGTATTCTTATTGCTGATCACAGTTCCATTAATAGTTAAATCACCTACACCCCATGCAGTTTCTGCTGCTGCTGTAGTGATCCCCGCCCCTTCAATCACACCGCCGCCCTGATTTTCACGGAAGCCGATGTTGTGAAGATCCGAAAGATTTCCGGTGTTACCGCGAGTGATTTTAATAGGCTTATCATCTTCAGAGGTTAAGACGATTTGGCCACGCTGACTCAAACCATCACCCACTGAAGCAGCCATACCAACTGCCGATTGCAAATCCAGACCACCAAACGCAGCCACCGTGATGGTGGAACCAGTATTATTACTGAGCGTTAACACACCGTTGTCATCGGCAGTTGCCTGAATCTCCCCACCAGTGATTCGTTGGATAGTCTCTATCAACTGCTCCATGCTTGTGGTGTTTTCACGAATTTGATAGCTCTGCGAAGCGCCATTGAGTGAACTGACAGTAATATTAAGACCCTGCCCTGCATCATTGTCGATAACGCCACTTCCCAATTGAGAGGCTTTCAACTGCGTCAACGCAGATGCAGTTACTCCACTCAAACGTTCGTTAATCGTGACCAGGAATTCCGCTAATGTGTTGGTCTCTGCAGTAGCAGCAGAATCAAATTCACCAATAGACTGGCCGTTGACAAGGATATCGCCATCGCGAATATCTGCGCCTGCTGTAGAGGTGAATAATGACAAACTAAACTCAGCCCCAAGTACGTCCACGCTCACTGAGCCCATACCCAAAGTCTTCGCATCCATCGCCTGAACTTTAAGTTCGATGGTTTGGTTTGCGTCGGAACCAACTTGCAGTTGTACTTTGCCTAATGAACCGTCCAACAGTTTTTGGCCGTTAAACGATGTACTTTTGGCGATGCGATCCAATTCCAGAATCAGTTGTTGTACTTCTGCATCCAGAGTTGCACGGTCAGCATCGGAGTAAATTCCGTTTGCCGATTGAATAGACAGTTCGCGCATACGCTGCAGAATATTTGTGGTTTCCTGCAAGGCACCTTCCGCTGTTTGAATGAGGGACACGCCGTCATTCGCGTTGCGAATCGCTTGATCCAGCCCGCGGATTTGCGAGGTCATACGGTTGGAAATCGCGAGGCCCGCAGCGTCATCTTTTGCAGAGTTAATACGTTGACCGGAGGACAAGCGCTCAGTTGCGCGATCAAGTGCATTGCCTGAATTCAGCAATTGGCGTTGTGAATTCAAGGAAGCGACATTGGTGTTAATGACTAAAGGCATAATGAATCTCCTAATGATTGTTCCTGTTCACAGTTGCTATTGCTGTGACAAGTCGACTAATGAAGTTCATAGCCATCGACTAATCGACTTGCATGGACCGTCAGAACTTCGTGGCAAGACTTGTAAGAAATTCGCTACCAATTCTTGAACCAGCCAGGTTGTGAGAGACAGGTTGCTACAAACAGGTTTTCTATACGGGTCGCCTAAGTCGGGTTTTGCACAGACTGTGCCAAAAAATATTCAGGAGATTTTTACGTGAGAATTGCTGAGGGTTATTCAGTCAAATGTGAACACTAAAAAAACCCATAAAAAAGCACGATTATTTTTTTAAAATAAAAACTAAAAGCAGAATAAAAAAAATACTTAAAACAAAAAAAGAGAGCCGCTTACGCGGCTCTCTTTTTTCATGGGAAGGGGCTTAAAAAATCAATAAAACCCCTATTTTTACAGCATTTTACGCTTGCGCACTAAACAACTGTCCGGGCTCGTCCGGGTTATGTGTTTGAGCCAACCGCAAGAAAATTTCATCAGGGATTTGACGAATAACTTCTTGCGTTGAGCGATCCAAAACCTTCACCACAGTTTCACCGGATTCGGGGTCATAAGTGAAGTTTAAATCGCGCTGGGTGGACTGAATATATTCATTCATTTGTGCTACTGCAGCCTGGACTCTATCCTGGATCGCCTGAGAATTGACAGGATCTTGAGGTAAAGATCTTGCCGCTTCTGCGGCAGGCGGCAAATCATTGCCGGTTTTTTGACCTTTAGCGCTACCAGGCAACGACGAAACCGGTACGGCTTTCGCCGGAACCGGATTCGAAGCAACTTTAGTGATGTCATTCATAACCTATTCCTCACTAAAATTTCTCCGGGCCGGTAACTAACCCGCCCGGAGAGAGCCAGTTATTATCTCAACAGAGACAATACTTGTTGTGGACGCGCATTTGACTGAGCCAACATCGCAGACGCCGCTTGTTGCAACACTTGCGCACGGCTGAGGTTTGCAGTTTCTGCCGCGAAGTCAGCATCAGTGATACGTGACCTTGCAGTAGAAGTCTTCTCAGAGATGTTTGCCAGGTTAGATACGGTAAAGTCCAAACGGTTGTTGATCGCACCGAGGTTTGAACGCACATCGTTGATTGTCGTCAAGGCATTGTCGATTACCTTGATGGCTTTCTGCGCATTAGCCTGGGTATCGATGCTGATAGAGGCAATCGCTGAACCGAACGCGCCACCCGCAGTTGAGTTAGCTTCGAGGATGCCGATTTCGCCAGCTGCAGCGTTTACACCCAACTCAACACTAATGGGGTTACCACTAGAGCTGGTTAACTTGATACCGGCTTCCACTTTGAATGACGTACCGGCACTACCGGTGGTGTTTACGTTAGTACCGTCGGCCATAAACTCCGTAAATGTAGCGCCCACGAAGCCCGCCCCGGCAGTAGTACCCCCAAACACACCACTACCCGCCGTGTTGTTACTGAAACGCATAGGCCCTTGGTCAGATTCCAACACCACTTTGGTACCTTGGACACTTGCCCGTACACCAGTAGTATTGCTGGCATCGTTCAGGGTATCGACCAAGCCTTGAATAGTAGTCACTGTAGCAAGGCTTACATCTACACCATTCAAGGTTAACGTGGTAGCGGTACCGGCAAACGCAGTGGCCAAATCCATACCGCTGGTTTCTATGGCAACAGTCGAGAACGCATTCGCTGTAACACCGGTTTCTGAAGTCGACTTGTTGATAGCGTCAATTTTGCCTAACAAGCTATCAGTGTCTTTGTTACTAATTACAGTACCATTGATAGTCAGGTCGCCAACACCCCACGCAGTATCTGCGTTGGCAGTAGTGATACCAGCACCTTCAATTACGCCACCTTTACCACTTTCACGGAAACCAAGTCTATGGAGATCTTCCAGGGTACCTGTGTTGCCACGGGTAATGGTGATTGGACGGTCATCATTAGAGGTCAATACCAACTGACCGGTCTGAGACACGCCATCACCAACTGATGAAACCATACCAATCGAAGTTGCCAGGTCTAAACCACCGGCTGCTGCTACCGCGATAGTCGCACCGGAATTATTAGCCAGGGTCAGTACACCATCGTCACCCACAGAAGCATTTACTGCACCGCCAGACACACGGTTAATCGCTTCAGCCAGTTCATCGATGGTAGTGGTATTTTCACGAAGTTGATAAGTCTGAACGGCACCGTTCAATTCGGTTACGGTAATGTTCAAGCCTTGGCCGGCGTCATTATCGATAATACCGCTACCAACGCGAGAACCATTCAACTGGGTCATGGCCGATGCAGTTACGCCACCGACTTTCTCATTGATGTTTCCGATCAAGTCATTAAGAGTATCTACTGAACCGGCAAAGTCACCAATGGTTTGACCATTAATCAGAACATCACCATCTTTCAGGTCATTAGCGCCTGCCAACAGACTCAGTGAAGAGAACTCAGAACCTAACAAATCCACGCTGGTAGAACCCATACCCAGGGTTTTTGCATCCATCGCCTGAACTTTGAATTCGATAGTTTGGTTCGCGCTTGCACCTACTTGCAGGCTTACGTTACCCAACTTACCGTCCAACAGTTTTTGACCGTTGAATGAAGTGGTGTCGGCGATACGATCCAACTCTTTTACGAGTTGTTGCACCTCGGCATTCAGGGTGGCGCGGTCGCCAGAGCTATAAATACCGTTCGCTGACTGTACGGACAGTTCGCGCATACGTTGCAGGATGTTGGTAGATTCTGACAGCGCACCTTCAGCGGTTTGAATCAAAGACACACCGTCGTTAGCGTTACGGATTGCTTGATCAAGACCGCGTACTTGAGAGGTCATACGG